>JANONW010000268.1:0-13074 GCA_031421065.1 Prolixibacteraceae bacterium
TAAATTCACTTTTCTTTCTCATGGTACTGAACTTTAAAAATTATTAAATTAGTTTTTAGGGAGGTGGTGCTCCCGTTCAGTACCATTTTAAGTATATTTGATCAGAAAAGCTATCCGCCCTTTGGCGGATTTAGTGCAACATCAGTTAACCAATGTTTATTGTCGTAAATCCGTGACAAACCCACTAAAGAGGCCACAGAATAAGCTGTAACCGGAACCCATTTCATATCGCTGTACTGTGTGGCAATAACCGAAGCTACTGCAAAAACAGCCGTGGTATGCCCTGAAGGAAAACTGTTGCCATGAAAAGGCCCTTTTATGGTATATGGGCCATATCCTTCCGGATTGTTGGGGCGCTCCCTCCCCACCAAAATCTTAGGGATACGCGTAAACAAACTCGCCAGGGCGAAACTTTCCAGAGCGAGTAATGAAGTGCTAACGCTTTTCTGATTTTTTGCAATAATTCCATGCGCAAAAATACCGGAAATAAAAACCATGCTGTACTCTAACCCAAAAGGCTCCAGAAAATTTTTTGAAACACGATCCAACCCGACGGTTCTATTTTCCTGAAAATAATCTTTAACCGACTGATCGGCAAGCGATAACCCTGCAGTGCCAGAAACCAAAACGCCCAGCTTAACCCAATCGTTCCCGTCCCACCTTGCCGGAGATGTAACAATTGCTTTGGTGTCGGTCCAATATTTTTTGAAGTAAAATTTATTGAAGCGAACGGTATCGATTTGTGCGAAAACTCCATTCGATATGAATATCAAGAGTATAAATAGAATTCCGTAGTTTTTAAATTTTTGTATCATTTATATCATTATTATATTCAGTTTTTCGTGTCCGTTGGCTAAAGCCGAACGGTAAAGGATATGCTTGCATTAAATGTAATTACCTATTTATGAGACTTTAAATACTGAATACTGCGACTGATTACTCTCTTTCCAACCGTTTTGCTTCGTCCCAGATTTCATCCATTTCGGCCAGGCTCATCTTTTTCAGGTCTTTCCCTTTCTGAAGTGTCTGGCTTTCGAGGTAATGAAACCGGCTGATGAATTTCAGGTTCGTACGTTCCAATGCAGTTTCCGGATCGATACCATACAAACGGGCTGCATTCACCATCGCAAAAAAGAGGTCGCCAAATTCACCTTCAATTTTATCCTGATCAACCTGATCGATTTCGACGCTTAACTCATTAATTTCTTCCTTCACTTTGTCCCAAACCTGCTCGCGGTATTCCCAGTCGAACCCAACCCCACTGGCTTTTTCCTGAATACGGTTTGCTTTTATCAAAGCAGGCATGGCAGCCGGAACGCCTTCCAGAACACGCGTATTTCCGCCTTTCTCCTTTAATTTAAGTGTTTCCCAGTTCTGTTCCACTTCGCGGGCATTGGCCACATCCACTTCGCCAAACACATGTGGATGACGGTAAACAAGCTTTTCGTTGATGGAGTTCAAAACATCAGCCATGTCGAAAGCACCTTTTTCGGAACCGATTTTGGCATAAAAAACAATGTGGAGCATCAGGTCGCCCAACTCTTTTTTAATTCCGTTCAGATCGTTGTTTAGGATGGCATCGGCCAGTTCGTATGTTTCTTCGATGGTAAGTTTTCGGAGCGATTCGAGGGTTTGCTCTTTGTCCCACGGACATTTTTCGCGCAACTCATCCATGATTTCCAGCAGGCGGGCAAAGGCATTTAATTTATCGTTCATTTTAAAATTTTAGCAATGAAGCCCAAAATTATAACCTTTATTTAGAAATGGAAGTTTTATCTGATAACTGTTTGCGAAATCTACTTTTATTAAAATCTAATTTTATTGTTTTCCCAAATTTCAGTTTCTTGCCAACAATAAATTGGGCGACAATTTTCAGCCCTAAAAAAATGCAATACACAGCGATTAAAAGAAGCAGGCTTCCTGCAATGATGGCCAGCACTTCTTTGGCCGTTTCGGGATGAAACCCTGAAAATCGTTGATAATTTGTATTCCCAATTGTTTCGGATGCGCCTTCAGGAGTTTTTACTTCAAAAAAAATCAGAATACCGGCTACTGCAAATGCAATTGCAAAACCCCATGCGTAAAGAAAACCTTCGGCATCAAACTTTTTAAAAATGGTTTTTTTCTTGAATTTTTGCTTGTTCTTTTTTGTCTTGCTTTTATGAATTGAGTTCGGATCACTTAATGTTTCGAAATTCATTGAAGACCTCCTTTCGGTTTTGTTACAAGTCTGAAATAAATATTTCAGGAAAAACATTCAAAGTTGCTAAAAATAATATTATCAATGAAGTCTAATCCAAAACTTTCACTCAAAAATTTTCCTTAACTCTTTGTTGCTAGGTTTGCCTATCCAGTTTACGCCTGTGGCAACGGTCATGTCGGCCAACTTTTTTTCTGCAATCACTGAAGTTTACAAAACTGTTGATTTTTGGGAATCATCGGGATTTGATTTTGGATTCATTTCGTCAGGCAAAACTGAAATTTTTTTCAATAAAAGAACAAATTTGTTACAAATAGCTTCCTGTTTTGTATTAATCTTGTTACTTTTGAAGCATCAAATATGATTTCAACCGATTATGAAATTCTCAGAGTTGTACAAAATTATCGAAAAAGACGGATGGTACATTGAGCGGACGAAAAAACACCACATATACGCCCATCCTTCTAAAAAAGGAAAAATACCAGTTGGGAAACACTCTTCTGAAGAAGTTAAATCGGGTACTTTAAATGGAATCTTAAAACTTGCCGGGTTAAAATAGCTTGGCCAAAAAATTAAAATGCGATGAAGAAGATATTGGTTATCCTTGAAAAAGGGACAGATGGAATATACAGCGCTTATACCCCGGAAACCGAAAGTACAGTTTTAAACGGGCAGGGCAATACGGTTGAAGAAGCTATTGCCGATTTAAAAGTTTCAATGGACGAAGTTATTGAATCATTTCAGGAAACAGACGGACAAGTTCCTGAAGAGTTACAAGGTGCGATAGAGTTTGAATATAAATATGATGTCCCCAGCCTGTTTAATTTTTTTGATGAAATTAATATGACCACATTTTCACGAAAAATTGGTATCAACGCTTCGCTATTGCGACGATATAAAAATGGTTTTGCATTTGCCTCCGAAAAGCAGGTCATTAAAATAAAAAATGGTCTTCACGATCTTGGCAAGCAATTAAGTTCTGCCCAGCTCTGATAATTTTATCTTAAAAAAAAGCTGCCCTTTTCAGAACAGCTTTCATTTATCAATGAGGCAAAATCATCTATTTTATCATCTCGAAACTTCGTTTTACGAACTTGTCCAAATCTTCGCCTTTCAGCATTCCATTTGCAAGTAAAGCCAGATCGACCAGTTGTTTGGCCAGTTTGTTCTCTTTTCCAAAAGCTGTAAGTTTCGCTTTCCGTTCATTCTGAAGGGCAGTGATCGATTTTTCAATTTCTTCAGCTTTTTCTTTTACTTCAGAAGGAATTTCTTCGCCTTTTTTATCTTTTTTCGCCTTCTCAACTTCAGCTTTCTCCGATTCTTTCACCTGTAATTCATTCTTTACACGATCCAGTTCAGAACCCAAAGTGGCATCGCGATCTACAAAAATTTGTTTTACCAATGGATGTGAGGTGTTTACAACAAGGTTCATGTTTTCAGGAAGGTCGCCATAAAAACTCATTCCGCCCTGCATCTGGCTCATGTCTTTCATGCGGCGCATAAACTCGTTGCGGGTAATCACCATCGGATTGCCGGTTTCGCCCAAATCTTTAAAATCGACAATAAAACCGAAATCTTTGGTTTCAGGGCAAACAGCTTTGAAAATCGGGCTCAGCTCATTTTTTTCTTCCCAACTCAGTTCAGATGCTGTGTTTTCTTTGGCAATCAAATGCTCAACTACATCAGAATCAACGCGAACAAACCTTTTGTTGGTATATTTTTGTTCCAGTTTATTGATCAGCGGGGTTGCCAGTACATTGTTCATCACCAAAACATCGTAACCTTTGTTTTTTGCAGCCTGAACAAAAGAGAATTGATCTTCGGGATGGCTGGTGTACAAATAAACCAGGCTGTTGTCTTTGTCGGTTTGTTCCGGTTTGATCAGCGTTTCATATTCTTCCATGGTAAAATACTTTTCATCGGTATTTTTGAACAGAAAGAATTTCTCGGCTTTATCGTAGAATTTATCTTCGGTCAGCATTCCGTATTCGATGAACAAACGCAGGTCGTCCCATTTCGCTTCAAAGTCTTCGCGTTTATCTGTAAATAATTGCGACAAACGGTCGGCCACTTTTTTGGTAATGTGGCTGCTGATTTTTTTAACGTTCGAATCGCTTTGCAAATAAGAGCGGGAAACGTTCAGCGGAATATCCGGTGAGTCGATCACACCATGCAGAAGCGTCAAAAATTCAGGAACAATGCCTTCCACCGAATCGGTTACAAAAACCTGGTTGCTATAAAGCTGAATCTTGTTTTTCTGAACTTCAATGGTGTTTTTCAGTTTTGGGAAATACAAAATACCAGTCAGGTTGAATGGATAATCCACATTCAGGTGAATATTGAAAAGTGGATCTTCGGCCATTGGATACAGTTGGTGGTAAAATTTTGTATAATCCTCGTCAGAAAGGTCTACTGGTTTTTTTGTCCATGCCGGAACTACATCATTGATTTGGTTATCCTCGTCGGTATCCACTTCTTTTCCGTCTTTCCAGCTTGTTTTTTTACCAAAGACAACCGGAACAGGCAGGAATTTACAATATTTGTTCAGGATATCGCCAACCCGTGCTTTTTCCAGAAATTCTTCCGAATCGGCGTTGATGTGCATTACGATGTCGGTTCCAACAGTCGTTTTTTCTGATTCTTCCAGCATGTATTCCGGACTTCCGTCGCATTCCCAACGAATGGCAGTAGCGCCTTCGAGGTATGATTTTGAGAAAATTTCAACCTGGCCCGAAACCATGAACGAAGAATAAAATCCCAGTCCGAAATGGCCAATAATTGCGTTCGCATCATTCTTGTATTTTTCCAGAAACTCTTCTGCTCCCGAAAATGCGATCTGGTTGATGTATTTTTCGACTTCTTCGGCAGTCATCCCGATACCATTGTCTGAAACGGTAATGGTTTTTGCTTCCTTATCTATTTTTATGCTCACTTTGGCTTTTGTAATATCGCCCGAATAATCGCCTTTTGAAGCCAAAGTGCGGAGTTTCTGGGTGGCATCAACTGCATTCGAAATAATTTCACGAAGGAAGATGTCGTGATCGGAATACAGAAACTTTTTAATTATCGGAAATAAATTGTCACTGGTCACCCCTATTTTTCCTTTTTGCATTTTTTATAATTTTAGATTAACATTCTATTTAACGAGCAGCATTTTTTCAAAGACTATACCATGATTCAAAAATGACTTTTTGTCACCGAACTTGACAGACTGTTAAAAACGAGGTGACAAAAACTGATTTAATTCTGCTTTTAACTGACGGAAAGGGCTTAGTTTTGCGATGCATTTTTTTTATAAATTGTTTCGCATGACAAAACTTGAAACCTATTTTAACCAATTCAGAAACGAAATTATAGGCATCGGCCAGCATTTTACTATCTTTTTTTAAAAAAGTTTCAGAAATCGAATTGCATTTTTAAAATCTTCAAAATTTGCACAGCTTTGTAAGGCATAAAAACATACGTGTCCGAACAATATTAAATTCATGTGGAATTGAATTTAATATCAGCTAACATTCAGGTATTTAGCTATTGAAAATCCATGATTAGTTGTTCGAAATCTTTTTCTGAATGTTGCGAATTGAACAAATTTGGCATAGGAGTCTGCCTTTTTCGAGCAGCCCTTACCCCTATTTTTGTTTCATTAACGATATAGCCAAGCCTGTTGTATTGGGTAAGGCACACCCTTATCAAGGTAACGAAGTGTCCAAAACGATGCTTGGCCTTACTCATAGTTCTTCGAATAAGTTCCAGCAAGAGATAACATATCATCGAAATGAAAATTTGGGACTTACATGCGTTAGTAGTAGTACCCAAAAAAGTTTTGATTTGTAGATTTTGTTTTATCAATTTGAAGAAGGTTTCGATTAACCAACGCCTTTTATAAAGTTCGGCAATTGTTGCTGCACTCCACTCCAAATTGTTGCATATCAACTCTACTGTCCGGTTACCTTCTTCGATATAGACCACAACGCGGCGGAATTCCACTTTATCAATACCATTTTTAATAGCAGCCTTCCCTGTTAACCGGATTATTTCATCCTTGAGTATATGTTCGTCTTTATTTTCAGGAAGGTCGTACTCCCTAATCGACTCATACAGAATATTATCTTTGATTCGAGTTACAAAATGATTATCATCTTCGATTCTGATACTGAATAGTTTGGTGTCAAAATACCCTCTGTCATCAACGATAATTGTATCTTTCGGGTAACGAAAGTCATCAACACCGCGCCTGTCACTCACTTTGGCTTCGCTTATATTGATCATATCTGGTATCATGCTCGCCTCGTCTAATGAGACATGAGCCTTGATTCCGCCTTTTGCTGTCCGGTATTTTGCCCATGGGAATAGCTTCAAACAGACACTCATGATCGTAGCATCTATAATCTTGATGTTCTTGTTCTTGATCTCTTCTATCACTTTATATTCTGGTCGTCGGCCGAGTTGCATTTTGTAGTGATTGCACAGATTGTAGTATAGATCCTCAAATACACGGTAATCTCGCTTGGCATTGCCATCACTCATGGTCGATTTGGCCGGACTCTGCGAAAGACCTATATCTGCTAAAAACTCAGGAGACTGGTCTATACCCATGTCGATCTCTCGGAGAGAATAACACTTGTTCAGCTGTCCGAACATCATACCCGCCAATTGGTCGTATGTTAAATAGACAGAACAACTCTTGTCTGATTTGTACTTATTGATACTTTTTCTCAAAACCGAGTGTGGTATCAAATCTAAAATCTGTTTAAATATTGGAAGTTCTGATTTCTTACCTAACTTTGTTCCCATAGAAAAGTTCTTAATGCTTGTTTTTGTTTTGCAACTACAAACATAGCATTTGTTGAACTTTTCTATTTTTTAATTTGTTCGGACAGTTATGAGTTCATAGTAAACGATTTATGTGCAGCAGTTCCATCCGATAAATAATTTTCAATGAATATTAAAATAAGCATAGTTGCCCTTAATTGTTTTATTTTCAGCCTGTTTGTTTTGGAAAGCTGTGAAAATGATCTGCAAGGTAATATCCGGATAATAAATCATCAACCAAAAACTGAACCCGATTATGCTGATGTGACCATTCCTCCCAATATCGCTCCCATGAATTTCATCATCAAAGAACCAGGTAATGAATACCAGGTAATCCTTAAATCGGGGTTGAGCAACACACAGATTTCCCTGATAAGCAAGGATGGCGTAATTCAGTTTCCTGAGAAATCGTGGAAAAAGCTGATAGGAGAGTCCAAAGGAGATAAAATCACCATTCAGATTTTATCTTCCATCAACAAGGATAGTTTAAATAAATATAAGCCAATTTCACTTTCAGTGGCAAATGACCCGATTGATCCTTACATGGCATACCGTTTAATTTCTCCGGGATATTACAGTTGGTCGGATATCAAAATTGAACAACGCTCCCTGGAGAGTTTTGACAAGGAATCGGTGATTGAAAATCAAATTATTGAAAAGAACTGTGTCAATTGCCATTCATTCAATCAGAATAATCCTGATCAGTTTTTAGTTCATATTCGTGGTTCAAAAGGAGGCACCTATTTTGTTGATAACGGCAAAATAACAAAAACAAACCTAAAAACTGATAAAATGACCGCTGGAGCGACCTATCCTTACTGGCATCCGGGAGGAAGGTTTGTCGCATTCTCATCCAACCAGGTAAGACAAAGTTTTTATGCCCATTATTCAAAAAGCATTGAAGTTTACGACGAGTCGTCTTCCCTGATAGTTTACGACATTCAGAAAAATGAGATAATTGGTGTACCCAAGAATGATTCCATTAAAAGTTTACAGACTTTTCCTACCTGGTCACCTGATGGAAAAACCCTCTATTATTGCGAAGCATATCTTAAAGATTCTGCCTCACAGTGGGAAATTAGCGACATTAAAAAGATACATTACAATCTGGTAAAAAAATCATTTAACGAAACTGACGTTACTTTTGGAGAAACAGAAACAGTTGTAAATGCAAATGAAATACAGAAAAGCGTGTCATTTCCAAGAATATCGCCGGATGGTAAGTTTTTGATATTCACAATGGCCGATTACGGTACTTTTCCTATCTGGCACAAGGAGGCAGATTTGTATATGATTGACCTCGAAAACGGGAGAGTAAAAAAAATGGAATTGAACAGTAATGAAACGGATAGTTATCATTCATGGTCATCAAACAGTAAGTGGTTGGTTTTTAGCTCCAAACGAATGGATGGGAGAAGTACCAGACCGTTTATTGCCTACATCAACTCATGGGATCAGATCGGAAAACCGTTTGTTTTACCTCAAAATGATCCTGCGTGCTATGACAATCTGGTTCTGTCATATAATATTCCGGAATTTATCAAAGGAAAGATTAAGATAAGACCCCGTGATTTTGAAGCAGCAACGAAATACACAACTATTCAGGCAAAATCGGGGAAATATGAAAATGCGGTACCGGGGAAATCCAAACCTTCCAAAAATAATCAACCTGAAATCCCAAATTCAATACATGAATGATGAATTGTGGTTAAAAAAAACTAATATGGCCATTAAAACAAAAATTACCGGGATCATTAATAACTATTCATTACTGCTTCTGTTTTTTTTATCTGTATTTGGATATTTTTTCTGGTTCGGAAATTATATTTTATTCTTCCAGGAGAATCAATCACTATTTCTTTATTCGGGCCGGTATTTCAATGATTTTTTTATTAAACCAGGCGGAATTACAGTACTTTCAGGCAAATTTTTAACCCAGTTTTATAAGAATGAATTTGCAGGTTCCATAATACTGTCTACCGTCTTCACAACCCTGTTTTATTTATTTACAGGGCTATTTAGAAACCGGAATTTTAGCCCATCCCTGAGTTTATTATTATCGTTGGTCCCTTCATGTTTACTGGTATTAATGCAAACTAATTATTATCATTTCATGGAGGTGAATCTTGGGTACCTGTCTGTTTTACTTTTTTTTATGTTTTCTATTTATCTCAACAAAAGAAATGCAGGCTTCGTTGTTCTTATTTTATTCCCGCTTTATTATTATCTGGCAGGGGCTTTTGCCTGGATTTTCGCCGGTACATATATTGCTTACGCTATATTCTTTGAAAACAAAAAGTACAAATATCTTTATTCCTTCCTGTTAATCCCGGTATCAGCTTTAATTGTTTTTATTTCTGAAAATCTGTTATTCCTTCAACCATACAATCTATTACTTAGTTTTCCACTTCCTGCGATTAATGATTCAAAGTACAGAATTTTGTTTTACCTTTTATCCGGATATTTTGTTTTTATTCCACTGATCAGTAAGTTGAAATTCACAAGTAAAAGTAAAACAGGCAAACCCCTGTTTATTCATATTGTTACGGTTCTTGTTCTGCTATTAACGGTTTATTTTCTTTACAAATATTATAACTATCAAACATCAAGGGTGTTAAATACTGAGAAATATGTATTTGAACAGAAATGGAATGAAGCCATTCATTTTAATGAAAAGAATGCATCAGAAAATTTAATAGGACAATATTTTTATAATGTGGCGCTTTCTGAAACAGACCAGCTTTGCGACAAGTTATTTTATGGCAGGCAGGATTTCAATGTAGGTTCCCTTATTTTACCGTGGGGAAATGAACACCTGGGTATCGGATCCTATTTTTATTATGCAATCGGTTTGGTAAATGAAGCTCAACGATGGGCTTATGAAGATATGGTCGTAAATGGACAACGACCCGAAAATCTGAAAATGCTGGTAAAAACTAATCTCATTGATGGTAACTACCGGATGGCAAAAAAATACATTGGTATTCTGAAAAAAACGTTGTACTACAAAGATTGGACAGTTGATTATGAAAAAATGGTTGAGGATACTACTATAATCAACAATAATCCTGAATTAAAAGAAAAAAGAGATAATATGCCCAAGGGAGATTTTTTCATCCAGGTTAATTCGGCACAAAATAACATCCCGCTTTTAATTCAATCCAATCCCAACAATAAAAGGGCATTCGAATATAAAATTGCATGGCTGATGCTTTCGAAAGATGTAGAAGGAGTGGTTAATCAGATCAAAACCCTGAAAACATTGGGGTATTCGCGGATCCCACGCCACATGGAAGAAGCAGCCATGATTTATTACAATGGGAAAAAGGTATTACCTGACCTTGGAGGCTTAACAATAAGCGATGCAACGTTTTCACGCTTCGATCAATATGTGGCAGCATATAAAAATAACCGGCAAAATATGGCATTGGCCAAAGAAAGATTGAGAAACCAGTTTGGCAATACATTTATGTTTTATTATCATTTTCAGTAACTATTGCAGAACTTTATTTTATAATAATAAAAAAGAAGAGGCTATAAATGCAGCCTCTTCTTTAAGATATAAATTAAATCCAAAAATTAGTTATAATTTGGATCTTGTTTCAATGATGGCTGAATCTCAAGTTGAGCCTGTGGTACAGGCCAGTATTCATTCTTTGGTGAAATAAATTGTGCACCTGTAAGGAAAGACCTGAATTTGGTATCACGTGCAATGTAATCATTCAGAACATCTTTAATATTACCCCAACGGCGTAAGTTAAAGAAACGTTGACCTTCAGTGGCAAATTCAAGTGTCCATTCCATTTGCACAGCTTTTGTAGCGTCCACTTTGCTGGCGAATGCCGTATATGGCCCAACTTTATAATTTGCAGCAGGTTTTGTATAATCTACAACAATCGGAGATCCATCAAACTTATAAGTTGTACAAAGCCCCATAACAACCTGACTTCCTTTTGCCCGGTTACGAATCTGGTTGACCAGTGTTTTTGCCATTTCAAGGTCGTTATCCTGAATAGCACATTCAGCTCTCCAGAGTAAAACATGGGCCAAACGGATAGCCCTGAAGTTACGGTTGTTGTCGAAACCACTGCCGAAAGTTTGTAAAGCTCTGTTAGCAAACAGGTGCATAAACTTTTTAGTCATATAAGGACCACCATTTGCTTGTTCGCGAATCCAGGATTGTCCAGCACAAATACCCCAACCTAAGTAATCAATGCCACGGCGCGAAATAGTCCAGTCAACGCGTGGATCCATCAAATGATCTGTCGGGATGAATTCAGCTGCAGATAAAACACCCATATCACTCTTGATTGCTACGCGCTGTGCGATATCCAAAACTGGTAAACCATCAGCGGTAGTCTGGTAGGACTCGAAAAGTACCTGTGAGGGCTGATAGAAACCCCAACCCCTACCAGCAGGGCCAGCCTGGTGCATAGTCGGGCCAGCTACCAGCATTGCACTTTGGTTAACACTACTGGTCTGAGCCTGAATTTCGAAGATAGATTCCTTGTTATTTTCAGTTGTTTCGTTGTAATTATCGTAGTAATTGGAAACAAGGCTGAATTTTCCACTGTTGATTATTGCATCCAATAATGGTTTAGCGGTAGCTAATTTATTCTGATTCATCAGGACATATGCCTTAAAAGCCATAGCCGAATATTTATTTACCCTTCCTGGTTCTTTATTATAACTGGTCTCAGGCAAATTGTCAATGGCAAATTGAATGTCAGTTTCCATATCAGCCCAACCTGCGTCTGTATTTGGAATTTCAATAGCTGGCTTGCCTAATTCGGCTTCAGTTTTTACATAAGGTATATTTTTGAAAACCCTGTTTGCTTTAAAATGGAACCAGGCCCTTAAGAATTTAGCTTCAGCTTCAATTTGTTTTGCACGGGCATCAGCAATTTTATTAGCGCCAGCCTGTGTAGTTTTCAGGAAAACTAAAACCTGGTTAGAACGGGCAACGCCGTTGTAACAATCGCGCCAGCGTTCAGCCATGTAAGCATTTGAAGGTAAACATTCAAACCTTTCAACTGCATTGAAGTTGGTTTGGTCACCTGCTGATGAGCCTTTATAAGCCTCGTCAGAAGCGCCGCTACCATAAGTCCAGTCAGTAGCAGGATCGCCACCGAACCGGCCAAAACCCTGTAATGTACTGTAAGCTCCAACCAGGAGAGCTTCCACCCCTGCACTGGATTCCATTACAGCCCCTGCTGCAACTCCGGGAGGTTCTTTTGTAAGAAACTCTTCCGTGCAGGAATATTGAATTAACAGACAACAAGAAAGAAACGCTATCAGTATTAATTTAAATCTATTTTTCATGGTTAATTACTTTTTTAAATTTGAAATAATTTGCTAATTAAACATTAAATACCAATGTTAACACCAAACAGGAACTGTCTTGGAGTAGGCCATGCACCCTGGTCAACACCCATATTGGCGCCACCAATATTAACTTCAGGATCCAAACCGGAATACTTGGTAATAGTAAACAGATTGGATACCTGACCGAAAACCTGTAAGCTCCTTAATTTAGTTTTCAAAACCCTGTTAAGGTCATAGCCAACTTTCAGGTTCTTTAAACGCATATAAGATGCATCTTCAATAAATGCAGTTGAAACAACCTGGCTTTGGGTATCATTTGATTCAGCCATTGGAAGTTTTGCTTTGGTATTGTCTTTTAAATACGGGCTGCCCCATGAATTGTACAACCTGTCATAGCTTCTGCCACCAGCAAACTGAACAAAATCAGTAAACCTTCTGACATAATTAACCATATCATTACCATAGCTGGAGTAGAACATTGCATATAAATCAAATCCCTTATAGGTAACGCTAAAATTTAAACCGGCAGTAAAATCAGGATGTGGTGAACCGATATAGGTACGGTCAAGGTCGTTGATAACTTTGTCATTATTTAAATCTTTATATGTAATTGTTTAGCTGCTAAGTTAAGAATAATATAAATCACCCGTCAATAGATTGAGTAAAAATTTCAAATCCAAGTGTTGTTAACAAATATGCGTTGTAGTTGTTGATAAGTTGCTGTTTCTCGGCAATTT
>JANONW010000269.1:0-1834 GCA_031421065.1 Prolixibacteraceae bacterium
GATCGCCTCGCACTCGTCGGTTGGCAAGTCCGCCATTGCCGGCTTGAACTGGGACGTGACACTGCTGCCGATGACCGAAGGTTACGAGCGGCACAATTCGGTTGTGGGCGGAGCCTCGCTTTGGGTGCTTGCGGGCAAGTCTGAAGAAGAATACCGCGGTGCCGCTGAATATCTGAAGTTCCTGGCGACCCCTGAGTCCGAAAAGTGGTTTGTGTCGAACACCGGCTATATCCCGGTCACGATCGGTGCCTTCAAGCAACTGAACGACGAAGGCTTCTACACCAAAGCGCCGTTCAAAGGCCGTGAAAAGGCGCTGGCTTCGCTGACCGCATCCGAAGTGGGGCCGCTGACGCGTGGCTTCCGTCTGGGCGGCATGATCCAGCAGCGCGCTGAATGGGTTAGCGAAGTTCAGGCAGCTCTGGCTGGCGACAAGACCATGCAAGAGGCGCTGAATACCTCGGCCGAACGCTCCAACGCGATCCTGGCGAAATTCGCCAAGACCTACACCGGCAAAACCCTGCCGTAAACGTCGCAACCATCGCCCCCTCCGGCCGCGTGCCGGAGGGGGTTTTGCTGTCAAGGGATCAAAGCATGAGACGCACGTTTTTCAAGAACAACTGGATCGCGGCGCTGGTCGTTGCGCCACAGCTTTTGATCATCTTCACCTTCTTCTACTTTCCCTCGGCACAGGCGCTGTACTGGGCCTTTTCGCTGGAGCAGCCCTGGGGCGGCGGCAACACCTGGGTGGGCTTTGATAATTTCAAGGAAATTCTGTCGGATGATCTTTATTGGTACTCTGTCCGGGTCTCGGTGATCTATACCATCGGGACGACCACTCTGGCAGTTGGCATGGCGCTGACGCTTGCGGTGTTCGTTGACCGCCAGTTGCGCGGCTTCAAAGCCTACAAGATCGGGATGATCTGGCCCTATGCCATCGCGGCCCCTGCCGTCGGCCTCGCTTTTCGGTTCATCTTCAATCCCGGTGCCGGGATCATGCTTTACATAAATGACATTTTCCCCGGCGTGTGGGATCCGATTTCCAGCGGCAATCAGGCCATGACGATGGTGATCATCGCCGGCGCGTGGAAGCAGGTGGCCTATAACTTCATCTTCTTCCTTGCCGGGCTGCAATCCATCCCGAAATCGCTGATGGAGGCGGGGGCGATGAACGGCGCGCGGGTGCTGCGGCGGATGCGCGATATCCAACTGCCGCTGCTGGTGCCGACCTTCTTTTTCGTGCTGGTCATCAACATCACCGACAGCTTCACCGACAGCTTTGGCATCGTTGACACGATGACAGCAGGCGGGCCGGCACGGGCCACCAACCTGATGGTCTACAAGATCTTCAACGACGGATTTCAGGGCCTCGATTATTCAGGCGCTGCGGCACAATCCATCATCCTGATGATCCTGGTGGTTTCCCTCACCGTCGTCCAGTTCCGCTACATCGAGCGCAAGGTGCATTACACATGATCGAACGAACCCCGCTGCTGAATATCACAACCCATGTGATCCTGCTTTTTGGGCTGCTGATGCTGCTGTTCCCGATGTATCTGGTGGTCGTCGCGGCGTCGCATACGGTGCAGGATGTATCGGCGATTCCGCCGAAACTGCTGCCGGGCGATCAGTTGTTCGTCAATATGCAGGAAGCCTGGGCCAAAGCGCATTTCGGCGAAAAGTTCCTCAACACGTTCATCGTGGCGTTCTGGGTGGTGACCGGCAAGATTGTGCTGGCGTGCCTGATCGCCTTCGGAATCGTGTTCTTTGATCACCGGCTGAAAATGCCGATCTTCTGGCTGGTGTTCATCACGCTGATGCTGCCGTTAGAGGTGCG
>JANONW010000270.1:0-2239 GCA_031421065.1 Prolixibacteraceae bacterium
GTTATGAAGAGTATTTAAGACTTCAACCAAATGCAGACGACGCAGCAAAAATTAGAGAATATGTTGACCGTAAAAAGAAAAGAAGACCGACGAGTAACGTACTAAAATGGATGGACTTGTCAAGTAAAACGGCACACAACAATGGGTTTTGTGCAAATGTGGCTTGAGGTTGTATCAATCGGCATCAACAATATTGCAGCTTTAGTTCGGGCTTGACCAACTTCGCCAAACATTGGTTCTAAATATTTATCTTTATCAAAAAGCCGGGCAGCGGTTACGGGCGGAAGGAATCCTAATGCCATACCTGCACAAAGCCCTAACGTTGTGCGTCATGCTATTTGACACCCTAATTCTGACAAACACTAACAAG
This sequence comes from Prolixibacteraceae bacterium, assembly GCA_031421065.1. Classification (GTDB taxonomy): domain Bacteria; phylum Bacteroidota; class Bacteroidia; order Bacteroidales; family Prolixibacteraceae; genus Aquipluma. The sequence continues at coordinate 371 of JANONW010000270.1, forward strand.
TAACAGACATGATTTATAAAGTCATACAACCATCAATACATCTGCAAGACTTTGTGAAAGATTATTTGCTGTTACATTATGTGTTTGACAAAAACGAACTGACACCAATAAAACCTTTCCCTGCCAATACACAGCATTGTTTGGTATTTTATTTGCGAGGTGGTGTAACAGCATTTGACCCAAAAACAGGATTATCAAAGGTTTATCCTAAAACTTCGATTAATGGTTCACAAATTTCACGGTTCGACTTTCATCTATCGCCACATTATTTGATGTTTTCTGTAAATTTTCAACCAGGTGCATTGACAAAGTTTTTGAAATTGCCACTTACTGAATTTATTGACGAAAGAATTGATGCAGAAGCAATTTTAAATCCTGAAATACATCAACTACACGACCAATTAGCAAATGCAAATTCGTATGACACTATTGTAGAAATAGTTGAGTATTATCTTTGGAAAAGAATAGAAAGTTTAAAAACAGATTTTCATCCAATCGAAAAAGTCGCTCAAATAATTTCAGAAAATCCAAACAGGTTTAATGTTGAAAAAATGGCAAGCTTAGCTTGCTTATCTATCAGCCAATTTGAAAGAAAATTTGTTCAACAAATGGGTATTACACCCAAATTTTATGCTCGTATAAATCGCTTTTACAAAGCATATCAGATTAAAGATAAAAACCCAAAAACAGATTGGTTAAGCATTGCCTTGAAAACAGGTTATCACGACTACCAGCATTTAGTAAAAGATTTCAAACAGTTTTCAGACACATCGCCACATTCATTACTTGAAGCACAAGCAAATTCGCCTGAAAGAATTTTGGGAATTGCTTAAAAGTTGCTGATTTTTTACCACCAATACGCTTCCATTGAAAGTTACTTTTGCTTTATAATTTAATTTATTCAACAAAATAATTTTTAATCATGAAACGACGCAAATTTGTACAAAACACATTAACCTTATTAGCTGCAACAGGTTTTACTTCCCCTATTTTGGCACAAAAACATATACCGCCAAAAAAAGGTTTCAAAGTAAAAGCATTGGACACACGTTGCAAAGACAAGATAGTTTACGGCAACACACCAATAAATTTTAAGTTACTAAGCAGCGATACAGAAGACAGACTATCTGTTTTTATAAGCAGCAACAATCAAAAAGGCTTTGGACCGCCATTACATCTTCACCATACTTTTGACGAGTTTTTTTGTGTAATTGATGGAACATTTGTATTTGAATTGGATAGTGAAATTATAAAGATGGACAAGGGCGACAGTATATTTATTCCACGAAACGTAAAGCATCGTTTCAATTATGATGGCGAAACATCAGGAACACTTTTAGTCGGTATTACACCAGGGAAAGGCATGGAAAAATATTTTACCGACATGGGTAAACTTCTTGTAGGAAACGGAATGCCCGACATGGTTGCTATGCAGGCTGTGTATAAAAGATACAATTCTGAAATTTTGGGACCGCCTATGAAATAGGACACAACCAACTTTGCAGACGAGAAGCACGAACGCACAACATGGGGTTTTGCACTATTGGGGCTGACGGAATGACAATGAGCATTTGTAATTTTATATGGCATTTGTTCGGGCAGACGAGTTTCAATTTGGCTTTTTGTTTTTATCTTCATTATTAGTAACAATATTGGGCAGCGGTTCCGGGCTGAAGATTTTCAAATTCCCCAACATCGCAAAGCCCTAACGTTAGCGGTCAGGCTAAACGATGACAAACCCTAAAATAGGTTGACTAAAAATTAAACATTTTTAGCAACACTATGGCTTACATTAAACAAGCAGACCGCCGAAAAAACCAGTATCAAAAAGTCAGCTTTGACTTTAAACTTTCTGTCATTGACGAAATA
>JANONW010000271.1:0-2096 GCA_031421065.1 Prolixibacteraceae bacterium
TCATCATTTCATCCACCACTGAATAAACAAGGGCAGAATGTTTGGTTTCGATAACAATTTGCTAAATTCGTTCAGCAAAAAAATTTAAGTAAAATTCAAAAATCATGAAGCTAAAAGCATTTCATAAATTAAGCTACGGATTGTATCTGATAGCATCCGAATATAAAGGTAAAAAGGCCGGATACATTGCAAATACTACTTTTCAGGTTACTTCACAGCCGGAACAACTTGCTATTTCGTGCCATAAGAAAAACCAAACAACTAAGGTGATTCTCGATTCCGGCATATTTTCCGTTTCTGTACTGAAAAAAGAAGTGAACATGAAAATCATCGGAGATTTTGGTTTTATGTCATCATCCGATCTGGACAAATTTAGTGGCACCAACATTATCACCGCCAAAACCGGTGCTCCAATTGTGCTCGACAGCTCAGTGGCCTGGTTCGACTGCAAAGTCACCAATTCCATTGATCTCGGATCGCACTACCTGATTATCGGCGAAGTTTTAGATGCCGATGAAATTTCGGACGAAGAACCGCTCACTTACAAGCATTATCGCGAAAAATACAAAATGCTTTCGCCAAAGAATTCGCCTACCTACATCGAAAAATCGGTGCTCGATGCTGAAACAGCAGCTACCATTGCAGAAGAAAAGGAGCAGGAACACGAACATGAATACATTTTTGACGGTCAGAGCTGGGTTTGTGTGATCTGCGGATTTACCTATAATCCTGAAGAAGGCGACCCTTCGATGGGCATTCCTTCCGGGACCCCGTTCGAAGACCTGCCCGAAGATTACAAATGCCCGATCTGCAACGCCAGCAAGGAGTATTTTAAAAAGGTGTAGAGACAAGGCATTGCCTTGTCTGGAAGGTATAGAGACAGGGCGATACCCTGTCTCTACGATCCACCATCCGTTTCGATCATTTCATTATTTTTGCCATCCAAATAATAAAGCACCATGAAGAACAAAAACTACAACATCGCCTTGACCCAGATTTCGCTGGATGCAACTCCGGAAGTAAACCTGGAAAAGTGTCTGGTATGGATCAGAAAAGCCGCCAAACAGGGAGCCAATGTGGTTTGTTTGCCTGAATTATACAGTTCGTTCTATTTTTGCCAGAGCGAAAACCACGATTATTTTGATTTGGCCGAGCCACTTCACAACGACTCATACAAAGCATTCAGCGCTTTGGCTGCGGAGTTGGGTGTAGTTTTGATCGTTCCATTCTTCGAAAGACGCGCATCCGGCTTGTACCACAATTCAGCTTACATCATCGATACCGATGGTTCGCAGGCCGGTTTGTACCGTAAAATGCACATTCCGGATGATCCGAGCTATTACGAAAAATTTTATTTTACCCCTGGAGATATTGGTTTTAAAGCTTTCGATACCAAAGTCGGCAAAATCGGAACATTGATTTGCTGGGACCAATGGTATCCTGAAGGAGCGCGGATCACAGCACTGCAAGGTGCAGACGTACTCTTCTACCCTACTGCCATTGGCTGGCATCCTTCCGAAAAAGAACAATACGGCATAAAACAACACGATGCCTGGCGCACCGTTCAGCGTGGTCATGCCGTTGCCAACGGAATTTTTGTGGCTGCCTGCAACCGTGTAGGTTTTGAGAAACCGATAGAAACATCGGCAGGAATTGAATTCTGGGGAGCTTCTTTTATTGCCGGTCCGCAAGGCGAAATACTGGCCGAAGCCTCGCACAACAAAGAAGAAATTATCATGGCCGAAGTTGATCACACCCTAATGGAAGATGTCCGCCGCAACTGGCCTTTCTTTCGCGACCGCCGGATTGATGCGTATGGAGATATTACAAAGAGGTTTATTGATTGATTAATGCCAGGCTATCCAATACTATCGCAGATTAAAGCGCGACTGTTTGGTAAATCAGCCTTAAATTTGTGAGCGGAAAATGGGTTTCGGTTTGGTTTAAAAGTGAACATAGTTCTTTTACTGCCTGATATGCCCTAGGTGTAGAAAGCGAATGTAACTTGATTGTAAGTGTGCGATTTTCATAACCTGGTATCATATCCGCATCGCTTATAAATATTTCTTTTAATAAAACACGCCCATCTTTTTCGG
>JANONW010000272.1:0-2183 GCA_031421065.1 Prolixibacteraceae bacterium
CCTGCCGCGTGCAGGCCTGGGCCCACAATTCCAGGTTTGCGCTTGACCGCTCCAGATCATTACAACTAAACTTACTGACCGGTCAGTCATTAACGATGAGCACAGCCCTGCAACTCCTGCATCCCGCAACTCAGCCCGCAACCCAGCCCGCTGACGCCGGCGTCCGCCAGCGCCGCAAGGACGCGCGTCCGCAGGAATTGCTGGACGCGGCGCTGACGCTGTTCGTGGAAAAGGGCTTTGCCGCGTCGCGTGCTGAAGAAGTGGCGCAGCGCGCGGGTGTCTCCAAGGGCACGCTATACCTCTACTACCCGAGCAAGGAAGAACTGTTCAAGGCCGTCGTGCGACAGAAGCTGTCGAGCCTGATCGCCGAAGGCGAAGAAGCCGCCAACAGCTTTAAAGGCAGCAGCTCGGAGCTGTTGGCTTACCTGCTGCGCACCTGGTGGGATCGCGTGGGCAACACGCCTGCGGCTGGCATTCACAAGATCGTGCTGTCGGAAGTGCGCAACTTCCCCGAGCTGGCGCAGTTCTACACCGACGAGGTCATCATCCCTGCCGACCGCCTGTTCAGCGGCTGCGTGCAGCGCGGCATCGACAGCGGCGAATTCAGGCCCATGCCGGTGCACGAAGTGGCGCACGCGCTGATGGCGCCGATCATCTTCATGGCCATCCACCGCCACTCCTTCGGCGCCTGCCCGGTGCTGGGCGGCGTGGATCTGGACCCGACGCTGGTCCTCAACACCCATCTCGATCTTGTGCTGCGCGGTCTTGAAGTTCGCAAACCCGCAGTGCGCGCCGCACGCGCGGCACGCGCCGCACGCGCGGCACGCGCCGCATCCGCTTCTTCAAAATGACTTCACGCACGCGCTGGATCCTTGTCGCCGTCGCTCTGCTGGTGGCTGCGGCCGTGTTGGGTCGGGGCTGGATGCAACGCCGCGCCGCCGCCCCGGCTGTCGCGGCGGCGAGCGCTGCCGCAGCAGCCAGTGCCGCCGCACCGGCCGTCGAACTCACCGCCGCCGACGTGGCCCGGGCAACGCGCGCCGATCTCAGCAGAACGCTTGAAGTGAGTGGCGGCCTGAAGGCGGTGCAAAGCGCCATCGTGAAGGCAAAAATCGCCGCCGAGCTGAGGACGCTGACGGTGCGCGAAGGCGACCGCGTGAAGGCGGGCCAGCTCATCGGCAAGCTCGACGCCACTGAATTTGTGTGGCGCCTGCGCCAGGCCGAAGACCAGGCGATGGCGGCACAGGCGCAACTGGACATCGCACAGCGCACGCTCGACAACAACAAGGCGCTCGTCAACCAGGGCTTTATTTCACGCAACGCGCTGGACACATCCGTCAGCAGCGCGGCCGGCGCAAACGCCTCTTTGCAGGCGGCGCGTGCGGCGTCCGAACTGGCGCGCAAGGCGGTGCAGGACAGCGAGATCCGCGCCCCCATCGCGGGTCTGGTGGCGCAGCGGCTGGTGCAGCCGGGTGAGCGTGTGGGCGTCGATGCGCGCATCGTCGAGATCGTCGATCTGGGCCGGCTCGAACTCGAAGCTGCGGTCTCGCCCGAAGACGTGGTGCAGTTGCGCGTGGGCCAGACCGCACTCGTGCAGATCGACGGCCTGGCCGCGCCGCTTGCGGCGCGCGTGGCGCGCATCAACCCGAGTGCGCAGGCTGGCACGCGTTCGGTGCTGGCGTACCTGGAACTGGCGCCCGGCGCCAGCGCCGCCGGGCTGCGCCAGGGCCTGTTTGCGCGCGGCAGCATCGAACTCAAGCGCCAGTCGGCGTTGGTGGTGCCGGTCTCAAGCCTGCGCTTTGACCAGGCACGGCCTTATGTGATGACGGTGCAGGACGGCAAGGCGGTGGCGCGTGCCGTCACCACCGGCGCACGCGGTGAGGTGCTGCTGGACGGCAAAGTCGAGACGGCGGTGGAAATTACCGCCGGCATCGAAGCTGGCACCACCGTGCTGCGCGGCACCGTGGGCGCGCTGCGCGAAGGCACGTTGATCAAGTTGCCGGATGCTGCGGCGACAGCGGTGACGCCGTTTGCCGCAGCTGTGACCATCGCTCCGGCGGCACCGGCTGCGTCGCGCTAGCAGCCGCACTACCAGCCGCACTACCAGCCGCACTGGCAGCCCGCCCCATGTGGTTCACCCGCATCTCGATCGCCAACCCGGTGATGGCCGTCATGGTCATGCTGGC
>JANONW010000273.1:0-4370 GCA_031421065.1 Prolixibacteraceae bacterium
ACCTGGCCAGCGGCACCGATGAGGCGGATGTTAAAAGCGAAGCCCGTGTTTTAGGATACGATCACCTGTTCGAAGGGAGAATCTATGGCGCTGTCGGAGATATCACGAAAGAAGCCAAGAAAATTGTCCTTGACCGAATCCTAGATTCGATCGGTGAATCAGCATTTGGAACAATTGCAACCTTTGGAGATGGTCCTGTCGAAATGCGCGAAACGAAGAAAAGGGAAGGAATTGCCATCGGGATTGCCAGCAATGAACTGCGACGCTATGGCCTCAACGAGAATAAACGTACCAGGTTGATAAAAGCTGGTGCAGATATCATTGTTCCCGATTTTTCGCAAATTCCGCAACTACTAAGTTTGTTAAATATTAATCTTTAGGATATGCCATACCCAAAATTAGACAGGGATCAACTTGCTATTAAAAAACTGAGTGACAGGAAAAACAAGGTTTATATTGAAAATAATCATGTTCCTGTCACACAAAAGCCTGCAAATCTTTCAGAATTAGGTGAGAAGTTGATCCGGAAAACAGCTGATCGAATCCGTTTGGCTCGTCAGAAAAAACGATCAGTCATGCTAACTTTTGGCGCTCATACCATTAAAAACGGCATGTCGCCAACGCTGATTGCCCTGATGGAAGAAGGTTGGGTAACCCATCTTTCAACCAACGGCGCCGGAATTATTCACGACTGGGAATTTGCTTTCCAGGGAAAATCGAGTGAAGATGTTCGCGAAAACGTTGAACTGGGACAATTTGGAATATGGGATCATACCGGCTTTAATATCAATTTGGCCCTGATTGTCGGTGCTTATGAAGGATTGGGCTACGGAGAATCGGTTGGAAAAATGATTTTCCGCGAAGGGCTTGATATTCCGGAACTTGAACATTTATATGAGGAGGCTGCTACGGAAATGAAAACCAATCCTGATTTTGCTGCTGCAGCCATCGATCTGGCCGGTGTTGTTCAAAAATATCAGTTGAAGGCTGGTTTTATGTCGATTCCGCATCCGTTCAAAAAATACTCGGCACAGGCACGTGCCTACGAACTGGGAATTCCGTTTACCGGACACCCGATGATTGGACATGACATTATTTATAATCATCCGATGAATCACGGGGCAGCACTGGGTCGCGTGGCCCTGAACGATTTTCTGAGTTTTGCCAACAGTGTTTATAATTTGGAAAATGGCGTTTACATGTCCATCGGATCAGCAGTGATGTCGCCTATGATTTTTGAAAAAGCGCTTTCTCTGTCACAAAATCTAATGATTCAGGAAAACAAACACATCGACAACCATTTTATGCTGATCGTCGATCTGGCCAAATCGGACTGGGACTGGCAGAAGAATGGCGAACCACCCATGGATAATCCGGCTTATTACCTGCGTTACTGCAAAACATTCAACCGGATGGGCGGCGAAATGCATTATCTGACTGCCGACAACCGTGATTTTTTGCTGGCTATATATCAGGAACTTACTATGAAATAAGTTTCTGGTAATGAATTCCTATTTGGAAATTGTGATCCTTTTGATCTGAAAATTTATTTGACCTGAATAGATTCTAATTACCAACTAAAACAAATAAAAATGACACAAAACAAAAAGTTGACCAGGCGTAGTTTCATCGGAACGACTTCAGCAGCAGCTGCGGGATTTATGATTGTGCCTTCCAACACCATTGCCGGATTGGGATACAAAGCTCCCAGCGATAAATTAAATATTGCAGGTGTCGGAATTGGTGGAATGGGTTTTAGCAACCTGAAAAACATGAGCACGGAGAACATTGTGGCCCTGTGCGATGTGGATTGGGACCACAGTAAGAAATGTTTCGATAATTTCCCGAACGCCAAAAAGTATTGGGACTGGCGAAAAATGTACGACGAAATGGACAAATCAATTGATGCTGTCCTCGTCGCAACGGCAGATCACAATCACGCCATTGTTGCTGCTCATGCAATGACCCTCAACAAGCACGTTTACGTTCAAAAGCCACTGACACACTCTGTTTACGAATCACGACTTTTGACCAAGCTTGCAACAAAATATAATGTTGCCACTTCCATGGGAAACCAGGGTTCTTCGGGCGATGGTGTCCGGTTAGTTCAGGAATGGCTTTGGAACGACGAAATTGGTGAAGTTACCAAAGTGGAAGCTTTTACCGATCGTCCGTTATGGCCGCAGGGATTATCTGCCCCAAAACAAGGAATGCCCATTCCCGAGACGATGAACTGGGATTTATTCATTGGTCCGGCAAAACAGCGTCCTTACCATCGCATGTATACTCCCTGGAGCTTTCGTGGATGGTGGGACTTTGGCACAGGTGCACTTGGAGATATGGCATGTCATCTCCTTCACCCGGTGTTTATGGGTCTTAAATTAGGCTATCCAACCCGGGTTCAGGGCGCTTCAACAATGCTTATGTCTGACTCTGCACCAAATACCGAATCAGTTCAGTTAATATTCCCTGCCCGTCCAAGACAAAAGGGTATCAAAATAAATTTTCCTGAAGTACAGGTTACCTGGATGGATGGAGGTATGAAACCGATGAAACCATCAAACTGGCCTGAAGGTGGGGTGAATTAAAACTCAAATATATCTAATTATTTATCGTTCCATTTGGTATTATTTAATTTATATTTTGTAAGCTTGTAGCGTAATAATTAAGAACGATATAATATGGCAAACATTGAATGGGAAACACGTGCCAAAGAACGAAGGCTGGAGAACAAGCAATTAAAAAAAAGGATCAAAGAATTAACTTTTAGCAGGGATGAGTGGAAAGTTAAAGCCATGAAACGAAAAGAAAGCCTTGACGAGCTGAACCAAAAGTTGGTCATTGTAAAAAAAAACATGCAGCAGATCATGGGACTATAGCAAAAAGCAAACCTAAGCGATCCCATTTTAGTACTGTTGTTATACGTACAATGCTCGCTGCAAAAATAAATTCATCGGTAAGTTTCCGTAGCTTGAGTAAAGTTTTCGTTACATTTAATTTATACTTAAACTTTGAACTATCATCACCATCTTTTTCCACAACAATGCTGTGGGTCAAGAAAATAGGATACACTCAATTACAATCGCCCAAAGAAAAAGCAGATGATTGGATTATTATTGCGGACGAGAGTATCGGTATTGGACAAGAAAAAGTCCTTGTTGTTCTAGGTATTAGGCGGAGCCATATCGACTTTGCCCGTCCTTTGATCTTACAGGACATGGAGCCAATTATTGTAAAGTCGAGAGAAAAGTGGACAGGACAAGATATTGCCAATGAACTGAAAATAGTCAAAGATAAGCTCGGAACTGTTATATATGCAGTTACAGATGGTGGCAGCACCTTAAAAAAGGGGCTAAAAGATGTTGGCATAAAGCAGGTGTACGATATTACCCATGCCATAGCCATATTCTTACAAAGGTTGTATGAAAAGGATGAAAATTTCAAGGACTATACCCACAAAGCAGGGCAAATGAGATTTAAGCTTTGTTGCAGTAAAAATGCTCATTTGATTCCTCCCAACCAGCGTTCTAAATCACGGTTTTTAAATATTGATACAATCAGCAATTGGGGCATGAAAGTTTTGCAAGCCCTAAAAAACAATGATATATCTCTTGAAGACCGGTCACAATTACAATGGGTAAAAGAAAAGGAGCTGTTAGTTGTTGAAATGGATTTTATAATGTCAATTGTCCAAGGAATATCAATACTATTGAAGAACGGAGGATTAAGCAAGCAAACAAAAACAAGGTGCATTTCTTTGCTAAGTAGTTGTAAGAAAGGAAAATCGAAGCAATTCAAGGAATATATGTTAAATTACTTGAATGAATACACCAAACAAATCAGCCACCGCAAAGAAAAAATATTGTGCTGTTCAGATATTATTGAATCAACCTTTGGAAGGTATAAAAATGAATTGTCTAAAAACCCAATGAGTGGCATAACTGATTTAGTACTAATAATCCCTGCCCTTACATTAAACCTGTCTGACAGTGCGGTAAACGCTGCTATTTCTAATTGTAAGGTAAAAGATATCGAAGTGTGGAAAAAAATAACCTGTGCAACTCACTGTTAGCAAAGAGAAACATGGTGTTTCAAAATTAAATGGGGGGAATTAAAAATTGAAATTGGTTTGTTTTAATTCACCCCACCCTTCGCCCCTGTCCGCCTACTGGTTGCAATGATGGTACTTAAAGAGGCCGAAGGCTTGAGCGACCAAAAGATTTTCGAGAACTGCCGTTTTAACATGCTGGTCCGCAGTGCCATTGGCTTGTATAATGCAGACGACCCAGTTCCCACTGAACCAACCTATTATTTATTCCGCAAACGCATTGCGGAACATGCAAAGGAAAATAACGAAAACCTGTTCGAAA
>JANONW010000274.1:0-5586 GCA_031421065.1 Prolixibacteraceae bacterium
TTTCGAACAGGTTTTCGTTATTTTCCTTTGCATGTTCCGCAATGCGTTTGCGGAATAAATAATAGGTTGGTTCAGTGGGAACTGGGTCGTCTGCATTATACAAGCCAATGGCACTGCGGACCAGCATGTTAAAACGGCAGTCCTCAAAAATCTTTTGGTCGCTCAAGCCTTCGGCCTCTTTAAGTACCATCATTGCAACCAGTACGCGGACAGGGGCGTTGGGGGTACCGTTGTCCTGACAATATAAAGGACGAAAGATATTTTCATCGACCCGCATGGTAACCTGTTTGCGGAATTGGTTATGCCATGCCAGCCCGTCTTCGTACATTTTAAGCGAATTGCCGGAAAACAAAGATTTGGGCGACGTGAAAATGTTAAGTTGACCTGATCCCGATGATTTTTTAAACATTTGATGCTCTTTAATTATGCAAACAAGATACGTAAAACAATTGAAATATACAACTAAATATTTGATTAATAATTAATTAAAAATATAAACACTTTTCGGAGTGGACTCAATTTTATTCTGATGCAAAAATATCAATTTCAAACGGAAATAATGAATGCATGTCATCAAACCAACTGTCCGGAACAAAAATACTTTAATTAATTCATTGTTTGATCCGGTTTTAAATGCGCCTAAAGAGGGTTTTCGTATAGCAATTTCTTCGATTAATCAAATGATTACTCAGGCAAAAATATTTATTTTATCAACAACTTATTAACAGACGGATTGTTGATAAGTATTCTTTTGCGACTCCATAATAAATTGTAATTTTCAAGGTGAAATAGTGCGTTTTGCTTCCGGTTTTTTAACGCTTAAAGCGTTGTTTCCATTTTAATCAAATTGTCACAAACTGATAACATTATCGTAAGAAACAAATAATTTTATAGGTATAAGCGTTTAGGTCGCACCCTTTTTATTGTGTGTTAAATTTTATGTAATTGATATATAGGCACTTGTAATAATGAAATATTTTTATTTTTGTTGGAGTGAACAGCAAAGTATCACTTATGAACACATTATAAATATTTTTAAACTGTAATGCCTTAATAATCAGATATTTAATTCGTGCGGTCTAAACGCTTATACCTATAATTTTAATCATAAATCAAATTACTTTCTTTGTCGCGAATTTAAAATCAATTTTCTATGAAAAAGATGCTAAAAATTTATTTAGTGCTTATTGCTTTGTTTGCGGTTGTCCTTTCCGGATATGCCCAGATTACAATGTCTTCAATATCTGGTACTGTGAAAAGTGATAAGAATGAATTGTTAATCGGAGGAACAATTCAAGTTGAGCATACTCCGACAGGTACGAAGTACTATGCTTTGACAAACAACTTAGGTGTATATGTAATACCTGCAGTAAGAGTTGGTGGCCCATATACCATACAAGCAAGTTTTGTTGGCATGGCAAATAAAACTATTACAGATGTAAGTACATCTTTAGGTGTAACAACCAACGTTAACTTTGTAATGGATGAAGAAGCAACAAAAATTGATGAAGTTGTTGTTATGGCTAATAGAAATAATGTATTTTCAAAAGAACGAACTGGGGCAACTCAACAATTTAGTAGAAGGGATGTTCAAAATATCCCTATTATGGGAGCCAGAACAATTGATGGAATTACGAAATATAACTCAAATGGAAATGGTAGTTCATTTGGGGCTCAGGATCCACGTTTGAACAATTTCACCATTGATGGTTCTGTTTTTAATAATGGATTTGGTCTCGGGTCTTCTGCTCAAGCCGGTGGAAGAACTGGTTCTTCTGCAATTTCATTAGATGCAATAGAGCAACTTCAGGTAAATATTGCACCATATGATATCCGTCAGAGCGGTTTTACCGGAGCCGGAATTAATGCTGTAACCCGTAGCGGTTCAAATAAAATTGAAGGTTCTGTATATCAAACTCAGCGTGATAATAGTTCAAAATTTGTTGGTGATAATGCGTATGGCGTTCCTGTTACTGCATCGAAATTTGATGAAAAAGTACAAGGAGTTCGTATTGGATTACCAATCATTAAAAACAAATTATTCTTCTTTGGTAATTTTGAAACCTTAAAAAAGACAGAACCCGCGACAACATGGATTTCAACAGGCTCACCACTTGGCGGTTCGCAGGTAAGTAGGCCAAGGTTTACTGATATGGAAGCTCTTTCCAAATTTATGCGTGAAAAGTTCAACTATGAGACTGGCCCATGGGAAGGATATTCAAATTCAAACAAGTCTGAGAAATTTTTGATTCGCTTAGATTGGAATATCAACGATAATCATAAATTAACTGCCCGCTATGTGCATCACAATTCGGAAGCTGAAATAAATATTTCGAATTCAAATTCGGTAGGTAATGGTGACAGAACGCGGTCGGCTTTGGCTATGTCGTTTCAAAACAGTGGGTACATCATCATGGACAACACCCGTTCATCTGTTCTTGAATTAAACAGTAAATTCTCGAATACCTTGCATAACAATTTGCTTGTTGGCTATGATAAACAAATTGAAAACAGAGCCTATCGTTCTCGGATGTTCCCAACCATTGACATTAAAGAAGGTACATCAACTTTAACGTCAGTAGGTTTGGATCCTTTCACTCCTGGAAATAAATTAAATTATAACACCTTCCACATAACAAATAACTTAACCAAATATGCAGATAAGCACACAATAACCGCTGGTTTCAATTACGAGAAATACAAGTCTAATAATTTATTTTTTCCAGCATCAAATGGCGTTTACATTTTCAATAGTCTAACTGATTTTTATGCCGCAGCAAATGAAAGTTTAGCAGAAGGTGGCAGCCCGTCAACAACCGCATTACCTGCCCGGTTCCAATTTCGTTATTCTGCACTTCCCGGTGCAGTAGAGCCATTGCAGGTGTTAAAAACAAATCGTTTGGATTTATATGTACAAGACCAATATGCTGTAACCGACAAGCTTACAGTTACCGTTGGATTGAGAAATGCTATCGTTAGTTTTGACCAGACATCCATTGAGAATCCCGCTATTACTGCAATGACATTCAGAAACGGAGAAAAACACAACACATCCACAATGCCAACAACCCAGGTATTATGGGAGCCTCGTTTTAGTTTTAACTACGATGTTTTTGAAAATAGCAAAACACAACTACGTGGTGGTAGCGGTGTATTTACTGGCCGTCCGCCATACGTGTTTATTTCGAACCAGGTTGGGGGCAACGGTGTTTTGACCGGTTATATTGACAGCGATAATACAGGAGTTGCCAAATATGGATTTACTGCTGATCCAGCCAAATATTACACTCCTGCTACTCCTACCCAACCAACGAGATTTGACATTGCTTTAACTGCCAATGATTACAAATTCCCGCAAGTTTGGAAAACCAATATCGCAGTCGATCAAAAACTGCCATTGGGATTTATTGGCACGGTAGAATATATTTACAACAAAAACTTAAATGCTGTTCACTATTATAACGCCAACCTTGACGCTCCAATCGGAAAATTTTCCGGTGTTGACCAACGCGCTATGTACGCAAGGACAGATGCAGGCGTAAGGATCAATGATAATGTATCAAATGCGATTGTGCTAACAAACAATGACGGCTCATATTTTAATTCTTTAACCTTAAAATTAGAGTATCCTTATAAGAAAGGTTTATTTGGCTCTTTTGCCTGGACTATATCCAAAGCCAAAGACTATATGAGCGCTGGCTCAATTGCCAGTGGTAGTTGGACTGGTGCAAGGACTGTAAACGGAAATAATGAGATTAATCTGTCAAGATCAGATTTTGTTTCACCAAATCGTTTAGTAGGTTTATTGGGATACCAAATTGAATATGGTAAAAAATATGGAGGCGCTACTTCTGTATCAATTGGTTATGTCGGAAATCAAGGATCTCCATACTCATATACCATCAGTGGCGACATGAATGGTGACAGAATTTCAGGTAATGAATTAATGTTTGTACCTTTAAATGGCGATTATATTAAATTTCAGCCTTTGGTTGTAGGCACGAGAACATATACCGAACTTGAACAACAAGCTGCCTTAGAAGCATTTATTCGTCAGGATAAATACCTGAATGCCCAAAGAGGTGAATATGCTGAAAGAAATGGTACTGTATTGCCGATGTTACACAGGTTCGATTTATCAGTAGTTCAAGATATTCATATTATGGTGAAGGGTTCTAAAAACACCTTGCAGGTCCGTGCAGATATTTTGAACTTTGGCAATATGCTGAATAACAAATGGGGCGTTTCCCGACGGGTAACCAATCCATCTGTATTAGCTTATCGAACCACTGTTAATAATGAACCCGTTTATAGATTAGCAACTCAAACATTACCTGATGGCGCCGTACTTATTAAAGATACATTTAGCAGAAATTCTTCTGTCTTTGATGTTTGGACCGCTCAATTAGGTATCAGATATATTTTTGGAAACTAGGTTCCGGGTAGTCCTAAAATATTGTTGACTATTATCTTGAATAACAAAGTGGATTAAAAGAGGCCGTTTCAAAACTAGATTTGGGACGGCCTTTCATTTTGAAAAACTGAAACATGGAAATCGAAACGAAAACCATTAAACATCTTAACTTTACCCAAAAAAACATGTCCATGGAACCTTGCCCATTGTCCATTGCAGATATCAAATCTGCAACTCGCAGAAATAAGAGAAATCGCGGCTAAAAACTGCAATAAAAAAATGTTTGAAAAAGCTCTTTCGTGCATCGATCTCACGACTCTGAACCCGACCGATGCTGTCAGCTCTGTGGCTGCATTTACCGAAAAAGTGAACCAATTTCCCGATACATTTCCCGGAATAAGCCATGTAGCTGCCATTTGTGTTTATCCGAATATGGCCCATACCGTGAAGAGCGCACTGAAGGTGCCGGGTGTAAAAATTGCCGCCGTGGCCGGAGGGTTTCCATCATCAATGACCTTTACCAAACTTAAAATAGAAGAAGCCCATTTGGCAGTAGTTGCCGGTGCCAACGAAATAGACATCGTAATACCACTGTGGGCTTTTCTTGAAGGTCATTTCGAAACCTGTGCCAACGAAATTACGGCGATCAAAAAAGCAATCGGCGAGGCTCATTTGAAAGTCATTCTCGAAACCGGAGTGCTGAATGTTGACCAAATCTGGCAGGCATCGATTCTTGCCATTGAAGCTGGAGCCGATTTTGTCGGTCAGCCGGATTCATGGGGTATCTTTTTCCAACTTTTATGCCTTTGATTCCACGACAATCAGCTTGTTCTCAGACATTATGAAAGGGGTTGGCCGCAACCCCAAAAACGATGGCAAGAAAAAAGGTGGTTTGAAAGTGCACATGATGATAGGCGCCCATGCCAATACGGCAAAATATGCCACGATAAGCGAGGCAAAAATGCACGGCAAGAATTTTTTGAAGCACCTGGTACTGCCAAAAGGGAGCATGATTGTGTTCGACAAAGCCTACAGCCATTACTTGCAATTTGCCCGCTGGACAAACGAAGGGATAAATTTTGTGTGCCGTCTGAAGGATAACGCCGTTTATGAAGTTCAAGAAGTATTGTTCGAGAAAACGCTGACCGACCAAGGGTTTGGTGTTATTTTGT
>JANONW010000275.1:0-1606 GCA_031421065.1 Prolixibacteraceae bacterium
CCAAAGACAACAGGTGCATCGCGGCCAGCACTTGATGCAGCAAGCGTGGCAGCGGCCTGATTTCTTCGCGCTTGGCCGGGTCGGCAAAAAACGCATTCAGGCCTTGTTCTACATGTTGCAGGTTGCCCTGCATTTCGTTAGCCAGCGGCCCCAGTATTTTGCGTTTCTCCATTTCCGAGTGCAGCGCAATGACCTCGGCAAACTTTTCTGTATCTTCCGGCATGCGCATCATGCTGCCCTGCAAGCGCTGCGCTAAAATTCTTGCCTGGTCGTGGTAGTTGCTGCCGAGGTGGCTATACTGGTCGATGCCGATTTCCAGCAACAGCATGGCCATTGCCATATCCTGGGCAATACGTTGCGCGCGTTCCGGCTCAACGCAATGCGCGGCGCCGGCGTGTATCTGGGTACTCAGGAACTGCAGGGTATTGCGATCCAGGCCTTCGGCCAGCGCACGCAACTGATCTGCATGATTGATAAACTCCTGACATGACTGTGCGCTACCCCCGCCTCCAGTCGCCCCATCTCCCTGCAAACATTTTTCCCACGACTCGCGCGCCACAACCAGCTGGGTGCGCATTTGTTCCAGCACCAGCGCAGTCTGGCTTAGCGGCAAAGATGAATCGTCAGGCAAATAATCATCCAGCGCATAGGTCTGCTTCAGGCTGGCTACCAATTCGCTGACCACATGGCTGCGCGCCAGCAGATACAGCATTTCGCACGTGGCCGGGTAGTTGTCGGCTTGGCTACCTTCCAGCAAGGCTTTCATCTGCAAATCGACGCGGCTGAGCAAACCCTTGGCATTCAGTCCCGGTGGAGCTCCATCAAAAATCAGGCAGTCCAGCACCCCGGCCGCAATCCACCAGAATGAGCGGCGCTGGTCCTGCGGCACACAAGTCATCACGGTCAGCACCGCAGTGCGCATTTGTTGCAGGGCTTCTGCCGGGTTGTTCTGGCGCAACCATTTCAATAATGCCTGTTGGTACTGGCTGCGCGCCAATTTAATGCGCGGCTGGACATCCGTTTCCAGCGGAATGCCCAGCACCGATTGCGGCAATTCAACAGACAGCTCAGGGAAAAACAGGTCTACTTCAAACGACATTTCCACACCACGTGCCTGCTGCAATTCCTGGTATTGATGAAACAGGCGCAAGGTGGCATTGCTGGCGCCATCTATCAGCGCTTCAAGATAATGCGTCAGTGCTGTCAGCGAGCGCTGGATGACGTCGCGGTGGGCGGGGGAAGGCGCCAGAGAGCTGGCAGCAAGTTCCTGCAACAGCTTTTCTATTTCTTCGCCATAGCGAGTCACGCCCTTCAGCGACACCATTTGCAATACGCCACAAACGCGATGCAGTTCCGCCAGCGCATTGTGTAATGCATCGCGCCCGGCAGCCGGCCCGGCAAAATAATGGTCCAGATCGTGCCCGACCTGCTCCAGCGAGCTGGCGATCCCAGGCATCACTGACAGCAAGGGTAGCGGATTAAATTGCGCAGTTTGGCTCATTGTGCCTAGTGCAATGTCTCTATATTAATGGACTGAGAAAAAATCCCACAATTTGGGAGGTGAGATTTGCCTGACCTCCAGCCCGTTCCGATCACAGCTTGAATC
>JANONW010000276.1:0-1698 GCA_031421065.1 Prolixibacteraceae bacterium
CAAATTGCTGGCCGCCATGTTTGCCCTGTTTATCATCGGGTTGGCATTAATTGTAATTGCCCGGCTGAATTAAAAATCAAAAGAAATAAGTGAATGTCGGAAGTACCTTCTTTAAAGAACAGTAAAAATAGAATTGGAAAATTTAATGATTTGGCGCCGTGCGGGGTGTTTTGCGGAGCATGTCCTTCGTTTAAAAAAACCTGTCATGGTTGCGCTTCTGATGATAAAGCTCAACCAAGGAAGAGCAAATGGGTTTGTAAAATCAGAGTTTGCCCTCGTTTGCAACGAGGGGTTAGCTGTCTTGAGTTTGTAACTCATAAAATTAAACTTCCACTTGTACATATACATATCCTTTCTCGCCTGCAAAATCACGTGGCGAACTAAATAAATATTCATGCGCGTCACCTACGATTAAATAGCAAATATTGCATTGTTTTACAGGTTACTTGTCGATACAATCGACTAGCAGCCTGCCCCTTCTATGTTGTAATCCAAATTTTCGGAGCATTATTTTTCAATTATTTTTTATTTCATTTTTCAATTAATTTATTCACAACAAATTAACTTTGCTTTTGTAAAGAGGAAGAGGACACAGGCTCTGCTGGGGAGCAACCTGTTAGCAATACTCTTTACGGGTACACTGTATAAGGGAAGGTTTTCGGGCCTTCCTTGTGCTTATACAGGAATCCAAAAATGGCTAAAGAAAACCTAATGTTAGTTTTAGCCTAAGCCGATAATAGTCCTATAAAAACAACCTTCTATCAGTAGACAAATTAATGCTACATTTCCCTGTTTCAGTTTTTACAAGTAAAGAGCCGCATTCTCGTTGA
The DNA here is from genome assembly GCA_031421065.1 of Prolixibacteraceae bacterium. Lineage (GTDB taxonomy): Bacteria > Bacteroidota > Bacteroidia > Bacteroidales > Prolixibacteraceae > Aquipluma. The sequence goes on from JANONW010000276.1 coordinate 831, forward strand.
GCAGATGAAACTGCAAGGGGCAGATAGCGGTCACTTTGATATACTGGTTGTTTTTAAGGATTCATTTGACAATACCTGGTACATATTCCATTTTGTTTTTCAGTACAAAATACATCCGGTTCAATACTTTTCTTGCTATCCTGACTACAGCTTTGTTGGGTTCCATCCGCTTCACGTAGCCGAGATAACTCATCATTAATGCGGGGTCGGATCTTGCAGCTGTCCATGAACTCTCTACCAATAAACTTTTAAGCGTTTTTTGTCCCCGGAAAGTCATTTCCCCATCACTTGTTTTTGGTCCCGAAGAGTGCCGGTTGGGGACCAAGCCCACAAATCCTGCAAAGTGGTCTGTATTTTCAAACCGTTCAATATTTTCTATCTCCACTAAAAAAGTGATGGCCGTAATTAGTCCAATCCCAGGGATGGTTCTTAACAGGGCAATATTCTTTGCATATTTTTCACTGCGGGACAACAACCTGATTTTTTTTAATACCTCCAGCAGCAGTTTGCGTTGTTGTTCTGCTTCTTGCACCAATATTTTCAATGCCTGTGTGCCGGAGTCATGTTGCAAAGAAACCTCCTCTCCAAGCCATTTCATAAACCGTTTTGACCAATGGGTACCTGACCTCTCAAATTGTGCAGGGTAACTGATTCCATAGAAATAGAGAAATGATTTTATCCGCTGCTTGAACCGGGTCATATCTTTTACCAATGTTGCCCGCATCCGGACGAGGGACCGATCTTCAAGTGTTGCCGGATTAGGAACAAATATTGCCTTTAATTCATTGTTACGTAATGAACGTGCAAGCTTCCGGCTGTCTGTCGGGTCATCTTTCTGCAAATGTTCTTTCTGCGAAGTGGGAACATC
>JANONW010000277.1:0-6409 GCA_031421065.1 Prolixibacteraceae bacterium
CCATGTCCATTTTGCCCCATCGCAGATAAACACCAGAGGGCTTTGTGTTGGGAGTACCTCTATTGCCTTATCAAAGAAATCCACATGTTTGCCCAAGTGCGCCACATAATCCGAATGCCCGATAAGGTTGCGGTCTTTGGAGGCACCTTCGGCCCTGTCGCCGGACCGGAACGTCCTGCAGGGTTTGACCTCTTTCCACGGCCCATCTTTTTGCCTTGTCAGGGCCATACTGCCGTCCATCATTGCGTAGGCAAGCCCGTCCTTTAAAGGCAAGCGCAATTGAATGGCCTCAGTGTAGGCTTGTTTCCAATCAACCTGCCCTAATAATTCTCCGTAGTGATGGCATGACCGCTCTATTTGTTTTGCGTTCGCTCCTACACCTTTCAATTCCGTTACTTGTTCACTTGCTCCTTCAAAGGTCAACCTTGTACCGGCCCTGCACAAATGTCCCTGCATGTAAGGACTGATCTTAAAACCACCAGGGGCGGTTGCCAGTGGGTGGCTTTTGGCAAAACAAACATCGCCCATGCTTGTAAGGATGGCAACCCGGCCGTTTTTCGATTTTGGGACATTCCCAACTATAGATTGAAAAACCGACTGGCCAAAATTCCGCAGTAGGTCAGTTAACGTGGCTTCAAATTGGCAACTCGATGATTCTTTATCGATGTTGTTTGATAAATCTTCCAGTGACCCTGATAAAACCGCAAATATTTCATCTAAATTTGTTGCCATACCCTTAGGAGTTAAAGGTTATACTTATTTGTATTTTTAGTTGATTTACAAATGTATAGCCTTTTTTCTATTATTTTGGAATTTTTGTCGTACACCCCTTAAAACCAACTTTGATTTTTTTTACGGAAAATACAGGTGTAAAGTGAAGTATGAAAAAGATGAATAGGATATATCTTAGGTTTCTGCCGGGATACATGTGAAATTGGGTTTTAGCAATTCTCAAAAATAGAAATAATATAAGGGAATTGAGAATTAATGCAGGAAATTTAAGTCGGGTTTTTATCTGCTTAATGATTTAAAAATCAAAAAGGTGGCTGTAACTGAATACAGGATTGATCTAATACTGGTTAAAGAAAACTACTTCGGGACAACATTAATGTCGCTTGCTAACCGAAACACTGTCAACAATATAAGCACTTTCGCCACGCCAGGGTAAAGTGCCGTTCAATTCGCGATAATACACCACGATAAATTCACCTTGAAGGCCACTCAACTGGTCGGCAACCCGTTTATTATTTACAGAAAAAAAGAATTTCTCGGAGGCAAGCGGCACATTGTTGTTGCTTTGTACGCTGCTCAGTATAATTTCTCCTTCAAAGGTTTTAAACATGGTGCCTTTTCGCGAAATTTTCTGGAGCAATCCGGCACGGGATCCGTCGCTATAAACAAAAAAGTAATTCCAATAGATAAAACCAGTTACGAAAAGGATTACTACCAGTAGTATGTAAAAAAATATTCTCTTCATGCTCTTTATAAATGTATTGCCCGATTTTTGTATCGGTCTGGTTGAATAATTTTGTCGTGATGTAAATAGTTTGTTCATAATGAGATATATTAATTTTAATTATTCCTTCAACGAACTGCCCCTAATAATCAAATCGGCATTCAGCACTTTCACTTCAGGTATGTAGGTACTTTCATTTGACTGTATGCGTTTGAAAAGAAATAATGGACTATTTCGGGAATAATTACACCAATGGTATTGCTCCGGCTGTTTTTTAAACTGAGGGCAACCGCATTGGGCCGGTATTTCAATTTGACTGCCAACTCGTTCACAGCCTTTTTGGTATCGACATTTATATCCGGATGATCTTTCAACGCCCTCGAAACTGTTGAAGGCGAGATGCCAAGTATTCTGGCTATATCCTTGATTGTAATTTGATTGCTGCGCATATTTTGTGTTGTAAACAATGGTTTGGGTTCATAAAGTTGATTGATAATAGAGTTGGTCAAATTATCAAAAATTCCTGATAAAACATCTGTGTTTTTTACCTACCAGCAACTACCTGTTTTATAACATTTTGTATGCAAACGACTTCGCAAACGATTGCAGTAAACAGATTATAACATTTTTTAACTAAATCTCTTTTGATGAAGTGATGGCCAGTAATCCATCGTATAGAACCAAAGTGATTTTTATCGGCCTTCCCAGCAACAATCCTTTAAACGAAATTGGTGAAGATTATCGCCATTTATGTGGATTGGCAATATAGATTGCCAGAAAATACCTTCATAATTCTTTCCCGATATATTCCTGATTTAAGCGCTGAAAAGATTCAGATGCCCAGTAATATTCATTTTATTGCAGAAGAAAAAACAGTTGCCAATTATCCGCAAACCGTTGACAATTTAAACGCTTTCCCCGATCGGCGAATGTTGCAGTTACCCGATGAAATCCAAAAGATCAAAACCGCCCAAACCCGGCTTCAGGCTGTGCGTTTATTCGATGGAATGCTCCGAAGCTATATATCGTCAATTTACTGGGCCGAGTGGAAAAATACAAGGGAATAATGTTTCTATAATGTTTCGTTTGGGTTTGATTTTTTATGGAATACCGAATTATTTTAAAAATGCTTATGGTTGGTGATGAAAAACCTTATTTTCTATTTAAAACCGTAGTAAAAATCATAATCACCACTGGATTCAACCTTTTAATCAATCTGTAAATCAATAAGGTAATAAGGTTAATACTTCTTTCACCTTACTATTTCTACTAAGGTTGCCTTAATGAATAGGAGTTTTCCCATCCTGAATGGCAAAACTTTCTGTGATGTTAAAAGAATCGTTCACGGTGTAAACACGTGCATTGGTAACAATCAGATCGACTTTTTTCATCTTGGGTGAATTACAGGATGTCACAATAAAAAATAGAATTGAGAAAAGGAAATAATTGCGGCTCATACGACTTGATGTTTAATTCGGAATATAATGAATTTAATAGTTGACACATTATAAAATTGATAATTTAAGAAATTCAACTTTTCCGTTTCGATAACAAACCAGACAGTTCTTGCAGTTTAGTGACTTGTTCTGGGTTACAGAAAAATTCGTTCAAATGACCAAACCTGCAAAGGTAACCGAAGATATAATATTTATCGGTGTAATCCTGCTTATAAATATCAATTCTGACTCTTTCTCACAAGACAAAAAAGTGATGGTAATTGCTCTTTCGACAAGTTTTCTTAATAAATGGAGAGAAGGCGATTAATGATTATTTTTTACTATTTTTCGTTGTTATTGAGAAGTAGAAAACAAAGGGATCTCATTTATTAAGTCTTATTGATATGACTGAAAATCATTTTCTTAGTGGTATGTATATATTTTTCATTAAGCATATCTATATAACATTCATTCCTTTACTTATGTATGGCTGTGGCTATCAGCCCAATGGTACTATATTAAGTAATGAAAAGCAGGCTGTTATTGAACCTGACTATTCTGGAGTTACAATACCATCAAATATCGCTCCCTTGAACTTCATGATTAAAGAAGCGGGATCAGCTTATTTTGCAAAATTCTCTTCCTCAACCGGCACTGAAATTGAAGTTTCTTCCAGTGATGGAAAAATCATTATTCCGGAAAACAGATGGCATAAAATGCTACAAAACAATATTGGAAAGGAAATTAGTATAGATATCTATACAAGGAGTAATGAAGGACAGTGGTCAAAATTCAGGACTGTTACAAATAAGATTTCACCTGAGCCAATTGATCCCTATATTTTTTACCGGTTGGTTTATCCCGGCTATGAGAGCTGGACCAAATTAAGTATTGAAAGTCGAAATCTGGAAAGTTTTAAAACCAGTTCGTTTATTGAAAACAGTGTTGTTGATGAGAATTGTGTTAACTGCCACGCATTTAACAACGGAAAAACGGATAATTTTCTTTTTCACATGAGAGGAACTCTGGGTGGAACTTATTTTTATTCGGCTGGTGAATTTAAAAAGATAAACCTGAAAACCAAAGAGATGAAGAATGGAGCTGTTTACCCGCGCTGGCATCCTTCCGGTAAATTTGTTGCCTTTTCATCGAATAAGATTATTCAACGTTTTCATGCTTCTGATAATAAAAAGGTTGAAGTGAGCGACCTGGAATCATCGCTGGTTCTTTATGATGTGGATAAAAATGAGATCAGTGATATTGAATTAGCTAACAGAGATCAGTTTATGGATACTTATCCGGAATGGTCGCCCGATGGAAAGTATCTCTATTTCTGCAGAGCTGTCCAGATTGCGAAAGAATATGATTATAAACAGATTAAATACAATCTGTGCCGTGTATCATTTGAATCTGGCAAGCTAAAATTCGGTGAAGTAGAACTGGTTTTTGATGCCGCGCAACTCAATAAAAGCATTTCATTTCCGAGGATTTCGCCTAACGGCAGGTTTCTTGTTCTGACGGTAGCCGATTACGGTTGTTTCCCGATTTGGCACCAGGAGGCCGACCTTTATTCAGTTGATCTGGAAACGTTCAAATCTGCCCCACTCGAACTGAATAGTGAATATACCGATAGTTATCACTCCTGGTCGTCTAACGGTAAATGGTTGATATTTAGCAGTAGGCGGGGAGATGGATTGACAACACGACCATACATTGCATACATCGACGAAAACGGGATTTCAAATAAACCATTTATTCTTCCACAAGAGGATCCGGAATTTTACCAGCGGTTTTTAATGAGCTTTAATATTCCTGAATTTTCAACGATTGATATTAACCTGAATCCCGGAGAGATACGGAAACTGGCCAATACGGAAGCAATGCAGGCCAAATGGAATAAAAATTAATCCTTACTTATTAATTCATACAATAGATTATGAATCAGATTAGGACAAAAAACAATCTTCTGTTTTCCTTTTTGCCATATTTGGTATTCTTGGTGGGGGCGTTCATCTATTTCGCATTTTTTATCGACTACGTCTTTTTTTATCAGGAAAAATCCTCTCTTTTCGTTTTTTCATCGGATTTTCTAATCGAAAATCTACATCAACCAGGCGGACTTCTGATTTGGCTTGGGAAATTCTTTTCAACCTTTTATTATTGCCCGATTGCTGGTGCAATCATCATTTCAACTATTCTTATCCTGACAGTATTGACAATTTCAAGAATCATCGGTTTTATCAATGGAAAGAACGCTGTGATCGTGCCGTTTATCGTCGGAATTGCCCTTTTCTTTCTGCAAACCGATTATCGTTTTTTACTTTTTAATAATCTGGGGTTATTACTTCAACTGGTTTTGTTCTTTCTGACAATCAAATATTTAGGATTTCTTAAAGGATGGGTTCCAGTATTTGTATCGCCGTTTTGGTATTTTGCCACAGGCGGTTTCTCATGGATTTTTTCAATACTCCTGACCATTTATCTTGCTTTTAGTAAAGAGAAAATGGATTGGATAAAAATAATCATATTGTGGTGCCTTAACCTGGCAACATTCTATCTGTCAAAAGAATTACTCTTTTTTCAAACTGCTAAAACACTCTTGATTTATCCATTTTCAGAATTAACTACCCAATCACATTCAGCTCTTTTTATTTCGATTGCCGGTATTATTTCAATACTTCCGGTAATAACCCGGATTAAGTTTACACCGGCAGGAAAACTTAGAATCACGCCTTTGGTGAATGGACTCATTGCTGCAAGTCTGATTTCCATCATCCTTGTTTCTATTGGTATAAAACAGTTCGATAAAAAAAACAAACAATATTTTCACGTAGAAAAATTGTTTTATCAGAATAAATTTGATGAAATAATTGCATACAACACAGCGAATCCACCTACTAATTCATTGACCATATTTCTGAATAATATCGCTCTATGTGAAACAGATCAGCTGAACGATTTGTTATTTCATTTTCCACAAAGTACTGATGGCCAAACACTTTTCCTGAAATGGGATATGGTTGGAGAGATACTTAAACGCGGTGGCTATTTTTATTACACGGTAGGTATGATCAATGAGGCCCATCGCTGGGCTTTCGAGAACATGATCATGAAAGGGCATACTCCTGAAGGCTTAAAAATGCTGATTAAAACTGAATTAATTAATGGTAATTACAAGGTGGCATCCAAGTATATAAGCATTTTAAGTCACGCATTTTTTTATAAAAAAGAAGCCATAGTTTATGAAAAATTTCTGTTTAATGACGCTGCCTTAAATGCCGATCGGGAACTTGGAGACAAGAGACAAAACAAGATAAAAATAGATTTTTTCTCAATTACAGACGACCCCTATATAAATATTGAAAGAATTCTGGCAACTGATTCTTTGAACAGAAATGCTTTCGAATATAAAATGGCATTTCGTTTATTGAAGAAGGATTATCAGCATATAACTGCTTTTCTTCCACAACTTGAAAGTCTTGGATTTAAAAAAATACCAGTGCATATAGGGGAAGCA
>JANONW010000278.1:0-2268 GCA_031421065.1 Prolixibacteraceae bacterium
ATCAAACCCATCAGTTTTAAATTTTCAAAAACATACTTTCAACACTTTTGTTATTGATATAAACTTCAATAAATGATTATGAAAAAGAATTTCATCATATTAATATCTTTTAATTTGGACTTCATAACACATTGACAATCAGTAATAAAAAACGAGAAAATAACATAAAAAAGTTGCAAAAACCATTGTAATTGTTTAATTTTGTGATAGTTACATCAATAATTACAAAACAACAATTCAATGGTCATGCAACAAAACAAAGGTATTGTAAATATTTCTACGATTGGAAATAACGAGGAGAAAAATGCGATTGATATTTTCCACACTTTAAAAATAATGAAGATTGCAAGAATAGGGCAGTTTTTTAACAGCGCAAAGCGATGTGGGGTAAATGTTTCTGATCTAATTTTACTTCTGCTGCTGATGCCATTCTATCACCTTAAAAGTGTCCCAATGTTGGTAAAATCGGGTTTAGGGGCAGATCATGGGGTTGAATGCAGCAATAGTGTTTTTTATGATTTGAAGAACAATCCAAAAGTTAACTGGCGCTCGTTGCTGTATTTGGTGGCATTACGTTTCAAGAATCTTGCCGATGTAATAAATACAGGGGCGCTAAATAGTGTGCGGGCATTTATTTTTGACGATAGCCCATTGCCAAAGAGTGGCATCAAAACTGAATTGGTAAGCCGGGTCCACGACCATGTTAGTGGCGATTTCATTTTTGGGTACAAAATTTTGGTGATGGGATATTGGGACGGATTAAGTTTTTACCCCCTTGATTTTTCGTTTCATCGTGAAAAGGGAAGCCAAGTAGATGATGTGAAGAAACGCCTGACAACAGCAAACAAACGCTTATCCGTTCAGCGTCAAGTTGTTAAAGAGTGTTCGCAATCATTAAAAGAAGTTCAGCAAATATTCAAACCTATCAAAAAAGAAAACAAAAACAGACTGACAAAAACAGCAAAGAAACAGATAGAAACAGCGAAGAACAGGGTAGTTCGTGCCAAACAAAAGCTCAAAACAGCAGAAACAAAATATGTTGAATTGGAAAACAAAGCAATAGAACTACGTACCGAATTAAAAGGGACAAGCAAACGTCATCCCGATTATGGCTTGACAAAGAAGCAAATGAGCGAACAATTCACAAAGCACAGGGATATCGACTCCCCAGGTGCACAAAGGGCCGCAGAGGCTGACATTAAGAAGACTGCCATGATGATGACAATGCTCAAACGAGCTATCAAACGTGGTTTTAGGGCAGATTATGTCCTAACCGACAGTTGGTTTTTTAACCATGAGTTTGTCAAGTTGGTATCAAAACTTAATAAAAAGCATAACATCAATCTGATATCGATGGCAAAAATGGGGGCAACCAAATACAAGTTGACAGCAAACGACACCTACTATAATGCAATAGAGCTGGCAGCCAAGTTTGAACGCAAAGCTGTAAACGCCCGTTCGCACAAAGCAAAATACATTAAAGTACCAGTAACTTTCGGTGATATACGGATAAACTTGTTTTTCATAAAAATAGGACAATCCAAAAGCTGGAACTTATTGGCCACGACAGATTTAACAATTAATTTTCAAAAGATAATGAATGTTTATCAGATACGCTGGTCAATAGAATTGTTTTTCCGCGAAAGCAAACAAAACCTCAACTTGGGCAAATGCAAATCAACCTGTTTCGATGCGCAAATCGCTGATGCGACAATCAGCCTGGTACAATATACCATATTGTCGTTTCACCGGCGGATTACGGACTACAGCTCATTTGACGGAATATTTGCCTCAGCCCTGGCGGATGCCCTGAGATACAGTATTGCTTCCGAACTGCAAAAAATGTTTTTGATAATCATTGAAATATTTAGCAGTCTTGCCGGTGTTGATGTCATTGAATTGACAAGATCGGTTTTTAGGGATGAACAAACAAGCAATAGGATTAAACAACTCAACCCTGTTTTTTATCAAAATCTGGAAAAACATGAAGCGGCATAATAATCAATCTTGTAAAGTATCCCATATAACATTGATATATAATGAATTATATGACTAAAAATGCAAAAAGAGCATATTTTTAAATTTCTAACATATTGATCATGTGGTAATTATGAAGTCCAAATTAAAAGTAATTTAATAAACTCAAATTGAGCGCTTACTTATATAAATTAATTCAGGAAGGTGAACACCAACAGCAGGATTTTAAATACTGCATAAACGATTCAAAAAAAATTGCAAAATCGTTGGTGGCTTTTGCCAATACAAATG
>JANONW010000279.1:0-26880 GCA_031421065.1 Prolixibacteraceae bacterium
GCCACCAACCTGGAGAAGTATTGCCTTTATAGCCACCATTACCCCAAACAGCTGATAGCGTATTATCCCATACCCAGCTCTTTGTTCCGGAACCACATAGGATACCCCACTCCGGAGGAACGTTAACAAGTGTATCGATCTGCACGGTCAACGTTTTCGTAATGGTTGTTTCTTTTTTCTTTTTTATCCACTGTTTAATCATTCTGGTAGTCAAACCAATCAAAAACAGCAGGAGTGGAGCATTTCTGGCCATTACCAGTAGAATACATACCCAGGTAAACTCCTGTAAATCCACCCGCAACTTCAGAAGATAAATACCTGCTTTCCATTTTCCCAATTTCAATAAAATCAGGAGAATTATCTGCCTTATAACTAAACATATACCATTCTGCTGTTCCTGTAATTCGTAAAATAATTTCACCTTCGGGGAGTTCAATATCATTCCTTATATTTTCGCTGCTCCCGATTTTTAACCTTAGATTTAATAAGCGCTTGCCCGCATCTCCAGAAATGAAAAGGTCGTAATGATGTCCTTCGTTACTTAAAACTACAATACCAGCCTCCTCGCCTTTCTTAACTGGATTAAAAATAATTTTTGTAGTAACTGTAAAATTAAAATGTTGTTGCCTGCGACCAATAAAGGTAGTTGGAGCAGATTGACTAATGGTTGAGGCAATGCCATTTAATTGCAAAGCTCCCGCTTTTTCAGTAAGCGACCATGTTGCATCGTCGGGATTACGAAGGAAATTCCATTGCAAACCCAGTTTTTTATCTGTAAAATCGTCACGTACAGGAATGGCTTTCGTCGGAAAAAGTGGCAAAGTTTTAGTTTTTACAAGCATTCCAATAGTATCTCCGGGGCTAACAACCGGCCATCCATTGGAATTCCATGTAAATGGGGTTAAAAAAGTTTCGCGTCCCAATTGATGATAGTTCCCACCAGCTTTGCGAAAAGCCAAAAACACAAGCCACCATGATCCATCATGGGCCTCAATCATATCCGCATGTCCGGTTCCCTGAATCTGTTGATTTTGCCCCGAAAAGCCACGGTGAGTAAGAATTGGATTGTCGGGATTCGGCTCGTACGGCCCCCATATATTTTTACTTCGGGCAATAGTTTCCATGTGTCCATACTCGGTTCCACCTTCCGCAATCATCAGGTAATACCAGCCATTTATTTTATAAATATGTGGAGCTTCAGGATATCTGCCGCCTGTTCCGCCCCAAATATGTTTTATCTCGCTGATAAGTTTTCCTGTTTTAATATTTATTTCCGATAAGGCTATACCAGCCTTGCCTTCAACAACATCGGTTGATGCTAAATAAATCTTATTATCATCATCGAAAAACAGATCCGGATCTATTCCTCCCTGCTTTACCCAAATGGGTTCGGACCATTCACCAGCAGGATTGGTGGAGGTAACATAAAAATTTCCTCCATCAGTAACATTGGTAGTTGCCATATAAAAAATACCCTTGTTATATCGGATAGTTGGCGCATATATTCCATGACCTGAAAAATGGCGGCAATTATCCATTGGAAGTTGTGATTTTCGTGTTAAACAATATCCTATCTGTTCCCAGTTAATTAAATCCTTACTATGATAGACAGGAACTCCGGGAAAAAACCCAAAACTACTGGTGACCAGGTAGTAATCAGCACCCACCCTGCACACGCTTGGATCGGGATTAAAGCCCGAAATTACAGGATTGCGATAGGTTGTTTGAGAAAAAATGCAGGTAGTAATCAAAAGCATAATCGTAGAATACAACAGCTTTTTAAAATTCATTATTCTGTTAATTTTCATTGTTCTATTATTTGATAAATTTGTCGATTAAAACATTACTTTAAAATTTTCAATTATTATAAAACTTAAATTTTTTCTGCCATTGGCACTATATTTTTAGATAGCTATCTATTAATCTTTTCCCCAATTCATATTCGGCTTTGCGCCCATTGTAAATAATAGTTCGCCGCCTTTGACGACATCTTTAAATTTTATTTTTGGTACATTTAAAGGCTTGCCGTTTAATGTTACAGATTGAATATAAATATTCTCATGGGAATTGTTTATGGTTTTAATAACAAAGGATTTACCACCATTGTACATCTTGTCAATATGGATAATAATCTCATCAAATAAAGGCGAGGTAATATCAAAAAATGAATCATCGGTAACTCCTCCGTTCATTTCGAACAATCCCATTGAGGCAATTACGAACCATCCACCCATTTGGCCTTCGTCCTCATCACCTTCCCATCCGTGATAAGGGGTATTCCCATAAAATTTATCAAGAATAGTACGTGTATATTTTTGAGTGAGCCACGGTTTACCGGAATAGTTAAACAAAAAGGAAGCCTGCATATTTGATTCGTTTCCATGGTTGATGTAATATTCATAAGCAATTTCCTGATGACGATCGAAAGCATATGCGGCAAAATTGGACTTGACCGATTTTTCAAATCCTTCTTCGAGGCGACTATTAAACAAATCTTTTCCCATAATGTTTACCAACCCTTTTACATCATGAGGAACATACCAGGTATATTGCCAGCCATTGCCTTCAATCCAGTTTTTTCCTGAAAAAGCATCATAGTTATGAATCCAATTACCCATAGAATCTTTAGGAACCTGCATTTTCAATACAGGATTAAACTGGTTTTTCCAGTTATTCGATCTTTTTTCAAAAAAATTATAGTCGGCATCCTTTTTCATTGTCTTTGCCAACTGGGCCGCACAGAAATCGGTATAGGCATAATCTAAGGTACGGCAGGCTGCATCAATTTCGTAAGGCACATAACCCAGCTTATTGTAAATATTTAATCTTTCCATTCCCGAAAGTCCTTTCCCCGACCCTGCAGACCTTATCCCCTGCACCGTGCCATTATTTTTTACCGCATCATATAATTTGTTTACATCGTAGTTTCTAATCCCTTTCTGATATGCCGATACCATTAGTGCAATTTCGTGGGTTACCTCCATAACGCCGGTCATTTTAAGACCGGTAGGGCCATTATTTGTCCACCCGGTTTTGTCAAAAAGTTCTAATTGGGTTTTTACCCAATTGTTCATAATATCGGGGGCAACAAGTGATAAAATAGTATTAAAATTCCAAAAAGTATTCCAAAATGCATCGCCTCCATACATTAAATCCCCGTGGGGCAGTTGTTGAATTTTGTGTAAAGGATCAGTGTAACGGCCATCAACATCACTCCATGTTTGTTTGGCAAAACTCCGGTAAAAATTGGTGTAAAATTTTCCCATGTTTTTTTCGGTGCCTTTCACTTCAATGGTTGAAAGTAAGGTGTTCCATTTTTCACGAGCCGATGCTACAACGGCTTCAAAATCCCATCCAAATGGGTCTAACTCTGCTTTCAGGTTTTTTCTTGCTCCTTCCATATCAACCAATGATAACCCCACCTTCATCATTATGCTTTCATTTTCTTTAACTGAATAGGTTACATAAGCACCCAGGTCATTATCGCCTTTTATTTGATCAATATTAGTTTGTATTTTATCATTATACCAGCCATTCATCGATTTAAACGGTTTATTAAACTGGATTTTAAAGTATAACATATATTCCCCGGTAACAGCATTGATTTTTGCAGACCCTTCCACTACATCGTTTCCTGTTTTATAAAATTCTGCAGCATGAATATAATCTTTATAATAATTTCCATATTCTGTAGGGATGTTCAATACTAAAAGGATCCGTGCTTCTTTATTTTCATTAAAAGTGTATTTATGAAAGCCGCAATGTGTTGAAGCAGTGAGTTCTGCTTTGCAATGGGCATCATATAGTTCGCAGGAGTAGTAACCAGGCGAAGCCTTTTCAGTTTCTTTAAAAATGCGCGAGTGAAAGCCTGCATTTGCGCCCCGATAAGGTTTTGAACTTGCACCATTGTCTTTCGTGAAATCCTGTGTTGAGGGCATCACCATTAAGCCCGACATTGTCCATGCATGGATATGGTTAAAACCAGTAACATTCATGATAGAATATTCATAACCTGCCATCCAACCCGATTCCTGGTTATCCGGACCAAGCTGCACCATTCCATAAGGAACTCCGGCATAAGGACCCAGCATCCATCTGGAATTGGATGTGCCGGTAAACATATTAACGTAATCCACAGGCTGACGTTTAGTTTGTCCGAAAATTACAATTGAGGTTGTAAAAAAAACCATGCATAAGAGGATAAATTTGCTTTTCATATCAGTGCGTTTTATAAATTTATTGATTTACGATAAATTTCCGGTAAATTTCAGTTTAAAACAAGCTTTACTTATCCTTTAATATTTCAAATCTTATTACATCAATGTTGTTTAGTTAAGAATTTTTTAAAAACTCCAACCCCTTAAAAAAGGGGGTATAACTCTGTCTCGACTCAGGTTAACCCTCCTTGTTTAAGACCGGCGAAGCCTTCACGACCAAAGGGAGTAACGGCTGGGAGGTCTTTTAGCTTAACTAAACGACATCTGATTTATACATCACAAATAGTTACTCCTTTTCGCAATGATTCCAGTTTATTTTCCTTTAAAGGCAAAAATTCCTGAGCAACATACCCTTTGAATCCGGTTTGCACGATAGTCTTCATGATGATGGGGTAATTGAGTTCCTGTGTTTCGTCAATTTCATGTCGACCCGGAACCCCGCCGGTGTGGTAATGACCAATGTATCGATGATATTTAATTATAGTATCGATAATATTGCCTTCCATGATTTGCATATGATATATGTCGTACAATATTTTGAGCCTCTCAGAGCCGACCATTTCACAGAGTGTTGCAGCCCATGATGTTTTATCACATTGATAATCTTTATGGTCATTTGTGTTGAGAAGTTCAATTATCAATGTAACGCCATGTTTTTCAGCAACAGGCATAAGTTTGCGTAATCCTATGGCGCAATTGATCAAGCCATCATTATAGGTTTGACCATCGCAGTTGCCCGAAAAACAAATCAGGCTGGGTACTCCAGCGGCAGCAGCCTTGGGGATAATTGCTGTATAATCTGCAATCAGTTTACCATGATATTCCAATCGGTTAAACCCTTTTGTAATTCCAGAATCGGTTACAATCCCTAATGCACATTTTAAACCGTATTTATGAATTGTAGCCCAATCTTTTTCCTCCAGTAGTTCTATGGATTGGATACCCATATCAACGCAAGCCACTGCAAACTCTTCCAATGGAATGCTGTCATAGCACCATTTGCAAACAGAATGTTTAATATTCCCTTTGAGTTTTTGTACAGAAGTTGTATTTTCAACCCGCGCATTAACTAAAGGAATTCCAATTGCCGATAAGGCCAATGTTCCTCCCACATTCTTAATCATTTTTCTACGATCCATTATTTATAGTTTTAGTTTGTCTTAGAATTAATATGAATATCTGGTATTATACCCAATTCATTTAATTTGGGGCTTTGCCCCTTTCCCCCAATCCCTTTTTTGTCTTGACACAAAAAAGGAATCAAAAAAAGTCAAGACTGTGTTCGCTTCGCTCGAAAAACTAGCGTTTGGAGACTAAAATCTTTTAAACTCGCCTGCGGCTCAAACAGAAAAGATTTTTTAACGTCTCCTTCACTTGTTTTTCGGCTCACCAAACAAGGTCGACTACGCTTTGAACAGCATTTTTCCAATTAGGTGTAAAAACGGATACTCATTTTATTTTAAGTTCTTCTTCAAATTTGTTCAGTATTTAATGATGTGGTAACTTTATATTGTTTTTGTGAAACCTGGCAACAAGGTAGCTTTTGAAGCTGATTCTCTCCAACCTCAGTTGATACGAATTCTTAGGTCTTTAAACTCAACACGCATGGGCTCCCCCGAGTGAAGCTGTAGCGCAATAATGCCTTTGGGCAAGGTATATTTCTGTTCGTAATCCTCAACCGAGCACATTAATACACCATTGAGCCAAATAGTTACATTCCGACCTTTGGCAAGAATCCGGTAGTCATTCCAGTTGTCCTTCTTAAACGCATCAAGTAGCTTGTCCGAATCAGCGAAATTATTGATGGTTCTATTCCCAATGGAGTCGATAAGCACGCTGTCTCCACGTTGCGCGAACGTTTCCAATGGCTTGCGGTTGTAATGATATAAGTTACCCACACTATAGCCGCCCACATCGAAGTCGATCTGATACCCTAATGCGTCCCAATTTGGACTCCTTTGGCTGCGGATCTGAATGCCAGAATTAGCTTCCTTGCCGGTAATCCGAAAGCGACAACGCAATTCAAAATCTGCAGGTTCGCCACCTTTCCAAAACAGGAAGTGTGTCAGATGACTCGTTTTCTTCGTTTCGCCCACAATTGCGCCATCTTCTACTTTCCAGAATTTGGTCATCCCGTCCCAGCCAGACAGATCCTTGCCATTGAACATTGAGATAAATCCCTCCTCGACAGGCTGTGAATAAAGTGCGATGTTTAGAAACCAGCAGAGGCTCATCGCCAAGACGATCGATCTATAGGTTATTCTGTTGATCCTGATTTGTTTGATTTTTTCTGTTTTCATGAGTGGCAAATGTTTGAATTTTTGTTTAAAATTAAAGAATTAATACAAACTGTTGGTTGGATGTCAGTCAACTTACTTGATTAAAAGTAGCATGAATCCGAAAAGTAAAAATGTTATTTGTTTGTTGATTGTGGTCTTTTTAGCATTGGTGGTAATGATTACATTTGAAGAATTGTGCTTAATTGTTTCCCTTTCATATTTGTAATTCATTGTCTTATATGGTTAAACTATTTTTTAATTCCGGCTACTAAAGAAATCTTATTGATTCCTTGTATGAGATTTTCTGTTGGCCCAACTTTTGGAGCGTCAATATTTCGCTGATTACCATTAATATCGGTATTGATTGAAACCGGAGATCCATCAGGGTTTTCAATTCCCTGGCTTGTTGGTGTACATGTGCCAATAAAAGATTTTGAAATCATCGGGCATCTCATCGAAACAGATTCTTCATCTACAAGAAAATTGACTGTTGTAGCGAAGTCAGAATTTTCAATAGTGACACTGGACTTAAAATCAGGGTTTGAGTGACTGTTTGCGTCACCCCATGAGCATTTGAAAGCATCCTGCAGATAAGCATTGAAATCACATGCGTAGCCAGTTCTCAGAGGTATAAAATTATTTCCACCAATGAAAATATTGTTATAACTCTTGTCATTAATAATACCTATGGTATCGCCACTTTCAACCGTTCTGGTATGTGGTTTATACCATTTTTGATAATTCCTTGCGTAATAATGACCATCAATGGCATTGATAAACAAATTATGAGCAACGATTACGTTTGAAGAATTGTGCTTTACTGCAATGGCGCTATCAGATGATAATGCAAATATATTGTTATCAATCAGCGTTGGGCCATGGTCACATTCTATCTCAATAGCTGCTGTACTTTTCAAATCAGAGAAAACATTCCCTGTAATCCGGTTTCCCTGGTTTCTCCAATCTATCCAGATAGCAAATGCCCATCCGTTCCTGAATACATTTATGCGCCTGAAAATATTGTTTTTTATAGTTAGATCCACCGTATTGTGCGACTTAAACGCAGCCGTTTCTGCACCTCCGAATTCATTTTTTGTGTTAATGTCCTGAAAAATATTCCCTTCAACTATACTGGAAAACCATCCGCCGTTGTTTCCAACAAGCCCGCACTGGCCAAAGCGTTCGATGAGGTTATTGATTATTACATGATGCCCTGGGCTCATACCTGCCTGAACACCGCAGGTACGTCCATCGCTGATATGGCAGTTCCGTATTGTCCACCAGCCACCGGCATTGATATCGATCATTCCTGAGAAGACCCCTTCGTTGGAAGACCAGTTGGTAGACCCATGGCGTATTGTCAATCCATCAAGGGTGATGTAGTTGCATTCCCCCCGGTTTAGAGGCTTGATTACACTTGGCCGTACGCTGATTTCCGTTAGGTCGATGTTAGGATTATTTATGCCTGAATAGTTTATCCAGATAGTAGTTGTCAAAATGTTTGCTTCCACATAAAAGGACTTCGGGTTGGTCGAAATCTCTTCTCTGGATCGTTTTTCAATGTACGCTTCCCCATTTATATATACCGTGCCAAGATGAAGCTCTGTACCGTACCAAAGCCATCCATTTGGGTCATAAAGATTGGTTGAGAAGGGATTATCCGTTCCGAAGAAGGAATTATTGATAACAGCCTTGTAAAGGTTTACCTCCTGAGAGGTCCACGAATCTATCCTTTCCGAACCAGTCAGGACAGGGTTTTCACCCGGGTAGGCTTTGTAAACAATGCGTTTATTTTCTGAAATTCCTGTGTTTACAGGCTGTACTAATTCGCGATAAGTTCCTTCGCGGATATAACATGTATCACCGGCAGTCAGAATGTCAGCCGCTTTCTGGATAGTTCTAAAAGGACGTTGAAGTGTCCCAATATTTCGATCGTTCCCTATTTTTGATGAGACATAATATGTTTTTGAAAACAAATTAACTCCCCAAAGGAAGCATACAAAAAAAAGTACTAAGAATTTAAATGAATTCATTGAGGTAAAATGTTAAAATAGACAGGAACGTTGTATGTCAGGAATTTTTTATTGACAAAATCTTTGTTAAAATGATTAAAAAGTTCGGCATAGTCAAGTGACTACGCCGAACAAACTTATTTTTATATCCGGCTCATCATTTTTATGAGCAATCTAAAGCAATTCCAGATAAATATTAATAACCTGGATTTTGCTCAATTTTAACCCTGTCTAATTCGTTTTTCGGAATTGGGAATAAATACATTGCCGGTACAAATTTCCTTGTAATAACTACCTTAGGTGTATAAGTTTTTGATTTGTCCGGATTTTGAACTATTTTCATTCCCATTAAAGGCATGTTTTCAATAACGTCAGCAATTTTCCAGCGTCGTACATCGAAAAACCTGAATCCTTCGTAGGCCAACTCAACCTGACGTTCATTCTGAATCCTTGCCATTGTAACATCTGATGCCGCCAAAGGAGTCGTAATACCAGCTCTTTGTCTTAGCAAATTCATGTAAGTAGCTGCTACATTGGCGCGCCCCAGATTGAATTGGGCTTCAGCATAGTTAAGGTAAATTTCACCTAATCGGCTCACAATCCATGTTCTGGGAGGTTCCGGAGCACCGGCGTTATAATTAAATGAGGTATCAAAATATTTTTTAAATGTATATCCGGTTTTAGTTTCACCACCGCCTCCAGCACCTCCAGCGGAATCATAACCGCCTTCCCAGAACTGGGTAATGTTTGTTGTTCTGCCGTTAGTAGAATACCGCCATTTACAAAAATCAGGACTTATAAAGGCTACACTATCATATAGTACCGTAGCAAACAAACGTGAGTCCCTGTTTTTATAAGGATCCTGAGGGTTGTAGCCTGAAGTCGGATCGGTTATTAATTTTCCGTTGGCCATATTATAAGCATCTACAAGGTTTTGCGTAGGGGTATAAGCTGCCCATCCATTAAAACCACTTGGTGCATTGTAAGTTGCATATATAACAAACGAACCACCAGGGGAGCCCCAACTTCCACCACCATACAAAAAGTGTTGGTAAATAATTTCAGGATTGGTTCTTTGAGTATAGATATCCGCGTAATTTGGTGATAGAGAATACCCGGCAGGACTATTAATTACCGCTAACGCAGCATCGGACGCTTTTTGCCATAATGCCATATCATTGGATGTATTCCATTGCGGACTTGCCAAATGCAGTAAGATTCTCGATTTTAAAGCCAGAGCAGCACCCTGAGTCACCCGACCCAATTCACCTCCGGGTCGGGTTTACAGGTAATAAAGATGCAGCCTGATCCAAATCTGCTACAATAAAGTTAACAGTTTCTTTAAAACTACTACGTGCTACAGTAAAGTTACTGTTAAGTTCGAACGGTTTTGATATTAATGGGAGCCCTCCGTACTCAATCGCCATAATAAAATATGAATATGCTCTGATGTAATATACTTCACCCTGAGTCTGATTCATAAGAGTCGTTTCAGTTGGAGTTGAAACTGGAACACTGCCCGCTTTTGATAAAAAATAATTTGCTCTTTGGACATAGCCCCAATGGTATCTCCAGGTATCATAACCATTATTATTATCTGCAGTAACAGCTCCGGTGTTCCAGTTCGTGCTTCCGATCAGGTTATACTGGTTGTAAGCCTCATCGGTAATACATGAAAGTGCGTAAGACTTGTTTCTGTCAACACTCCACCAGTCATATTTCCAATTTGGTAATACCTGGTATAGTGCATTTACATAAGCCTGCGACAGGCTAACACTTCCAAAAACACTTGCATCAGAATAAGAGTCAAGTGGTGTCTTGTCCAATATGTCTTTTTCACATGCTGAAAATAGCATGACGCCCACAAAAAGGCTTGTCAGTAATATAATTATTTTATTTTTCATGTGTTTTTATATTTATAGATTAAAAACCAACCCTCAACCCTATTTCATAAATCTTTGTTTGCGGGTAATTAAAAGCTGTGTTACCCGATGCACCAAAAGACCCTGGCGCAGAAGTATTTTCAACATCCCTGCCGTATTTCTTCATGTGGTCAATTGAGAACAAGTTATAACCGCTCAGGTGAACCCTCACATTAGAAACTCCAATTTTTGCAAATAGATATTCTGGCAATTTATAACCAATTTCGACAGACTTAAGCCTTAGGAAAGAACCGTCAATAAGGAATAAATCAGATGGCAACTGGTTCCGGTTACTAAGCCCGCTAAATGCGCGAGGATATGGGGCATTGGGGTTATCGGGTGTCCATCTGCCATCATAAAGCCATTGTGGAGGAAAGGCAGCCGATATTCCAGCCATAGGCTGATATAAAATTTTGGCCTTAGCCTGACCGGTCCAAACTAAATCAACGGTAAACCCTTTCCATTCAATACCCATTGGAATGCCAATAACAAGCTTAGGGGTTGGTGAATATGGAATGCGTACCATATCATTACCATCAATTTTCTTGTCCCCACTCTTGTCTATTATCCACATATCGCCTGGAGCCGCACCAACTAAATGAGGAGAATTGTCAACATCTGCCTGAGTACGATAAATACCATTGGTTTCATAAATCATGTATGAATCCATGGCAAAACCAGTTGCTTTTTGATATTCTGGTATTAAGGGCGATTCGTCTTTGAAAATTATCTTATTCTGAGTAAATGTGAAATTGACACCTACATAGTATTTAATGACAGTGCGTTTTTCAGAATAATTTACGCTAAAATCCAACCCTTTGTTTTCCGATTCACCAATGTTTGTAGCCGGAAGATTTAGACCCGTGTAAATTGGAATAGAAGCAAGTGGTTTAGTCAGGATATCTTTACGCGCATTTCTAAAAACATCGACAGTAGCACTCAACCTGTTCGATAATAAAGAGATATCAAACCCGACATTTCTCGAATCCTGCTTTTCCCAGGTAATAAATGGGTTTGGTGAAGGCCCGGGATAAATTTGTGGGTTTTGATTATTACCGGTGCCAGTGTATAAAAAGTCACCATACCAGTTTGTGGGAGTTACAATATACCGTTGAAAATATTGATATGGAGCTATTGCATCGCTACCCATTATAGCCCAGGTGGCCCTTAATTTTAAATTATTAATGCCCGGGACGTTATTCTTGAAAAAGCCCTCTTCAGAAATTCGCCATCCGAGAGAGACTGCAGGGAACGTACCCCAGCGTTTATCAGATGGGAAATTGAACGACCCATTGTAACGCACTGAAACTTCAGCTAAATATTTACTTTTATAATCATATGCTAAGCGGCCAAAATAACTTTTACGCCCATCCTGCGAACCTGCACCAGTGCCAAGCATCTGAGCTGTACCTCCGGCAAATAGTTGTTGTAAATTACTGCTCAAAAAACCCTGGCGGTAAACGTTCATTTGGTCGCCTTGCGAACTTGACTCTTCATAAGCAGCAAAGGCGTTCACATTATGGTCTCCAAATTTTTGGTCATAAGCAATTTTGGCAAAGAGCGTTTTGCGAATATTTAATGAGTTATCCTTTTTAAACGAGACGATACCCGTTTGTCCGGTTACATCGCTAAGAACATTATTATTATTTGTATAAAGAGTGTAAGGCTGAGTCCATGCACTCGAATTAAACTGCGAAGCATCATAAGAATAGTAGCTATTAAACGACAGTCCCTTTGTAATAAACGGTAATTGAATATCAATTCCCATTTTCGAATTTAGCAAATAGTTTGCAGTATTATTATATCCAGGAGCGCTCGATGTTGCTGCTACCGGGTTTGTAAATAAACCAGTTGTTGCATATTGTCCGTTATCCCATCGAACCGGAACCCATGGAGCCATAACAGATGCATCAGTCATAACCTGATAAGTGTTTCTAATTGGATTGTCATTCTGCTCGCGGCGCGCATTCAAATCGAGGCTTAATTTTATGTTGTTGCTAACCTTTGCATCGATGTTTGATACGAGGTTAAATTGTTTATATCCCTTATCACTAACCTTGTAATTACTTTGCTGATTCAGATATTGTCCCGAAACATAGTAACTTACCCGATCAGTGCCACCACTAATTGAAAGCCTGTGCTGCATTTGTGGAGCCGATTTTCTATAAGTATCATTTACCCAATTGTGATTTAATGTATTATATTTAGTAAGTAATTCAGGAGTATATGATACAACTTTACCTTCATTTAAATCAGCCTCATTCTGATATGTCATATATTCCAGAGAATTGGTTATGTTAGGCCTCATCCTCGTGTACTGTTGTAATCCATAATTTAAATCGTATTCGACCTTGTTTTTTCCGGAACCCCTTTTGGTTGTAACCAAAATAACACCGTTTGCCGAACGTACGCCATAAATAGCAGCTGAAGCATCTTTCAGTACGGTTATACTTTCAATATCAGCAGGGTTCAATCGGTTCATATCTCTGTCGGCAATTCCATCCACCACAATTAAAGGTGAAGTTCCTCCACCAAAAGAATTCATTCCCCTGATTAATATGGTAGATGCATCGTTTCCAGGGTCACCTGAATTGCTTACACTAATTATACCCGATGAGCGACCGGTTAGTGAATTGGAAATATTTACGGATGAACTTCTGGCAATATCGTCACCTTTAACAGTTGACAATGCGCCGGTAAGGTTACCTTTCTTTTGTGTTCCGTACCCAATAGCAACGACCTCATCAATACCAAAAGTCTCTTCTGCAAGTGTAACATTAATCGTTGTTTTGTTACCAACAGTTATTTCCTGCCCCTTCATCCCCACAAACGAAAACTGCAATGTCGCATTAGCCGGAATATTGGAGATTGAATAATTTCCGTTAGCATCAGTAATTGTACCAATTGTTGTACCCTTCACAACTATTGATACTCCTGGCAATGATTCTCCTGAAGAGTCGGATACTTTACCAGAAACAGATTTTTGTTGCTGGGAAGAGGAATCACCGAAGAAGTTGTTTGCTTCGGGTGTTGTCAAAACTATTTGCCTGCCTTTTACAGTATAGTTTACATTGGTGCCTGCGAAAATTTTGTCGAGGATTTTTTCAACTGAACTTTCACGTACTTCGATACTCACTTCTCTGTTCACATCAATAATTTTTTCGGAGTACAAGAAGAAAAATTCACTCTGGTCTTCTATGGCCCCCAATACGTCTCTGACCGTAGTATTTTTCAGGTCCAAAGAAAGTTTAGTCGTTTGGGAGTAGGACTCTGAAGCCATAGCCCCCAAAAACGAGAACAGAATTATACACAGCGTTAGTTTCATTTTTAATAAGATTTTGTTCGCACCTGGAAATGTTATCCCAGGAGCATCGTTCCATTCTTTTTTTTTCATACTTTTGTTTTGAAAATGGTTTAATAATTGTTAAAATTCATTTTGACGTTTTTTTGAATCTCAGGCAGGGAAATGGTCGCACATTTTCCTGCTTTTTTTGTATCGTTCTTTTTTGGATTTACTTCATTGGCATTTTGTTTTAGGTTCGTATATTATGATTAGCGTTTAATTTTTTCTTGATTTTAATCCTATTATCACTTTTTGTTTGGAGAAACTTCCATCGGGTAATTTTTTACTTAAAGTTAGCTGATAGCTTACCGGGGTAGCCAAGGACAACAATTCAAGCACCTGTGGTAGAGTCTCGTCGGAAAAAGTGGCGGTAAAAGGATATTCTTTTATTTTTTGATTGGTAATCTCAACTTCAATGTTATGCCACCTTGCCAGTTTTTTTGCAATATCTTCTACATTATCGTTTTTGAAAACCAACAAACCATCTTTCCATGCCGTATATTTTAAGGTGTTCCCCGTTTCAAGGGTATAAACATTTTTTTGTGCATCAAATTTTAAACATTCGCCAGGCGTTAATGCTTTTAATTCGCTGTTGCTTTTTCTCTCGTAAAGAATAACCTTACCTTCAACAAGAGTGGTTTCAACAACATCTTCATCCGGATAAGCGCTGACATTAAATGCTGTTCCGGTAGCCTTAACGTCCAAACGATTTGTTCCGACAATAAACGGCACCTTTGCATTATGGGCTACCTCAAAAAAAGCTTCACCCGTTAAGAAAACTTTACGGTTTTCACCTTCGAAACGATAGGGGTATTTTAACTTACTGCCATGGTTTAACCACACCTTTGTACCGTCGCCCAATTCGATGTGCATCCGCGAACCTGCCGGAGCCTCCACTTCCAAATCATTTAAATTGGCGGCATAACGATCCTTGTCCGAAAGATTGGTGTAAAATAACAAGCTTAATACGGGCAGCAGAAGAATTGCGGCAGCCCGTGTTATTAATGTCAATATCCGTTTTTTGGTTGAGGCTTTTTGAATTACTAATTGAGCGGGATTCTGGTTAATATTAATTTGATGATGAATTTTATCCAATATCCGCGTGTATTTTATTCGTTCAACAGGCCCGGCCTCCGGTTCAAATTCCTCCCATATCTCTTGAACTATTCCTTTACCTGAAATTGATTGGGATCCTTCCCTAATCCACGAGAGAAGCTGTTCGAACTCCGTTTCGGTACAATTACCCTGCAAATATTTTATAAAAATTTCTTTTGTCATACTGAAGATGTGTTCTGTAAAACTAATCCGTATTTACTGGCTATTATATCGATCCGTGATCTGATGGTTATATCCCCAAATAAAAGATTGTTTCAAACAGTGATACGTTTAACTTTGGAAACACCACTATCTCAATTTTGAAAAAAATCATTTTTTCTCAAAAAAAAATGATTTCGGACAAATCGGGGAGACTTAGCCAACGATAAAACAAAACATGCTTGCCTGAGCTTTCTTTATAAAATGGAGATGACGGTAGAATAGAAGTAGTTAAATTATAGGAACAGACTCCCAAATAACATATTTATCAACAAGGAATCGTCCATGTTTAGGCGCAGGTATTTTAAGGCTTTTACCATGTGGTTTTCAACCGTATTTTTCGATATTCCCAATTGTTCTGCAATTTCTGGATAAGTCAAACCTTCCTCCTTGTGTAAAAGGTAAACCTGTTTCTGCCTGTCTGGCAAATTGGCAATCAGTTTTTCAACCTGATTGTTCAGTTCGTTAAATTCAATCTGACTGATGATGGTTGGGGCGAAGTTAATAGAAGCAGAATTTTTCAGGTGCTCAAGGTATTTATTGTTGCTGATTCTTTTTCGGATGAGGTCAATCGAATTATTATACGCGATTGTAAAAATATAAGAATTCAATAATTTGTAATCTTCGAGCTTATCCCTCGACTCCCAAATTTTCACAAAGACTTCCTGCACAATATCGTCAACTTCAGCTTCATTTTTTAAAATTTTGAATACGAATGAAAATAATTTATGACTGTACAGTTCATAAACCCGATCAAAAGCCAGCATATCCCCATTTTTCAAACGAGCCAAAAGTTCGTGTGTAATATTGTCTTTGTTAAGGTTCAATTTCAATTCTGATTAGAGAGTTCAAAGGGCTAAATTATAAAAAAACCTGAATATTGAGTCCAGTCCGACAACCCTATTTTTCTCAGCCCGTTTGAGCATCGATACGGCAACTTCGCCCTTTTTCACGATGGAGCGGGCAGTCGGTCGCAACAAGGCTTTTACCATCCCAGAATGCCAGCAGGAGCAATTTAAACCCCAGTGGATAAAGTTTGGCCACATGGTTAAAAATCCTGCCGATAAATTCCATGGTTTTTCCGGTTTTTTCAATATCGGTATGTAAGGACTAATCTTGAAACGGGTGTACGACAATTTTCCCTTTTAAACCTGCTTGATATTTGAGTATCGGAATAGGTTGTCCATTAAAATTTTGTCGT
Organism: Prolixibacteraceae bacterium; assembly: GCA_031421065.1. Taxonomy (GTDB): domain Bacteria; phylum Bacteroidota; class Bacteroidia; order Bacteroidales; family Prolixibacteraceae; genus Aquipluma. The sequence continues at coordinate 16,289 of JANONW010000279.1, forward strand.
ACACCCATTATTATCAATTGAAGATGGCCTCAAAATACTCTTTACGCTGAATCGTTGTCATCATGTTTCCTGCTAGGGAACTACATTTTCATGTTTAAATGATAAAACACAAACGACCAGATATCTGTATGTTCTTCAATCACTTTAGCAGTTGGTTTGCCTGCACCGTGGCCAGCTTTGGTATCGATACGGACTAGAAGCGGGAGTTTATTTCCCGCATTGGATTCCTGCATCCGTGCCATGTATTTAAATGTGTGCGCCGGAACAACCCGATCGTCGTGATCGGCTGTGGCAGCAAAAACAGCAGGGTAAGCTTTTCCTTTTTTTATAGTGTGGTAGGGTGAATATCCGTATAAATAGTTAAACATATCCGCATTGTCTTCGCTTGTGCCATAGTCGCTTGCCCATGCCCATCCGATTGTAAATTTATGAAACCGAAGCATGTCCATCACACCAACTGCCGGAAGTGCAACTTTGAACAAATCGGGCCGCTGGTTGGTAACAGCGCCTACCAGCAAACCACCGTTCGATCCGCCCTGAATGGCCAGTTTCTGGCTCGAGGTGTATTTCTTGCTGATGAGGTATTCGGCTGCCGCGATGAAATCGTCGAACACATTCTGCTTTTGTAATCCGGTACCGGCTTTGTGCCACTCTTCGCCGTATTCGCCACCGCCGCGAAGGTTGGCAACAACCAATACTCCTCCATTTTCGAGGAATGCAATTCTGGATGGAGAAAAGATGGGTTTCAGGCTGACATTAAAACCACCATAGCCATACAAAAGAGTAGGATTGTTCCCGTTAAGTTCCAATCCTTTTTTGTTGACGATAAACATCGGAACCATAGTACCGTCTTTACTGGCATAAAATTCCTGCTTCACTTCGAAATCCTCAGGATTAAATTCTACTTCAGGCCTGAAATGAAGTGTTGATTTTTTGGTACCGAAATCGTATTTGTATATTTCTCCCGGTGTATTGAATGAAGTATAGCTGAAGAAAGCAATACTTTCGTCCTTTTCCCCGGAGAAATCACTCACTGTGCCAATTCCCGGAAGTTGAACTTCGTGGTCAAAAACCCCGTTGTACGAATAAATATCTACTTTACTGCGTGCATCAGTCATATAATTCGCAACCAGTTTGCCCGAAATAAGCCGAACCGATTCCAGTACGTCATTTTTCTCCGGAATAACATCCACCCAATTTGCTTCATCAGGTTTATTGGTGTTTATCCGGATTAAACGGTATTTGGGCGCTTTGTAATTGGTTAGCACAAAAAGCTCATCACCAATGTTTTCTACCGGATTAAATTCGTATCCGTAACTATCCATCAGGCTTACAAAACCACTGTCCCTTTTACTGAGGTCTTTGATATCAAGTGCATTGCCGTGCGTTCCCTGACTTTTTGAAACCAACAAAAAACGTTTGTCATCGGTCATTCCAGCGCCAAACATCTTTTTCGAATTACTGATGTCGCTTACAATTAACTGGTCAGCGGATTGATCAGTTCCGAGCTTGTGAAAGTAAACCTTTTGAAATTCGTTCGCTTTCGAAAGTTCGCTTCCTGTTTCTGGCTTGTCGTAGGCACTGTAGAAAAATCCATCATGGTACCAGCTGATTCCTGAGAATTTTACCCAGTCGAGCTGATCAGGAAGGAGTTCGCCTGTTTCGATGTTCTTCACGAATATTTCGTTCCAGTCGGATCCCGATTTGGCCAACTGATATATCAGGTATTTACCGTCATTTGATATTTCGATGTTTGTAAGGGCTGCCGTTCCGTCAGCCGACAAAGTGTTCGGATCGAGCAAAACTTCAGGTTCCCCGGCAAGGTCATCAGTTGTGTAAAGTACGCTCTGATTTTGTAGTCCGTTGTTTTTATAGAAGAAATATTTTCCGGCTTTTTTAAAAGGAGCTCCGTATTTAGGGTAATCCCACAATTCGGTCAGTCGGCCTTTAATCTGGTCGCGGAAGGGTAGTTTTTCCAGGTAACCAAAAGTTAGTTTGTTCTGTGTCTTAACCCATTCAGCTGTTTCTACTGAATTGTCGTCTTCGAGCCAGCGGTATGGATCTTCCACTTCTGTTCCAAAATAAGTGTCTTTTACGTCTCCTTTTGCAGTTGGCGGGTAATGTATTGGTTTTTCTGAACATGACATCATAAACGCGAATGCTAATAAATAAAGAATAACTCGTTTCATAATCAAAATTAGATTGGTTTAAATATTCCAGCAATTAAAAGTACTTTCTATCTGTATTTGTTCAGGTAGTTCTATTACAGTAGTTCTGAATCTGGCAGAAAAGTTACAAAAATAATATCATCGAAACTACTGAATATTGCGCTGTCCCTTTCTATTCCGGTATGCGGGCTTTGCCATTACATTCATGTGACGGACATGAAGATTTCCATAAATTAAAAATGCCCGACTAGCGGGCATTTTAGAACTATTTCTTGAATGATACTGATCGTTGATTAACGACGGTCGCGGTTATCGCGGCGATCACCACCACGGTTGTCACGACGGTCGCCACCACCACGGTTGTCATCACGGCGCGGAGGCCTGTCATCGTTGCTGCGCTCTGGCCTGTCAGGCATTCCTTCTGGTTTTGGAAGCAATACGCGACGTGATAATTTCATTTTTCCGTCACGGTCCATGTCCAGCAATTTCACTTCAATTTCCTGACCCTCGGTCAATTCTTCTTCAACTGTTTGTAAACGGTTCCAGCTGATTTCAGAAATATGCAGTAATCCTTCCTTGCCAGGCATGATTTCAACAAAGGCACCAAATGAGGTGATCGATTTCACTTTTCCTTTGTAGATTTCGCCTTTTTCAGGAATGGCAATGATCAGTTTTATGCGGCGGATGGCAGCTTCGAGCGATTCTTTGTTTACGCTCGAAATCTGTACGTAACCGATATCGTCTCTTTCTTCAATCGAAATAACGGTTTTGGTTTCTTCCTGAAGTTTCTGGATGTTTTTTCCTCCGGGACCGATTATTGGCCCGATCATTTCTTTAGGGACCTGAACGATTTCAACACGAGGTACGTTTGGTTTGTAATCTTCGCGTGGTTCAGAAATTACTTTCAGGATTTCGCCCAGAATGTGTTCGCGGCCTTGTTTGGCCTGAAGCAATGCCTGAGAAAGTATTTCGTAGGAAAGTCCACCAACCTTGATGTCCATCTGGGTAGCAGTAATCCCTTTTTCAGTACCAGTTACCTTGAAGTCCATGTCGCCCAGGTGATCTTCATCGCCCAGAATATCTGAAAGTACAGCGAATTTATTGTTCGCAGGGTCGGTAATCAAACCCATTGCAATACCCGAAACCGGACGTTTCATTTTAACACCTGCATCGAGCATGCACATTGTTCCGGCACAAACGGTGGCCATCGACGATGAACCGTTTGATTCCAGAATGTCGGATACAATTCTGATAACATAAGGAAATTCATCGGGGATCATTTTTTTCAGTGCACGTAAAGCGAGGTTTCCGTGTCCGATTTCGCGACGGCCAACTCCACGTGGCACTTTTGCCTCACCTACCGAGAATGGAGGGAAGTTGTAGTGTAAAAGGAATTTTTCGGTTCCCTGGTATGTTACACTGTCGATTTTTTTCTCGTCCATTTTTGTTCCCAAAGTGATGGAAGAAAGCGACTGCGTTTCACCACGGGTGAAGATAGCTGATCCGTGCGAGCCCGGCAGGTAATCCACTTCGCCCCAGATAGGACGAATTTGAGTGGTTGTACGGCCGTCCAAACGGATACCTTCGTCAAGAATCATGCGGCGCATGGCTTCTTTTTCAACGTCGTGATAATATTTTTTGATCAGTTTGATGTTTGTTCCGAGGTCGATTTCGGTATTCTCAGCGTTGGCTTCTTTGTATTCAGCAATGTACCCTTCAACAATGGCATGAAAACCTTCAATACGAAGTGCTTTATCGTTGAGGCGTTGAGTGGCCAGCGCGTAACATTTTGGATACAGATCTTCAAATACTTTGGCTTTCAGATCGGCATCGTTTATTTCGTGGCAATAGGTACGTTTTGTTTTTCCAACCAAAGCGGCCAGTTCTTCCTGAGCTTTACACTGGATTTTGATGGCTTCGTGAGCTATTTTAATGGCTCCGAGCATTTCTTCTTCCGACACCTCGTCCATTTCGCCTTCAACCATCATGATGTTGTCGAATGTAGCAGCAACCATGATGTCGAGATCAGCTTTTTTGAGTTGCGAAAAGGTTGGGTTCACAATAAATTTTCCGTTGATACGTGCAACACGAACTTCAGAAATAGGCGTTTCGAAAGGCACGTCTGAAACGGCAATGGCAGCAGATGCGGCAAGTCCGGCAAGCGAATCGGCCATTACTTCACAATCTGATGAAATCAGTGAGATCATCATGGCAGTTTCGGCATGGAAATCGGCAGGGAACAATGGGCGTAAAGCGCGATCGACCAAACGGCCAATCAGAACTTCATCATCTGAAGGACGTGATTCGCGTTTAAGGAATCCACCGGGGAAACGTCCGGCGGCGGCGAATTTTTCGCGGTAGTCAACCGAAAGTGGCATAAAATCCACATCTTCTTTGGCATCAACAGCAGCCACAACGGTTGCCATTAGCATCGTGTCGCCCATTCTAACAACCACCGCACCATCGGCTTGCTTGGCCAACCGGCCGGTTTCAATGGTGATGGTACGGCCATCGCCAAGGTCAATTGTTTTAATAATCGCTTGATTCATAATTTTTTCGAATAATTAATTTTTACAAGGTACTCTGCAAATGGCGTGGTGGGGTATTTTATTCAGGAAAAATAGTTTCCCTGAAGTTTTGCGTTTAAAAAACGGGCACCGTCAAATTTTTAAACGGGTATAAAAATAAGAAAAGGCAATAAATATATTGCCTTTTCTGTCTTAAAATTATCGACGTAAATTGAGGTCTTTGATAATTGCGCGGTAACGGTTGATGTCTTTCTTTTTCAGATAATCCAAAAGGCTTCTGCGTTTACCTACCAGGGTGATCAGTGCCCGTTGTGTGCTGAAATCTTTTTTGTTTGATTTCAGGTGATCGGTCAGGTGGCTGATGCGAAATGAAAACATTGCAATTTGTGCTTCAGACGATCCTGTGTTTTTTGCTGATTCTCCGTATTTTTCGAAAAACTCAACTTTCTTTTCAGATGATAAATACATGTAACGTTTTTTAAATTGTTGTACAATGTTTAAGCCGCAGCATTGCTTTCAATCGCAACGGCTTAAAATTAATTTTTAAATGCAGCGCAAAAATAAACAAATATATTTGAAATTCAAGTAGGTGGGTGAATAAATTTTCGGATAATAAAGAACTTCTAAATGATCCTTGTGAAATGCTAACTGATGACATATCGTTTATTCAGTTGTTGGAATACATTGAGCGAAAGAAAGGAATCTCAACTGAAAGAATGAATTCGGAATTTGAGACATTCAAGGATTTCTTCAACCATAAAAAAAGGCCGTCCTAAAATCTTGCTTTAAGACGGCCTCAATTCGTGTATATTAATAATATCCCGGATTCTGAATTTCAGCTATGGGTGGCTGAGGTGACAGTCTGTCGGTGAAGGTACTTGGTATCGGGCGTAATTTGTGGAAATCCTGAATGTTTGCTTTGGTATCAGGATTATACAATTTGGCACGGGCAACCAACGTTCCGGTACGAACTAAATCTTCCCAGCGGTTCAATTCGCCGTAAAGTTCACGGGCACGTTCTTCCAGCATCCAGTCAACAAACGGGTCAAAGCCCGCTCCTGACGGGAAGGCTGGGTTTTTGACATCAGCCTCGGTAGCAACCATATTGCCAGCAGTAGATATGATATTGTTAGTTCCCCCATCAATTTTATAAACCTGAGGTGGTTTTTGCTCTCCGGAAGCATAGGCAGCACGTTTACGAACCACATTGATGTATTTAAGTGCATTGGCCCAATCGCCTTTTCGTCCATAAGCTTCACCGGCAATCAGGTATGTATCGGCAAGGCGCATACGGTGGAAATTACGTGAACCGGCCTGATAATTGATGTCGGGACGTTGGTCATCAAGCCATTTCAACATGGTCGGGAAATTATTCACATCGTATTTATCGACCGGAATAAACAGATAAGGTGATTTGGCAATATCGGTCAGCATTTTCCGGTAGTTGGCTTCATCGAGCAAGGTCTGTTTGGCATTTGCCGTTGAATAAAAACTCAAGGCTCCGTAATATTTAGACGAAACATAAATTGCTGTGTCCCCTGCTTTGAATTTAGGTTTACCGATCAGTGCAGCAGGTGTCGAGTAAATAATATCAGTTTTTACCTCGGCATTGGTAACCGGATTGATGTAGTAATATTCCTTTTTCCAAACATTGGTAGCTGCTGTTGATGCATTGTTGCTGGCGTAAGCCCATTTGAATGTTTTATAGAGGCGCGAGTCATTGGTCTTGCTCCATAGGCCATTGACAATCATTGGGTTTACATGAATCCTTTTAAACGGGCGGCCATTGGCAATATCGCGGATCATGCCAGGTTTTATGTCATACTGCATAACCCAGTAAAGGTGAAGCTGGTTGCCACCATTGGAGCCGGAACTTCCGGCGCCGCTAAACAAGGCGTCTTTGGTATATTCAACGTCCCAGATTATTTCTTTACTTACCTTTTGGTTATTCTGGTCAAATACATTTGAAAAGTTGGATTCCAAAGAGAATTTCCCAGAATTAATAACCTGTTCGGCACAAATTGCGGCACTGTCCATATCTGTTGCTTTTCCTCCGCGGATACTGACTTCTGCGCTGCTACGTGTCAGATAAACCTTTGCAAGCAGGTGTGTGGCCGACCATTTGGTGGCACGGCCCCGGTCTGACTGCTGGTAAACATCAGGTAATACGGCAACGGCGGCTTTCAGGTCGCTGATAACTTGTTTGTAAACATCAGCTACCGGTGCACGTTTGAAGTCAGTCATTACTTGTGATACGTTTCCTTCAGTAACCACCGGTATTGCCCCGTAATGCTGAACCAGGTCGAAGTAAAAATAAGCACGAAGGAATTTCAACTCGGCGCTACGCTGTTTTTTCTGATCCTCGGTCATATCCGGAACATTCGGCATATACATCAGAGCAGTATTAGCCCTTGTAATTGCTTTATAGTTGTTGTTCCAGAATTTGTTTATAACATCCTGGGCCGGACTAAGTGAAGTAAGGTATTTATTGTAAGGGTCTTTGTTTCCACCATCAGCGCCTTCCCAGGTAAAATCCGTGCCATATTCGTTCAGGACAAAATAAGCCTCCATGTTCCCGCCGTCTGTGCTATTGCTGCTTTGGTTATACGATCCTGCATACCAACGCATGGCCTGATAAACTCCGGTAACAGCCGATTCCATCCCGACTTTGGTTTGCAGATAGTCATAACCTACATCGGTATAGCGTTCTTCTTTAAGGTAATTCTCGCAACCTGTTGCTGCTATTAATACCAAGATTAATAAATAGTAAGATATTTTTTTCATCTCTTTTTGATTAATTTACGTTTAATGCTCTGTTTATCAGAAATTATAGTCCCAGGTTTATACCAAACATGATCGTACGTGGCATAGGGGCGTTGAAGTTCTGGCCACTTTCGGGGTCGGTACCCGGATATTTAGTAATGGTAAAAACATTTTGGGCAGTCATATACAATCTGAGCTTGTTAATATGGACCCTGTTTACCAAACTTTTAGGAACATTGTACCCCAATGTTGCATTGCTCAGACGAATAAAAGAAGCATCAAAATAATTCATCGCATTACGGTAGGCCGGATTTTCAACGCCATTGTTCGGGCGCGGGGCTTCGTTACTTCCATTACTGGCGATAGCGGCACCATTGGCATCGTATTCAGTAACTTTCCAGTAATCAATCTTAATACTGTTATAACGGCCATTAAAACTCATGTTGCGGTCAAATTGCAGCATGTTGCCAAACGATGAATTGATAAAGAAGTTCATATCAAAGTTTTTATATTTCAAATAGTTCGAAATACTGGCAGTAAATTTTGGTCGGGTTGAACCAACAATGATGCGGTCTTTATCTGTAATTTTAGAATCTGGTTCGGTGTCCTGTACTTTTATGGTTCCGGGCTTAAATGACGATCCAAATTTTGCTGCTTCAGCCTCTTCTCCCAACTGCCATATCCCTAAAAATTTGTAGTCATAATATACAGACAAAGGTTGGCCAATAAACCAGCTGTTGCCAACATCATCGTTTTTACCGCCATACAACTCTACAATTTCTTCCTTGTTACGGGCAAAAATGAAATCGGTGTTCCAACTGAAGTCTTTTCCTCTAAAATTATCAGTATTGATCGTGACCTCAACCCCTTTGTTCCGGGTTTTCCCAATGTTGTAAACAACACTGTTAAATCCTGAAGTTTGTGGCAACTGGCGGTCCATCAACAAATCGCTGGTATTTTGCAGATAGACATCAATCACACCACTTATCCTGTTTTTTAATATGCCAAAATCGACACCGGCATTCCATTGTTTGGTTTTTTCCCATGAAAGGTCAGGATTTGGCATCTCATTCTGATAGAAAGCCATTGCATTAGTAGCTCCATAGTTATAACGTGCGAAAGCAAGGTTACCACCAGTTTTATACGGATCAATAGCAGTATTGCCAGTAATCCCATAGCCCACGCGCAGTTTCAGATTATCAAGAATATCCGAGCCTTTTAAAAAGCCTTCTTCGCTTAAACGCCAGGCCAAAGCTGCCGATGGGAACATGACCCATTTATTGCCCGGCGACAAGCGGGATGAGCCATCATAACGAGCGGATGCTGTTAACAGGTACTTATCTTTATAGCTATAGTTGATACGCCCCATGAATGAAGCCAGCTGCCATTTGGTATAGTTACTGTTAACGCTCGAAATGCTTGGAGAGCTGCCAACGTTATACCATAACTGGGTTTCATAAGGCAGGTTTAACACATTGATCCTCCAGCTTTCGAACTTCTCCTGCTGAATGGATTGGAGCGCAGTCATACCAAAAGAATGATCTCCAATTTTCTTATTCCAGTACAACAGGTTTTCCCAGGTGTACATGGAGCGGGTATCGCCACCGTTTTCAGCGCGGGCAATACCTCCCTGACGATCAGAACTGTTTGAACCATAGAAGCGTTGATCGAAATATGGGCCAAAATCCAATCCAAAATTTGAGCGGAACCTGAAGTCGAATGGAAGTTTTGCTTCAAGGTAATAACTTCCCAGATAGCGGTCTTTTTTATACTGTACGATAGCTTCGGTGAGGTTTAATACCGGGTTCCACAATTGCGGGTCATTACCAGGGCGCTTAGACAGAACACCGTCAGCATTATAAATATTTGCCAATGGGGAAAGGCTTTTCACACCGTCGAAAACGTTCGGGCCATCGTTGCGGTCGAAGTGTGAAAACTGGGTTTGGCCGCCAAGGGTAATATAGTCTGATACATTCCAGTCAAAGTTAACACGCACTGAATAGCGCGAATAATCCTGGGTTTTTACTATCCCTTTTTCATCGAAATAGGTGGCAGATGCCAACACTCTCAGTTTTTCGGTACCACCGCGAACGCTAACTTCATGGTTCGTAATTTGCCCGGTACGTAGCACTTCGCCCATCCAATCGGTTGATTGTATCCGTTCCGGATGCCACGAACCATCTTCGTCGTAGGCATTTTTAATTTTAAAGGCGATACCTGCCGGATCATTTTCCTGACCAACCGGCATCATCGTGACGTCCATCGCATAAGTTGGTTGTACCGGATATTTCCCAGCAGTACGATAGGCTTCGCGCATAAAATCAACCCATTCAGGACCATCGAATAACTCAACCATATTGGCAGGTTTTCCTATGCCATAATAAGCGTTGTATTCAACCACAGCTTTTCCAGCCTTACCCTTTTTGGTGGTAATCAATACAACTCCGTTTGCCCCGCGCGACCCGTAAATAGCCGTTGCAGAAGCGTCTTTCAAGATATCGATTGATTCAATATCAGATTGGCTGATTTCACTTAGGCCAACTACCAAAGGAATACCATCGACTACATAAAGGGGAGAGTTCGTTGCCTTGAGCGAGCGGTTACCACGGATCATCACTCTTGGCTCACTTCCTGGTCTGGCATCGGTTTGTTGAACGACAACGCCGGCAGCTTTTCCCTGAAGTGCCTGTGCGGCGCTAAATGTAGCCCGTTCCATGAGCTTTTGGCTGTTGACTGAAGATACTGAACCTGTAAGATCCTTTTTTCTGACAGTACCATAACCGACCGCAACCACTTCTTCAATGCCAATGGATTCTTCTTCCATGGTCACATTAATAGTTGTGCGGTTACTAATGTTCATTTCCTGGGTTCTTAAACCTACAAATGAAAATACAATCGTTGCATTTCCACTCGGAACATTCAGGATGTAATTTCCATTCGCGTCGGAAATTGTTCCGATGGATGTCCCCTTTACCGAAACCGTTAGGCCAGGAATAGCCTCACCATTTTCAGCCTTTACTGTACCTTTTACAGCAAATTTCTGATCTTGTTGTAAAAACATGTTGCCATCGCGTTCCATATTGTTGGAAATCACGATATAACGGTCAATAATTTTGTATTTCAACTCAGTATC
>JANONW010000280.1:0-1762 GCA_031421065.1 Prolixibacteraceae bacterium
GATGTGGCGGTCTGGGATGTGAGCGGGATCGAGGCGGCGGGATCCTGGGATCCGGTGGCGTTCCTGCTGGCGGGGCCGGTCCGGGTGCGGGATCTGTTTGTCGAGGGGCGGCAGGTGGTGGCGGGGGGGCAGATGCTGACGCTGGACTTGCCGAGGGTGGTGGAACGGGCGAATGTGCTGGCCGGGCGGCTGGCGGGGTAGGCGATGTCACATAATTACGAGACGCAGCGGCGCGAGACTTATGCGAGCTTCAAGGATGCGGGGTCGATCAAGCTGCCGAAGGTGGCGGTGGTGGAGTTCGCGTTCTTTGTCGAGGAGAACGACGCCGACTGGGGGGCCTTCGAGAAGGCGCTGCGGAAGGAAGGCTTCCGCACCCGGCGGCTGCAGGACGGCGAGACTTTGGTGGCCGCTTGCGGCCCGATCCCGGTGACGCCCGAGGCGATCTGGCTGCGGGAACGCGAGGCGACCTCGATCGCGCTGAAGTTCGATTTTTATCCGGAGGGGGGGGGGGTGGCGGTGTTTTTCCGCAGGTGCGGACTGGGGGGGTGGGGTGTGTGATTTCAAGGGGTTTGGGTGGGGTTATTAAGGGGTGGCGGATTCAAGGTCCAACTGCAACAGTTGCTGCGAAGCTGGCGAGTTCTTCGGCTATGACTTCGGCGGGGGTTTTCCAGTCGAGGGTTTTTCGCGGCCGGTCGTTCATGAGTTTGGCGATGTGGTCGAGGTCAGCCTGGCTGTGCTGGCTCAGGTCGGTTCCTTTGGGCAGGAACTGGCGCAGGAGGCCGTTGGTGTTTTCGTTCGATCCCCGCTGCCAGGGCGCATGCGGATCGCAAAACCAGATGTCGATCTTCAGGCGGCGGGCCAGTTCGGGGTGGCAGGCCATCTCGAGGCCGCGATCATAGGTCAGGCTTCTGCGGAAGATCGCGGGCAGGCGTTTCATCTGGCGGGTGAAGCCCTCGAGTGCCGCTTCTGCGCCGTTGCCGTCTATCTTGCTGAGAACGAGGAAGCGGGTCTTGCGCTCGACCAGGGTGCCGACCGAGGAGCGGCTGAAGGCACCCTTGATCATGTCTCCCTCCCAGTGTCCGGGGATCAGGCGCGCGTCCACCTCCTCGGGCCGGTGGATGATCTTGAGCGATTCCGGGACGATGGCACTGCCCCGGCCAGTCCTGCGCCGGGTCCCGCGCCGCAACTGGCCCTGCCGCAGCGCGAGGGCCAGCGCCGCCTTCAGCCCGCCGCGCGGCTGGGCGTGGATCATCGCGTAAATCGTCTCGTGGCTCACGCGGGCCGCGGGGTCATCGGGGTGCATGCGCCGCAGTGTCGCGGCGATCTGCTCAGGGGACCAGCGGAATTCGAGAAGCTGGCGGCAGACAAAACGCCACGTCGCCCCGCCCGCGACGAGCTTGCGCCGCGGGCGGCAGCGCAGGCGGCGCAGTTCGTGGACGCGCTGACCCTGCTGCGGACAATAGCGCCGCTCCGCCCTGCCGCCGCCCGCCTGCCCCGGTTCCCGCCCCCGCGCCAGCTCGCGACAGATCGTGCTCGGCGCACGGTCGAGAAGCCGCCCGATCTGCCGCTGGCTGCTGCCGCGCCGCGCCTCGGCAAAGATCACCGCACGCTCGGCGCAATCCAGATGCTTCCCTCGCCTGTCCATCGCAACTCCCCTTCCAGTCTCAGCTGGTGCGGTTCATTCTAGAGTGTAAGAAGTCTTCACTTTTGGCCGCCTGAACAGCCGCGCCGCCTCTGCCGCCGTGTACCGTCCCAGCGCCAC
>JANONW010000281.1:0-2144 GCA_031421065.1 Prolixibacteraceae bacterium
CAGTCACATCTTTGAAGATTGATGTCTGCCCAAAACAATGCTGAGTAAATTATGTGGCTATTAACGGTAACAGGACTGGTACTGGCATTGCTGGCACTTCCGGTTGTTGCTGGAGACTTTGAGGACGGGAGGCGATTTGCTGCCAGCAGGGACTATACCAGAGCCCTGGTATCCTTTAAAAAAGCTGCGGAACAGGGGAATGTGGATGCCCAATTCAATCTCGGCGTCATGTATGCCAGAGGTCAAGGAGTTGCGCAGGATGAACAGCAGGCCGTGATGTGGTATCGCATGGCGGCTGAGCAGGGAGATATCCAGGCACAAGCTATTCTGGGCTTTATGTACCTTAAGGGCCGTGGCGTTCCACAAGACGACCAGCAGGCCGCGTCCTGGTATCTCAAAGCTGCTGAGAAGGAACATGTGGAGGCGCAGTACAGTCTGGGGGTCATGTACGCCAAAGGCCAAGGAGTTGCACAGGATGACCGGCAAGCAATGTCCTGGTATCTCAAAGCTGCTGAGAAAGAACATCCGGGGGCACAATTCAACATGGGCGTCATATACGCCAAAGGCCGCGGGGTTACGCAGGACGAGCAGCAGGCCGCGATGTGGTATCGCAAGGCGGCCGAGCAAGGAGATGTTCCGGCACAAGCTATTCTAGGTTTCATCTATCTCAAAGGCCAGGGTGTTGCGCAGGATGACCGGCAGGCTGTGTCCTGGTATCTTAAAGCTGCTGAGAAAGGGCATCCGTGGGCGCAATATAATCTAGGTGTCATGTATGCTAAAGGCCGGGAGGTTGCGCAGGATGATCAACAGGCCGTGATGTGGTATCGCAAGGCAGCCGAGCAGGGCTACGCGGATGCGCAATACAATCTGGGCGTCATGTATGCCAGGGGCCGCGGGATTGCACAGGATGACCAACAGGCTGTGATGTGGTACCGCAAGGCAGCAGAGCAGGGAGATGCGGATGCGCAATACAATTTAGGCATTAGATATGCTGATGGCAAAGGTGTTGCTCAAGACTACATCGAAGCTCACATGTGGTTTAGTCTTGCAAGTGTGGGTGGCGAAGAAAGAGCTACCAAGAATCGGGCTATTGTCGAAGAAAAAATGACGCACGAGCAGATTGCCGAAGCGCGGCTACGGGCAAGTGCATGGATGAAGACAGAGCAAAAATAACGTACCTATCCCCACGCTACTTGACCACAGGCAGTTATAAGTGGGACTGTCAGCTGTAGTTCTCATTGCTGCTTCACGTAGCCTCATCCGACTACATGAAATAACCAATCGCATGTTTTTCCACAAAATCAGACCATCCACGTCGGCATAATGATGAAAAAATCATTGGCTCCGTCACCATGCTGCGCGGCTTTGAAGGCATTCAGCAAATCTACCGAGGAGCAAAATCATATGTGCCACCCGTTCGACTCTCTATGCAAATGTCACATAAAAATCGGGGCATGGATTCTGGAAATAAAGTACCGCTGCCGCAAGCAGCGGGGAATTAAACCCGCAGAAATTAAACCGTACTTTATGTAGCTTCCATGAGGAAGCGAAACTGCGCATAGCGAGGAGTTTGACTTATTATGGGCAAGAAAAAATTAAGCCTTAATTACAAGGAGCACTGCCTATGCAACAAGTTTCTTGACTAACCTGAAGCACGCGCAGCTTCGGGCTATGCCACGGCATTTTTTCGGCATTACTCGAGACTCCGGCGATTTGCGTCAATTCGGTGGCACTTTGTAATTCGTTACCGGGAACATTAATTTCTTTTTTCATTCGATGCACCTTAAAAGTTAAGAGGTAAATTATTTTTCGTGTAATAAGAAATAATGATAATGAACATGATCCGGCGTTCTGTCAAATAAGCTCTGGTGGAATACTGTGTTATTGAGAAAATGTGGTTACAAACTGGTTACATTTGCTTATAAAGGAAAGGAGCTACAAGCAAAAGCCTGTAACCCATTGATTGTTGGTGGGCCGTGTCGGATTTGAACCGACGACCTAAGAATTGAGAGGCACGACTATCAAATTAAAGTTCAATATAAAACAACTACTTACAGCGCCTGCCAAAGCTAAAATCAGTGTCACACAGCCATAATCTATACCATTTATGTCATTTCATAGCACAAATTTGGCACAATCTTTTT
>JANONW010000282.1:0-1917 GCA_031421065.1 Prolixibacteraceae bacterium
CCGGTGAATGTCGGCAATACCATTCATGTGGCCGAGTTGGCGAATATCGAATTCCTGCTTCCCGATAGCAACAAGGTATGAACCCAGCTGAGTTTGCACTTCCGTGGTTTTATACTCAAGGCTTTTAACTTTTGATAGTATTGCTTCTTTATCTTGAGAAGTTATTTTTGCTTTCAGTTGAATGATCATGGAGGCGGAAGTTAGAAGTTGGATGTTAGAAGTTGGAGTTTCGTATTGATTTCACAAAAGTTTCAATGTCACCGGAAAGATCCTTGCTCTTTTTTAAAAGATTGATAAAGGCGCTCCCAACGATAGCACCAGAACTGTATTGACATGCTTTCGAAAACGTTTCATGTGATGAAACTCCAAAGCCAATGAGAAAAAGATTCTTCATATTTAACGATTGCAGTTTAGTAAAATACTGTTCCTGCTCCTTTGTAAAATCACGCTTAGCTCCAGTAGTGCTTGATGAAGAGACAGCGTAAATAAAACCTTTCGATACTTCATCAATCTTTTGAATCCTTGCCTCAGAGGTTGTCGGTGAAATTAAAAAACAATTAAAGAGGTTCACCGACTCCATTAATTCTTTGTAAGACGATAAATATTCATCCATCGGCATATCCGGAAGGATCAATCCATCTACCCCATTAGCAGCGGCTTCTTTGCAGAATTTTTCAACTCCATACTGAAGCACGGGATTCAGGTATCCCATAAGAATAATGGGGATGGAAACTTCCTTTCTGATCTCCTTCACTTGTTCCAGCAATAACTTCACGGACATTCCATTTTCGAGTGCGATCTTATTACTCTCCTGAATAGTAGGGCCATCCGCGATCGGATCTGAAAAAGGAATACCAATCTCGATCATATCTACGCCAGCCTCCTCAAGAGTTTTGGCAATTACCTTCGTGCTGTTTAATGCAGGAAATCCTGCGGTAAAGAACACGGAAAGAATGTTCTTCTTCTTTTCGCTAAATAATTTTTCAATTCTATTCATTCTAAAATCTAAAATCTAAAATCAAACTATTTACATCCCACTTCTCCACGGTCTGTGTCCACACAGACCGGCAGGAAGCACGTGAGCCATGGTTTGTGAGGACACAAACCATGGCTGTGGGTTGTTCGTCTTTACGAAAACTCATTGGATCATTGGCTAATTGACAATTAATACTTCCCCCATTTTATATACGTATCTAAATCCTTATCTCCCCTGCCTGAAAGATTGATTACGACAACATCATCCGGAGTAAATTCAATTTTTTTCAGTGCTGCCATAGCATGAGCCGATTCAATAGCAGGAATTATTCCTTCCATACGGCTTAATTCAATACCTGCCTCCATTGCTTCATCATCCGTTACACTCACATATTTTACCCTTCCGGTTTCAAACAGATGTGCATGCATGGGGCCAATTCCGGGATAATCTAAACCGGCTGATATTGAATATGGCTCCACAACTTGCCCGTCTTCAGTTTGCATCAACAACGATTTACTTCCATGAAGAACACCAGATTTACCAAGTGCAGTGGTAGCGGCTGATTCACCCGAATCAATTCCCCTTCCTGCGGCCTCCACTCCGATTAGGTTTACATGTTCATCTTCCAGAAAATGATAGAAAGCTCCAGCTGCATTACTACCTCCGCCAACGCAAGCAATCACATAATCAGGAAACGGATTTCCGATTTCCGATTGAAGTTGCTTCCGAATTTCTTCACTGATCACCGATTGAAACCGCGCGACCATGTCGGGATACGGGTGAGGCCCCACAACAGAACCAATAATATAATGCGTGTCATCCGGGTGATTGATCCAATGACGCATAGCTTCATTTGTGGCATCTTTTAGGGTCATACTCCCGCTAAGAACAGGAACCACCCTTGTTCCGAGAATGCGCATCCGCTCAACGTTGGGCTTTTG
>JANONW010000283.1:0-2508 GCA_031421065.1 Prolixibacteraceae bacterium
GTGTTGATTTGCACGCAGAACTGAGCCGGGTTTTTCACCGAGAAGTGAGCCACCTCTGATTATGGATTTCGGTTCATGCCGGGGTCAAGCTGTGTGTTGTCTCCTTTTTTTTCTTTGCAGCGGATGCTGCGGCTGAGCTGGCCTTGAAGCGGAAGCTGTCGTTTCCGGTTTCAAGGATGTGGCAGCGGTGGGTGAGGCGGTCGAGCAGCGCGGTGGTCATCTTTGCGTCGCCGAAGACCGTGGCCCATTCGCTGAAGCTGAGGTTGGTAGTGATGACCACGCTGGTGCGCTCGTAGAGTTTGCTCAGCAGGTGGAACAGCAGCGCTCCGCCTGATGCGCTGAACGGTAGGTATCCCAATTCGTCCAAGATCACGAGGTCAAGCTTGGTCAAGCCTTCCGCGATCTGCCCGGCCTTGCCCTTGGCCTTTTCCTGTTCAAGAGAGTTGACCAATTCGATGGTCGAGAAGAAGCGGACCTTTCGACGGTTATGTTCTATGGCCTGGATGCCGAGGGCGGTGGCAACATGGGTCTTGCCGGTGCCTGGC
This sequence comes from Prolixibacteraceae bacterium, assembly GCA_031421065.1. Classification (GTDB taxonomy): domain Bacteria; phylum Bacteroidota; class Bacteroidia; order Bacteroidales; family Prolixibacteraceae; genus Aquipluma. The sequence continues at coordinate 546 of JANONW010000283.1, forward strand.
CCACCGATCAGGACCACGTTCTGGGCGCCGTCCATGAACTCGCAGCGGTGCAAGGTTCTGACTGTGGCTTCATTGATCTCGCTGGCGGCGAAGTCGAAGCCCGAGACGTCCTTGTAGGCCGGGAAGCGGGCTGACTTCATGTGATAGGCGATGGAGCGCACCTCGCGTTCGGCCAATTCAGCCTTCAGCAGTTGCGACAGCATCGGGATGGCAGCTTCAAAAGCCGGTGCCCCTTGCTCGATCAGATCGGTCACGGCTTGGGCCATGCCATACATCTTCAAGCTGCGCAGCATGATGACAATAGCGCCAGCGGCGGGATCATGACGCATGGCGCCCCCCCACGATCTGGGCGCGCAGGCCGTCATAGCGTTCGACATTGGCCTTGGGTTCACGGTGCAGGGCTAGTGCCTGAGGTGTGTCCAATGGGGGACCGCCCACCACCTTGCAGTCAATCAGGCGGTGCAACAGGTTCAGCACATGGGTCTTGGTAGGCACGCCCTCGCTCAGTGCCAACTCTACGGCAGTGAGAACGGCTTGTTCGTCGTGATGGAGCACGAGGGCGAGGATATCGACCATCTCGCGACCACCGCCCGGTTTGCGCAGCATGTGATCCTGCAACTGTCTGAAGCCAGGCGGTAATTCCAGGAAGGGCGCCCCATTCCGAAGCGCACCCGGTTTGCGTTGCACGACCGCCAGATAATGTCGCCAGTCATAGATCGTGCGCGGCAGCAGCTTGTGATTGCGCTGGATGACACGGACATGCTCGCACAGTATGTTGCCCTCGGCTGCCACAACCAATCGGTCCGGATAGATCCGAAGACTGACAGGCCGGTTCGCGAAGGACGCCGGAACACTGTAGCGGTTGCGCTCGAAGCTGATCAAACAGGTGGGTGAGACGCGCTTGCTCAACTCGATGAAGCCATCAAACGCGACGGGCAACGGCATCAGCGCGGTCTGCTCTTCGGCCCAGACATCGGCGATAGTGCCGGACTGTTTGCCATGCGGGGTCTGCCGCCACAGCTCGAGGCAGCGCTGCTCCAGCCAGGCATTCAGTGCGGCGATATCTGGGAAGTCAGGCATCACTTGCAGCATCTGGTGACGGGCATCGCGAACGTTCTTCTCGACTTGTCCCTTCTCCCATCCTGCTGCTGGATTGCAAAACTCCGGCTCATAAACGTAGTGGTTGGTCATGGCGAGGAAGCGCATGTTGATCTGCCGCTCCTTGCCGCGGCCGACGCGATCAACCGCCGTGCGCATGTTATCGTAGATACCCCGCGCAGGGACACCGCCGAAGACCCGGAACGCGTGCCAATGGGCATCGAACAGCATCTCGTGGGTCTGCAGCGGATAGGCCCGCAGCAAAAAGGCCCGACTGTGCGACAGCTTGATATGCGCCATCTGCAGCTTCGCGCGCTCGCCGCCCAGAACGGCAAAGTCCTCGCTCCAGTCGAACTGGAAGGCATCGCCAGGGTCAAAATGCAGCGGCACAAAGGTCCCGCGCCCCGTCGTCTGTTGCTCACGATCGCGATCTGCTCGCCACCGTCGCGCAAAGGCTGCCACCCGGGCATAAGAACCGGTAAAGCCAAGCGTCACCAGATCGGCATGCAACTGCTTCACGGTCCGCTTCTGCTTGCGCGACTTGCCGGCCTCGGTCTTCAGCCAGCTCGCCAACTTGTCAGCAAAGGGGTCAATCTTGCTTTGCCGCTCCGGCGTCGCGAATTTTGGCTCGATGGTGTTCGCTGCCAGATGCTTGGTCACGGTATTACGCGACACTCCCGTCAGCCGTGCGATCTCGCGTATCGACAGCTTCTGCCGCAAATGCATCCGTCGGATGATGTTCAATAGTCCCATGTGGATCACTCCGTTGCCCCCGCTGCTCACCGCTTTGGGGATAGGTTCACATGGCTCAGTTCTCAGTGAAAATTATGCGCCTTACCGGCTCAGTTCTGGGTGAAAATCAACA
>JANONW010000284.1:0-7162 GCA_031421065.1 Prolixibacteraceae bacterium
GGTTTCATACTTAAAAATGGAAACAGATAAACGTAATACATACTAACATGGCAAACTTAAAGAATCCTCTTATATTTGTAGTTGAAGACAATCAGATTTATAACAAGCTGGTTGTCAGTTATCTTAAAACCAATAAATTCACCAGGGTTGAATCATATTTGTCGGGGGAAGATGCACTTAATAATATGAACAAAAATCCTGATATCATCATTCAGGATTACCTTCTGGAAGGGATGACCGGAATTGAGGTATTAATTAAGGTGAAGAAGACCAATCCAAATGTCGAGTTTATCTTTTTGTCAGGACAGGACAGCATTGACATTGCCATTAACAGCATGAAACATGGTGCTTACGACTATATTGTGAAAGATCAGATGGCACTTCAGAAAATGGTCAATAAAATAAACAAGATCAATTCGGTTTCTGAACTTGTGACATCAAACAAACGATATAAAATTGGAGTGGTGCTGTTTTTTATCGGGCTTAGCATTCTGGTAATTGTTACCCTATTTATAGCACTTATGTATCCGCAAGTCTTCGGAATGTAAAACATTCGATCATACCATAAAAATGCGGGCCCGGCTCATTTATCTGTCCGGGTCCGCTTTTTTTAGTTCGCTTTGATGATGCGCCCTGCATCAAATATGCTGGCATACCCATCAGGTTTATGGAGTATTTCCAAAGCTTTTTCAACATCCTTGTCGTCTTTCAATGCAGCCTTTATAGCCCCTTTCTGGTAATAATATCTCGAAACGATTTCATCCGACATCAGTTCAGAAACTTCCGCTTTAAAATGTTCGAGATCCTGATCAATGTTGTGTCCCAGCTTAATTTTCAGGGCTTCAAATTCAGCTTTCGACAAATCGTAATATTTCTCGCGTTTGGCAACTTCAAGTAGTTTTTCCAGTTGTCCTTCAGTTCTCGATTCGTATTTAAAATCCTGTTTTTTAACAAATTGGACAAAGTCGGCGTACATTTCAGGAGTAATTACAAACTCTTCGGGCGCAGCAATTTTTTCGGTTTTACTGTTGAAATAGGTGGCATAGTCGAATACAACCGACTGGGTGATCAGATTGGCCGACAGATTGCTCAGAACTTCATTGTCAATAATAATATCCGGCACAACGCCACCACCGTCAAATACAATACGTCCTTTTTTGGTGGTATATTTTGTAATGAGCGAGTCGGGTATTTCGCCCACGCTGCCGTCTTCGTTCCGGTGTGCATAATCGAGTGCCTGAATGCAGCGACCGCTAGGAATATAATATTTGGCAGTGGTGATTTTAAGTTTGGCATTGTAGCTTAAATCGCGGGTAGTCTGTACCAGCCCTTTTCCGAAAGTACGAGTTCCGATAATAATTCCACGATCTAAATCCTGAATGGCGCCGGCCACAATTTCGGATGCTGAAGCCGATCCGCGGTTAACCAGAACAGCAATTGGCATCACCGTGTCAAGCGGGTTTTCGGTGGCTTTATATACTTTGTCCCATTGTTTTACTTTTCCTTTTGTGCTCACAATTTCCTGTCCTTTAGGAATAAAAAGGTTTGAAATCCGTACAGCCTCCATTAACAAGCCACCCGGGTTTGAACGTAAATCCAGCACAAGCGATTTGGCGCCTTGTTTATCTTTCAGTTCAATGAAGGCCATTTTTACCCGTTCGGTGCAATCAACCGTGAAATTCGATAAGCGGATGTATCCGGTTTCCTTGTCCAACATTCCGTAGTAAGGTACTGGGTCTATCTGAATTTTCTCACGGATAATTTCAATGTCCATGGGTTTTTTCTGTCCGTAGCGTTCAATTTTCACCACCACCGTTTTTCCTGCAGGTCCTTTTAAAAGGCTGCTGACATCTTCGGTCGAAAGGGTTTCAGTTGATTTGCCGGCCACTTCAAGCATAATATCGCCCGCTTTCAACCCGCTTTTCTGCGCCGGAAATCCTTCATAAGGTTCGGAAACCACTATTTTGCCTTTTTGCTTGCTTATCAGCGCCCCAATTCCGGCATACTCGCCTGTTGTCATAAACCGAAAGTCTTCCACATCGTCTTCCGAAATAAAATTGGTGTACGGGTCGAGCGATTCGAGCATCTTGTCTATACTGGTTTTCACCAGTTTGTTCGGGTTCACATCGTCAACGTAAAACAGGTTCAATTCCCTGAAAAGGGTGTAGTAAATATCGAGGTTCTTGGCTATCTGGAAATTTTTATCGTCTTGTTTAAAGCTGTAAAAGCTGATGGCAAAAACCAAAATCCCAACAATAACAATCCCTGCTTTTTTTGTTTTGGAAAATTTCATTTTTAACTCGTTGTTGATAAGGGGAACAAAAATAGTAAAAGCTTTGCTTTTATCGGCTTGACATTTAGTCTTAATCGTTAATTATTCTTAACTGATTTTTTTCACTATTTTGTGCTCCCGAATTTATAATTAGTATTCTATGTCGAAACTTCAGGTTTTCAAAAAATATCCTTCCCTGTTTTGGTTGGCCAACATCATCGAATTATTTGAGAGATATGCCTGGTATGGTTTTTACATGGGTTTTGGCCTTTTCCTGGTGGGTTCGAAAGAAACCGGTGCAATGGGGTTTTCTCCGGTCGAAAAAGGGGCCATCATGGGAACAGGCTCCATGTTGTTGTACTTTTTGCCTATTCTTACCGGTGCCATTGCCGATCGAATCGGATACAAACCAGTATTGTTGCTTTCATTCCTGATTTATAGTTCCGGATTTTACATGATCCAGCAATTCGATAGCTTCGGAATGGTATTCTTTTCGTTTATCTGGATTTGCGTGGGCGGGGCATTTTTTAAGCCAGTCATTTCGGCAACAATATCGAAAACCACCAACAGCGAAACGGCTTCCATCGGGTTTGGAATTTTTTACATGATGGTGAACATCGGCGGATTTATAGGTCCTTTTGTTGCTGGAATTGTTCTGGGCAAGGGTTGGGATTTTGTGTTTATGTTGTCGATTGCTGCCATCGCAATTAATTTCCTGATCACCCTTTTCTTTTTTAAAGAACCCAAAGGGGTAAAAGAATCCACAACCTTTCTGAGATCTGTCATTCAGCCATTTATAAATATTTTTTATACCATCATCAACTGGCGGTACACCATGTTTTTATTGATCATGTCGTTGTTCTGGGCTGCCTTTAACCAACTATATTATTCATTCCCGAATTTTGTGGTCGATTGGGTAAACACTGCAACCCTTTACAGCGGAATTCATTCCTTTTCGCCCTGGCTGGCCGAATTGATTGGCTCCGATCCCGGGAGCATTGCCCTGACATTGAGTAGTATGGATGCTTTTTTTATCATAGTGTTCCAGATTGTAGTTTCGGCTTTTGTGATGCGCTTTCGGTCACTAAATGCCATGATGGGCGGGATATTTGTTTTGGCAGGCGGACTGGGAATGATGTTCTCGTTTCAGAATGGATGGATGGTTCTTTTAGGTTTATTGATATTTAGCTTTGGTGAAATGGGCAGCTCGCCAAAATATACCGAATATGTAGGTAGTATTGCACCTCCCGATAAAAAAGCTTTGTACATGGGGTCATCGTTTTTACCCATTGCTTTGGGCCATCAGTTCGCTGGCTTTAAGTGCGGTTGTTCTCTTATTTTTGTACGACCGGTTTATTTTGAAGCCCCCTTCCCGTTCCCCCAATGGGGGGAAAGCTTAGGGCTCTGGTTTGCAATTGTTTTTACCATGAAAGGGCAGCATACTAATAGCCCGGGCTTCGGCGTGAACTCAGTTGAACGGCAAGGTCCCGGGGAAATGACAAGAAAAAAAAACCGTCCGCACAATAATGATTTTTAAAGTGTTTCCTATTTTTCGGACGGAATAGATGTCCCATTCAAAAATGGATAATACAATAGAGATAAATAATTCAAACTGAAAGAATGCAAAAACTCTTCATCATATTCTGCCTGATTTTGTTTGCAGCCCAACTTCAAGCTCAAACCCTGATTGATCTGAACAATCATTACAAAAACCTCGACACTACCGAGGTTAAAATACTGAATTTCAGAATAGAGAGCATGAGTTTCTTTCACAATACCGAATACATGGGCGACATTGTTGACGGTTACACCTGGACTGGCGCATGGGTAAGGCCAAAGTTGAGCTACACTTTTTCTGAAAAGCTGAAACTGGATGTTGGCGGTCATTTTCTGAGGTATCACAGCCGCGATGAGTTCACCATTGTCCGTCCCTGGTTTTCAGCTCAATACCAGATGTTCGATAAAATGAAAGTCATATTTGGCAACTTGAACCTGAATCACAATCAGGGTTTGTTGAAGCAACTCTGGGAGCCGGAAAGGATTATGACCGATGCCCCGCGAGAAGGCGTTCAGTTTTTGTACGAGACGAAATACTTTGAAATGCAAAACTGGATGGGCTGGGAACAGTTTATTTTACGAGGCGATCCGTATCAGGAACATTTCACATTTGGTTTGAGTGGTCGTGGACAAATCTTTCCCAATTCGGGGCTCAAAATACACATCCCTTTGCAAGTTCTTGTTTATCATCGGGGTGGCGAAATCGACTCAAGCCCGCTGGGAGTAATTACAGATTTAAATTATGCCACCGGTCTTGAAACACAGTTTAAAGTAGGTGATGGATTCCTGAAAAACCTTGATTTGAACCTGCATTGGATTGGTTACGAGTGCCCCGATGGCCCTGCTCCTTACGGCTACAAAAACGGTCATGGTTATTCGGTAACTGTTACCGGAGATACCCGTTTCGGTAAATTTTCGTTCGACTACTGGAATGCCTACCAGTTTATTGCGCCTTACGGCAAACGGATTTACATGTCGATATCCGACCGCGACATTTCCCTTTCTCAACCCGACCGTTCGCAGGCAGCTTTTAATTACATGATGAAACAACACATACTGAAAAACATCGAATTTGCCTTCCAGGGAGAAGCCATTTACGATTTCCTGACCACCAAATTTTCATTCGCCTTTGGCTATTACCTGATTATCAATCAGGATTTTTTGTTGAAGAGGTTTTGAAAATTAAAAGAAGCTGTTTAGTTAAATGAGCAGCTTCTTTTTTTTCAAGTTATTCAACACAGATTATAATATCTTCTGTTGTGATTAGTTCACAACAAGTTTGCCTTGCAAATATTCGTCTTTGTAGTTTACACGGACAATATAAATGCCAGGTGTCCAGCCTGTTGTTTGAATTCTAAGCTCTTTCCCCTTCAACTTTGTTTTTTGTTCTTTTAAACCCTGCATCTGGTCAAATATTTCAATTTCCCATTCGGCATTTTCGTCAAAAACAATGTCTTCTGAAGTCGGTTCGATGGTTAAAGTTGTTTCGCCGGAAGAGGGGTTAGGAGAAAAACTTATTGCATAATAACCACCGCAATATCCACTGCCCAGATAACCGATTTTAACTTTTGTATAAATCCCGCAGCAAGTGGTGGCATAAACTTCAACCATTCCGCCGGGAGTCGAATTGGTGTAAACAGAAATCATATTGCTCCAGGTGTAATTGATTGACCAGGCCGATGGCACCGACCATGTATAATTCGAGAGCGAACAGCCTGAATTATTTGTCAGGTAAATATGGTAATGGGTATTGGCACACATATACGAAACTGGTGTGCCACCGGATGTATAAATGCTAAAGGACAAATCTTCAGGATATGGTGTATTTACACCAATATGTTTTTGTGTTGAAGAAGTCATTCCTGACGGGGAAGTAATAGTTAAAATGTAGTGCCATAACCAATTCCCGAAGTACCACTTACGGTGTAATTTGGTGTCCCATCGCCGCTAACCTGGTTTAAATAACCAGTCACATTCCAATCATAACCCCAATTAGAGGCTGTAAACCCATTATTAAGTGTTCGCTGGGTATTAAAGTAGAAGTGTAAGCATCATTAGTCCAGTATTTTGATAAGTTTGGATTTCCACCATAAGTTTGGTTTAGCCACTTATTCGTAGTATTTCCACCTTCAACAACATACCAAGCAAAGGAATGGCAGTTGTAATGAGAAGTGGCCGGTCCTTTCCATTGTGCATCTGAAGTATAATCTATTATCCACTGCGCTGCTTCTGATTCCCAAGTTGCAACCCATTGAGGAGTATCCCAATTATTTCTAACAGAAACAGTCTGCCCCATTGGTGTTTGTATGGTTCCCTGGCTATTTGCTGTTATAGCTATCAGCATCAGGAACAGGGTGAAAACCAGGTTCCTAAATATATAATTATTCGCTTTCATTTTTATTTACTTTTTAAAATTTTTAAATAGTCTTCCGATAAACTCATCACTTTATCTACAGTATCAGAGTCTATTAAAAAATAGTTCTAAATCGGAATTTTCCTCTTTATTCAGAACATTAATATCATATAAGAGGTCGATTTTGTTTTTAAAAGAGATGCTTGCTTTATTGCCAAACAATCGTGTTTCTTTACCACCATCAAATATTCCAAGATTAAGCAGCCATAAATCATTTATAACATTTTCTAGTATTAAAGAATACTCAAGGATTTCACTTCTAAGATTTAAATTTAAGTCCACTTCTATTATTTTTTTCTTTTCACTTTCTCTTTTGTAAATAAGTCTGCCGTATATTTTTCATACAGTTCAAATAAAAATTCTATGCGTTTGGCTTCGGTCGTAAATGGTTGCGAACGATACGCCAAATCAACAGCTTTATCAAGGTCTTGATGTGCTTTTACCAATGCGGGTGGCATAGTTAAAGGATTGTATAAATGTGCTAAAGAACTTTTTGGAAATTCTGCTCTAACATCTAAAATTATTTGTGCTGTTTTTTCGATTGTTTTAATTTGTTTTTCAGAGGTGTTTTCAGGCCAAATGAAATTATTGTAAACTAAAACATTCGAATATCTGTAATCACTTTTTATTCTTCCGCAGGTGTATTTAACCCAAGCATTGTGCATTGAGGAAGTTAATACGCCAAAATGAAATAGTGTGGCATTAGGCAAAGCAATACAGGAATCACTGGCAATTATATCAGAATTAAAAAATCCAAAAGGAATATACTTCCTGTTCTCAGAACAATACTTCGGTAAATTTTAAGCGGCAATTTTGCCATAATCCAATAGTTCTTTGACAATTTTTTGATTTTTTGGTGTGTTTGGGTTTATAGCAAACATGCACATAAATCGTTCGAGCATCAAAGTGTTGTTATACAA
>JANONW010000285.1:0-2369 GCA_031421065.1 Prolixibacteraceae bacterium
AGGTTGAGGTTGAGGTTGAGGTTGAGGTTGAGGTTGAGGTTGAGGTTGAGGTTAAGGTTAAGGTTAAGGTTAAGGTTAAGATTAATGCTTCGAAAGGTAAAAGATTGACGAACGAAGTGAGGAAATTCCGCAGAACGGAACAAAAGTTTAAAGCCCCCCAATTGGGGGGTTGGGGGGTAAAAAGGTAGGGGTGGGTTTTAAATAGTTAAAAGAAAAAAATATGATATACTACCAGTCAGGTTCAGAAAACACAGTATTGAGTCCGAATGATCTGGAATACGGTCTCTATTCAGCACTTGTAAAGCTTGGACCAAAGAAAAAAGTACTTGTTGTTCCTCCCGACTTTACCCGTTTTCATTCACGAGCAGGTGATCTGACCACTCTGATCTATAATTATTATAAGGAGGGGCTTAAAGATATACTTCCTGCTCTCGGAACACATGCACCCATGTCGGAACATCAACTGGACGAGATGTTTAAGGGTGTGCCTAAAGAACTGTTCCGTATTCACGACTGGAGAAAAGATGTCGTAACAATTGGTACAGTTCCCAGGGAATTCGTTTCAAATATTACTAACGGTGCCGTTGATTACTCCTGGCCCGCACAACTTAACAAACTGGTTTTCAATGGAGGACACGACCTCATTTTATCAGTCGGACAAGTTGTCCCTCATGAGGTGATAGGGATGGCCAATTATAATAAAAACCTGCTTATAGGAACGGGTGGACCGGAAGGAATTAATAAAAGTCATTTTGTGGGAGCCGTTTACGGGATGGAGAGGATAATGGGTAAAGCCAGTAACCCGGTAAGGAGTTTATTGAACTATGCGTCAACGAATTTCATGAGCCATCTGCCTGTTGTATATGTTCATACAGTAATTGGCCGCGATGATATCGGAAAACTTGTTATCCGGGGGCTCTTTATCGGGGATGATGAAGAAGTTTTCAGACTTGCATCGGAGTTGTCGATAAAAGTAAACTTTTCGATGCTCGACAAACCTTTGAAAAAAGTCGTGGTTTATCTCGATCCTTCAGAGTTTAAAAGCACCTGGTTAGGGAATAAAAGCATTTACAGGACCCGCATGGCAATGGCTGATAACGGGGAATTGATTGTACTCGCACCCGGATTGAAAGAGTTCGGAGAGGATAGAGAGATCGACCGGCTTATCCGGAAATATGGTTACCGCGGAACCCCTGTTACCTTACAGTCATTAAGTGAAAACGAAGAACTCCGCGATAATCTTAGTGCAGCAGCTCACCTTATTCACGGCAGTTCTGAAGGAAGGTTCTCGATAACTTATTGCCCCGGACACCTGACAAAGGATGAGATAGAATCTGTAAACTTCAAATATCATGATCTGTCCGAAATGATGAAGAGATACAATCCCGAAAAGCTGAAAGACGGTTATAATAAAATGAGTGACGGTGAAGAAATTTTTTACATCTCCAACCCTGCTCTGGGATTATGGACTTCAAAGGAAAGATTAACAAAATAAATTTAAAACAGCTCTCTTTAAATGATAAATTGGGGCATCATAGGTTGTGGTAATGTTACTGAAGTCAAGAGCGGACCGGCCTTTAATAAGGTGAAGGACTCCAAGCTTATAGCAGTGATGCGCAGGGATGCTTTACTGTCAGAAGATTATGCCCGCAGACATAATGTACCGAAGTTTTATTCCAAAGCACAGGACCTGATAAACGATAAGGATATTAATGCTATATACGTTGCTACCCCTCCCGGAAGTCATGCAGAATATGCCATTGCATCAATTAAGGCCGGCAAGCCGGTATATATCGAAAAACCAATGGCTGTTAACTTTACCGAATGCCTTAAAATTAATAAAGCATCAGAAAAGTATAATGTACCTGTATTTGTTGCCTATTACAGGAGAGCTCTTCCCGGATTCCTGAAAGTGAAAGAACTTATTAAAGACGGAAGCATTGGAAAAGTACGGCTTCTGCAGATACAGTTATTCAAGGCTCCTTCGGAAGATGAAAAAACCGGAAAACTTTCGTGGCGCGTTGATCCTGAAGTTTCCGGAGGCGGACATTTTTTTGATCTGGCGTCTCACCAGCTTGATTATCTGGATTTTTTATTCGGACCAATAGAGAAAATAAAATCCATTGCACTTAATCAAGCCGGATTATATAATTCTGAAGATTTCGTAACCGCGGAGTTTATTTTCCGGAATAATATTGTGGGAACTGGCACCTGGTATTTCAGTGTTTCAACTGAAAGCAGCAGAGATATTATCGAGATTATCGGTGATAAGGGATCAATCAGATTTTCCACTTTTAGTTTTGAACCAATTGTTCTTACAAATAATTCAGGCCGTCAGGAATTTATCAATGAACGTCCTGAGCATGTTC
>JANONW010000286.1:0-1660 GCA_031421065.1 Prolixibacteraceae bacterium
CCGGATGTGGCCGGCAACGATCCCGCCTCCACCGTCACCACACTCGCCGACGAGAGGCGGATCAACACCTTCATGCGCCTGGACAACCCTGGCGTGATCGCCCGGCTGCGCGAGGACTTTCCGGAGCTGCCGGAACAACCCGATGCTAAAACCGTGTTCGCCAAATTGCGGGAATTGCGCAACAAGTGGTGAGGGCCATTCGCGCGGTTGAGATTCTTTTACAAGCAAATGTCTTGTCTTCGTTGGCGCCATCGCAGTACCGTAAACGAATTCGGGTGCTGCAGCGCCGGGGCAGTGCCACTCCGTCCAATGCATGTGTCTACATTGTCGATACAATCAACACTTTCGCCTGAACAGGAGTTGTCATGTCCGACGCCATCGCAGAAATCACAGTCAAACACTGGGGCAACTCACTGGCCATGCGCATCCCGGCAGCGGTGGCAAACGCCTTGCGGCTTAAAGAAAACTCCCGTGTCAGACTGAAGATCGAGGCGGGCCGCGTGGTGATGGAGCCCAGCTTGCCGGCGGTTGACATCGATAAGCTGATCGGTCAGATCACCGCACGTAACCGTCATGCCGAAGTGGACTTCGGCCAGCGGGTGGGCAGAGAGACCTGGTAGCCTTTTATGGCAACGCGTTACGTGCCTGACCGGGGCGATATCGTCTGGCTCATGTTTGACCCGCAAGTCGGCCATGAGCAAGCGGGGCATAGACCCGCCGTGGTGCTTTCGCCGCGCAACTACAACAAGGCCAGTGGTTTGGCATTGATGTGCCCGATGACTACCAAAGTCAAGGGCTACCCATTCGAGGTGTCGATTTCATCATCGCCCCAATCGGGTGTGGTGCTCGCCGATCAGATAAAGAGTCTTGATTGGACCGGGCGCAAAGCCACCAGGAAGGGCGCTGTCAGTGCCCAGGAACTGGAAGAAATCCAGGCGAAATGCAAGGCGTTGATCGGCTAGGTTCACCTCCGGCCGGGAGTACCCGCTCACGCCACGCCGATTGCACTCAGCGGCCGGCCAGACTCAGCACCGCACGCCGAGTGCCACCCTCGCCCACCGCGATGCCCTGCGTGACGAGCGCCGCCTCGACGCCAGCAATCGCGCCCAGAATCATGGCTGGATTGCAATCACCCATGTGGCCGATGCGAAACGCTCGCCCGGACAGCGGGCCCAGGCCGCCGGCAATGGCGACCTGGAAGCGTTCGCGTGCCACGGCGCGAAGCGCCTCGACATCGATGCCCTGATCCACGGTGATGGTGGTCACCGACAGCGAGCGGCTGGCCGGGTCCTGCCCGAAGAAGTCCAGTGCTCCGCCCTCGCGCCAGCCCTCGACGGCGGCGTGCACAGCGCCAGCAAGTTGCGCGTGACGGCGCCATACCGCGGCCAGCCCCTCACTGAAGATCAGGCCCAGGGCTGCCTCCATCCCCAGCAGCAGGTTCTGCGGCGGCGTTCCACAAAACTTGCGGTACGACAGGTCGTGCTTGCGGCGTACCCAATCCCAGTAAAACCGCGGCGACGGATTGCGCTGGGCGGCAGCGAACGCGGCGGCGTTGACGGCCACGAAGCCCAGGCCGGGCGGGCACATCAGCCCCTTTTGCGACGCGCCCACGGCCACGTCCACACCGAGGGCGTCCATCGCGAACGGCACCGAGGCGAGC
>JANONW010000287.1:0-24154 GCA_031421065.1 Prolixibacteraceae bacterium
TTTTTACTTGCAGGCCATTACGAATATGGGGTTACATGTTTCAGCCTGGCAGGCAGTTTGGTCGCATTCTTCCTTTTCAACGTGTTTGGAAAGAAAAACAAAATATTTATGGGCGATACCGGATCCTTGATTCTCGGAGTGGTCATGGTAATTTTGGTAATCAAATTTAACGAATTTAATATAAATCAGGTTGGGCCTTATGCTATTCTTTCAGCTCCGGTTATATCAATGGCAATACTGATTGTTCCTATAATTGATACCCTTCGTGTGTTTTTCATCCGTTTATCAGAAAAGCGCTCCCCATTTTCTCCGGATATGAAACACATCCATCACAACATGCTTAAGCTGGGACATTCACATTTAAGCACTACTATGCATATCGTGCTTTTTAATATCCTTTTTATCGTTTTTGCTTTGTCGTTAAACCGCATATTGAGTATTAACAACCTGATGATTATTGTATTAGCCATGGGTTTTATTATCGCATATATTCCAAGTCTGATAATAAAATGGAAGCAACGTTCGGGATCAATAAATTTTGAATTATCAGATAATATAAGAAATATCAAAAACAAAGAGTTAATTTCAGATCCTGCATTATCAATGACATCCAGAATTCCCACCATATCAGCTATTCCCAGAAAGAAAACGTTGAAAAAAAAAGAATTGGAACATTCGGCCTTGTCCTGAATTCTCTCGAAGGACAATTGTATATTTAAACTTTAATTTCGATTAAAGTTTTTAATACTAACCACAAATCTATTTTTGATATGAAAAGACATTTTTTTACCTTGCTATTAATAATTGCAGTTTCTGCGTATTCATCCATTCAACTTCAGGCCGAAGAAAAGAACGAACCCTTAATTGGTGAATGGGTCTATCAGGTAAGCGGTGCACCTTACGGTTATGAAAAAGGAAGCCTGATCTTTTCTGAAAAAGAAGGCCAAACAGTTTGTATAATAAAACTGGGAGCCGGCGAACTTGAAGCCAGCAATCTGATAATTGAAAAGAAAAAGATTACTTTTACAACTTATGTGGACGGCAGTCCTATTAATGTTGAACTCATCCGAGATAAAAATAAAATAACAGGGAAAATTGATTCTCCCGAAGGCCCAAAAACTTTGACAGCAGAAAAGAAAATACAATAAAATATCTCCGACAATTACATGGAAACCGAATATATTATCAAAAGATATTCGGTTTTTTTTGTTTTATCAGCACACTGTTCATTTCGTTTCACTATTTTTGAATACATTTTATATAATTCAAATAAACCAATTTAAACCCTTTTTAAAATGACAAACAGAAGAAATTTTCTAAAAACAAGTTCCTTATTGGTTGCCGGAAGTTTGGTCGGGACCAGTCTGCTTCAGGCTTCCGTCCTTCAGGCAAAAGGAAAGAAAAACATTGGATTACAGCTCTATTCATTGCGCGATGCCATGAAAGCTGATGCCTTGGGAACCATGAAACTGGTTTCAAATATAGGATTCACAACACTGGAAACAGCCAATTATACTGATGGGAAAATATACGGCATGGCTCCTTCAGAATTTAAAAAAATAGTGAAAGGACTTGGCATGAAAATGACAAGCGCCCATCTTGGCGGTCCGAATTACACCAAAGATAAACACAACGAAGCCATGGATTGGTGGAAAAAAGCGTTGGAAGACCATGTTGAAGCTGGGTGCAAGTTCATTGTAAAACCAAGTATGCCGATCCCAAAAACACTGGATGAACTAAAGATGTGGTGCGATTTCTATAATTCGATCGGTGAATTTACTTCCGCAGCAAAAGTCCAGTTTGGTTTTCACAACCACGCCCGTGAATTTGAAAAAATTGAAGGTGAAATCATGTACGATTACATGATCAACAATACCGATCCTAAAAAAGTATTCTTCGAGATGGATGTATATTGGGTAATGCGCGGTGGTTACAGCGCGGTTGATTATATGACCAAATATCCTGACCGTTTCCCGGTGTTGCATATTAAAGATGAAAAAGAAATTGGTGAAAGCGGACAGTTGGATTTCAAACCTATTTATGAAACAGCCTATAAAAACGGGTTGAAAGACTCATTTGTGGAAGTTGAAAGATATAATTTCGAACCAATTGTAAGTGTTCAGAAGAGTTATGACTTTTTAAAAGCTGCCACATACGTGAAGTAAAAAGGCAAAAGGTATCTTATATTGAAAAGTTGGCAATTGGAATAACATCCAAATTGCCAACTTTTTTCTTTTCCCTTGAAACTACCTGCCAAATTTCCGCACCTGGTATTTTAGCCTGATGCCAAACAGTATAGCGGCTGTTGAAAGTCCGAAAACAAATCCGATCCAGACTCCGGAATACCCAAAATTAAATACAAAGGCGAGTAGATAGCTGATTGGCAAACTGACTAGGATATAAGAGAAAAAGGCCATAAACATGGGAATCCGAACATCGGCCATCCCACGCAATGCGCCCAACAAAACAACCTGTACACCATCGAAGATCTGGAAAAAAGCGCCAACAATCAACAATCCGGCTGCAAGCCTGATTACTTCCGGATCGCTTGTAAATAAGAGTGGCAGCTGATTACGTAATACAACAAAGAGAATTCCCATCAGCGACATAAAAGCAATCACAATATGTAATGATGCGAATACAGCATGTATTAATTCTTTCCGGTCGCGGTCGCCAAATGCATGGCTCACCCTAATGGTAGTACCTGAAGCCAGACCAAACGAAATCATGTAGGTCATACCAGCCATGCCAATTGCAACCTGATGGCCGGCCAGCGCTTCCTTCGAAATCCAGCCAAGCATAATTGCCCCCATACTGAAGGCCAGAATTTCGATGATCATTTGCATTCCGATAGATAATCCAACAGACAACATTCGTTTAATTTTTTCAATTTCAACCCGGGCTTTTTTTGCCGACTCAAGATAAACCCTGAAAGAAGGCCTTTTCAGGATTATGAGAAGAAAAATAACAGGCATAATCAATCGTGCAAATAAAGTTGCATAACCGGCACCGTTCAGTCCGAGAGCCGGAAAGCCCAACTTCCCGAATATCAGGACATAATTCAGGCCTATATTTATAATGTTGGCAATGATCGTGATGATCATGGCAATTTTAGTATTGCCAACCCCTTCAAAAAACTGTTTGATTGAAAAGAAAAGCATCATGGGTAAAAGCGAGGCTACCTGTATCAGAAAATAAGGAATTGCTGCCCGCACAACATCTTCACTCTGCCCCATTCGTTCCATAAAAAACACAACTGACGACATCAGCAAACAAAGCAAAAAAGCAACAACAAAATGAACCAAAATGCCATTTTTGAGCCAGGCCCCCACTCCACCGGGATTTTGCGAGTTAAAAGACTGCCCAACCAATGGAGTGATGCCCAAAGTGATGCCCAATCCAAAAAGCATTCCCACATGAAATACATTTATAGCAAACGATGCGGCAGCTAGTTCGGTGGTCCCGACATGGCCAACCATCATATTATCAGCCAGATTAACCGTAACTTGTCCAATCTGAGCCAAAATAACGGGAACAGCAAGTGTCAGATTTTTCCGGTAAACAGGTAAATAGTCATTAATAGTCACAACTGAGAATTCAAAATTTCAGGCAAAAGAAAGCAATTTATAATGAAAACCAATAACTGAATTTGACCATAAACACATTTTGTGACTGTACCTTCCAGATATTTCCGGAACTTTTCCATGTAGTTTAAAACGGTCGAGCGTTGTTTCTCCTCCATAGCTCCAATTGCGTTCCTGCTCAGCTTCAACAAAATAACTCCTGCCAATGCCGATTTAGATAAAAACTGAAGGTGATCTTCATTAATGTTGCGCATAGTTGAAGTAACCATTCCGCCTAAAACGGTATTTGTCGTTGTACGAATCGATGGCAATACCGGCAATATCACCAGCCATTTCATCCCTTCGACTTAGGATAGGCCTGATGTTTCCGGGACCTATATCAAAACATTTGAACCCAACGTACAAATTGTTATTGTCGTACAAAAGTTTTATTTCTGTTTTCTGAGATGGATTTTTTCCCTGATCGGGTATTTGTTGTGTAAACCCTCCCGGCCAAATGCCCGATTCCCAGCATGAATCGTTCAATTTTTGGGCGATTTTTGGGCGATTTTCAATTCGGGTAGCATAATAAACACGCTTAGTGCCTGCCAGCCGATTGACCGCAGTATCAGTTGAAAGATTATATTTGTCGGTGAGCTTTGCAAAAAGAGGGGTTGCACTAAACATCAAAAACAAACAATAAATAGCGAAGCGGAATAGCATAAGTAATTATTTAAGAAGAACATATATATAAATCATTTCAACTTGATATGTTAACCGATATTTTTTATTAAATGAAGAAAATCAATAAAATCCTGATTGCCAACCGTGGCGAAATAGCTGTAAGAATTATGCGGACCTGCCGCGAAATGGGCATTTCAACCGTTGCAGTTTTTTCAGACGCCGACCGAACTTCCATGCATGTACGCTATGCCGATGAAGCTTATCACATCGGACCATCACCCTCCTCCGAAAGTTACCTGAATGCAGCCAGGATAATTGAAGTTGCTAAAAAATGTCAGGCCGATGCCATTCATCCCGGATATGGATTTTTATCGGAAAATGCTGCATTCTCAAGAAAATGTACAGAAAATGGGATCATTTTTATTGGTCCTACTCCTGAAGTTATTGAGCAGATGGGCGACAAAATAAGTGCCCGCTTAACGATGATTGCAGCCGGCGTACCTGTTGTTCCAGGAACCACAGAAAGTGTTAAAACCGAAAATGAAGCGATTGATACGATCATGAAAATTGGACTTCCGGTGATGGTAAAAGCATCGGCAGGTGGCGGTGGAAAAGGAATGCGCTTAATTACTGAAGAAAAAGACATTACCTCACTGGTCAGATCGGCCCGGTCGGAAGCAAAATCGTCGTTTGGAAACGATTCAGTATATATTGAAAAATATATATCATCGCCACATCACATCGAATTTCAGGTTTTGGGCGATCAGCACGGGAATTTCCTTCATTTGTTCGAACGTGAATGTTCGGTTCAGCGGCGTCATCAAAAGATGATCGAAGAAACCCCTTCGCCACTTATGACACCTGAATTAAGGATAAAAATGGGCGAATATGCAGTGGGGGCTGCCAGGGCTGTCAACTACACGGGGGCTGGCACCATTGAATTTCTGGTCGACAATGACCTGAATTTTTACTTTCTGGAAATGAATACCCGCATTCAGGTCGAGCACCCTATCACCGAACGCGTAACCGGAATCGACCTGGTAAAACAGCAGATACTTATTGCAGAAGGCCATCCGCTTAAATTTAAACAGGAACAATTAAGGCAGACCGGCCATGCCATCGAATGCCGTATTTATGCCGAAGATACCGATAATAATTTCATGCCAAATCCGGGCAAAATATACAATATTACCCAGCCGCTCGGATTGGGGGTCCGTACCGACGGATATGTATATGAAGGATATGAAATTCCGATCTATTACGATTCGATGATCTCGAAACTTATTGTATGGGCCGAAAACAGGACAGAGGCAATTGAGCGTATGAAACGTGCCCTTTATGAATACAAAATTACCGGAGTTAAAACCACCATCAAGTTTCTGGAAAGAATCATGGACACTCCCGATTTCAGGAGTGGAAATTACGACACCAACTTTATTGAAAAAAATAAAGGGAAGCTTTTAGAAGCCACAAAATGTGCCCAAGATTGTGAAGACATGGTGATTATCGCAACTTACATCGAGTACCTCGATCGGTTGAATATAGCCCAGACATCCAAAGAAATGTATCCGGCCAAAAACAGATGGAAAAAATATACCTATCAAAAGAATTTTGAACGTTTGTAATCCCCCAAAAATATGTCAATCGAAATAAAATTAGACAAACGAATAGCATCGGTAGAAATATTAAAACAGGCTGAAAACCTACTCGACATCAAAGTTGACGATAAAATCTATCAGGTTGATTTAATGCACAACGACGAGGGTATCTTCTCAATTCTGTTGAACGGCCGTTCGTTCAACATCGAATTGGTGCCTCAACCCAAACCCAAACATTACACCGCTTACACGCTTTACGACTCGTATGATCTGGAAGTGATCGACGCTGAGTCGAGGTATTTGCGCAACCGGACGGGTGGCGTCCAGATGTTGTCTGAAAATACCATTACTTCGCCGATGCCCGGGAAAGTGGTAAAAATATCGGTTTCGGTGGGCGATGAAGTAAAAAAAGGAGATACGTTAATCACCATCTCGGCAATGAAAATGGAAAGCGAGTACAAATCGCCAATCGATGGTAAAATTGCTATTGTTCGTGTTACGGAAGGCAGCACGGTGGATGCCAATCAGGTTTTAATAGAAATCGAATAAATCATATAAAATGGATTTAAAAGCCAAATTTGAACAATTTGAATTACTAAACCAGCAGGCAGAATCAGGCGGTGGAGTTGAACGTATTGAAAAACAACACAATTCAGGAAAAAAAACTGCCCGCGAACGAATCGCTTTCCTGCTTGATCCGGGAACTTTTAATGAGATCGATAAAATGGTCACCCACCGGGGCGCCGACTTCGGAATAGACAAATCAAAAATACCGGGCGATGGGGTTGTTTCAGGATATGGAAAAATAAACGGGCGGCTGATGTATGTTTTTGCCCAGGATTTTACCGTATTCGGAGGAACTTTAAGTCGTGCCAATGCCGACAAAATTCTGAAAATTCAGGAATTGGCAATCAAAATGGGAGCACCGCTCATTGGATTGAACGATTCAGGAGGAGCCCGTATTCAGGAAGGTGTTGAAAGCCTTGCCGGTTATGCCGATATTTTTTACAACAATGTACTTTCGTCAGGCGTCATCCCGCAAATCAGTGCTATAATGGGCGCCTGTGCAGGCGGGGCAGTATATTCACCGGCATTGACCGATTTTATTTTTATGGTCGAGAAAACAAGCCACATGTTTGTTACCGGACCCGAAGTGATTAAAACAGTGACACACGAGGATGTTACGAAAGAAGAATTGGGTGGTGCCTCCACTCATGCATCAAAAAGTGGGGTGGCCCATTTTACCGGTAGCGATGAAGAGCAAACACTGATGATGGTCAGGGAGTTGATGAGCTTTATTCCATCGAACAATATGGATGAACCGCCTTTAAAAATTTGTACCGATCCTGAAACCAGGGCAGATGTTTCGTTAAATCAGGTGGTTCCGGTTGATCCCAATAAACCATACGATATCAAAGACATTATTCACAAGATAATTGATGATGAACATTTTTTGGAAGTTCAGCCGCATTATGCCGCCAATATGGTAATTGGATTTGCACGGATGGGTGGAAAACCGATCGGGATTGTTGCCAACCAACCAGCTCATCTGGCTGGCGTACTCGACATCAATTCGTCGGTAAAAGCCGCCCGGTTTGTTCGTTTCTGCGATGCTTTTAATATTCCGCTCGTTACTTTGGTCGATGTGCCAGGATTTTTGCCAGGCACTGGTCAGGAATTTGGAGGGATCATTAAACATGGCGCCAAACTGTTGTATGCTTTTGCCGAAGCAACTGTGGCGAAAATTACGCTGATAACCCGCAAAGCATACGGAGGTGCTTATGACGTAATGTCGAGCAAGCACATTGGCGGCGATGTAAATTTCGCATACCCTACTGCTGAAATTGCAGTAATGGGACCCGAAGGTGCCATCAATATCCTGTACCGTGGAAAACTTAGTGATGAAGAAAGAATTGCAGCAGTTGAAGATTACCGCGTAAAGTTTGCAAACCCATACAGGGCTGCGGCACTTGGATACATTGATGAAATTATAATGCCTCAGGATACCCGCTACAAAATAATACAGGCGCTGAACATGACACAAAATAAGAGAAAATCAAATTTGCCACGTAAACACGGGAATATTCCTTTGTAGCGAAAATTAGTGGAACAAACCGCGTCCTTATTCGTAGAAGCTACCAAACAAATGAAGAAGGGAGGCGAGCAATGCAAAGGGAATATATTAAAATTTATCTGCTAATTTCAGGAATTGCCCTGATAGTGATCGGAATTCTCATAATTGCAATGCTTCCAAGCCCAATGCGATATGTAGGAATTATTTTCCTGATTTTTGCAATTGTTTTAATTGCAAGTTTTAATTATTTAAAGCTCCGTAACTCTGATGACGGCAGGCTTAGAAGCCGAACCCGTGATCAAATTCTTAAACATCAATTTCGAAAATAATTTTAAAAGGCCAGTGAAAGCTGGCTTTTTTGTTTTGCGAATTTCTATCACTCCCATGATCTCTAAAGGGTTTTCTGATTAAATTTACCACCGAATCCAGAGATAATAAAAACACTAATTATGATCAAAAACCAGTCGGCCATAGAGGCAAGAAGTAATATTTTAGTAAGAAAAGCATCGGGAGATGAAGAACCATTTGAGAAGTATAAATTGGAGCGCTCATTGCGAAACGCAGGTGCCGACAACGATTTAATCAAAGAAATTGTTGAAAATATAGAGAATTGGATATCCACCGGCCTCACTACAAAAAAAATATATTCCAAGGCTTTTTCGTTGTTGAGGAGAAAGGAAACTGGTGTTGCGATTCGATATAAATTAAAACAGGCGATTATGGAGCTTGGGCCAACAGGATATCCCTTCGAAGATTTTATAGGGCACCTGTTCGAAAAACAAGGATATGAAGTTAAGGTTGGACAGATTCTGGAAGGATATTGTGTTACACACGAAATGGATGTGATTGCCACCAATAAAAAAATCCAGCATTTGGTTGAGTGCAAGTTTAGCGCCGATCAGGGAAAACAAATCAGCGTACAAGTGCC
Organism: Prolixibacteraceae bacterium; assembly: GCA_031421065.1. Taxonomy (GTDB): domain Bacteria; phylum Bacteroidota; class Bacteroidia; order Bacteroidales; family Prolixibacteraceae; genus Aquipluma. Next base: position 8,848 of record JANONW010000287.1, read on the forward strand.
GCTCTATGTACGTTCCCGCGTTAACGACATTATAAAAAAGAGAAAAGAATCTCCTGATTATGCTGATTTTTCATTTTCAGGATGGGTAGTTACAAATACACGATTCTCCTCCGATGCCTTACAATATGGAAAATGCAGCGAATTGCATCTTCTGGGTTGGGACTATCCCATCGGCAATGGTTTGAAAGACATCATTGAAAGGCTAAAAATATATCCGATAACAATACTTGGCCAACTAACAAAGAATGAAAAACTAGACCTTTTAAATCAGGGATATGTTACCTGCTCGCAGATATTAAATAACCCGAAAATTCTTGATTCGCTTCAGTTAGGCAAAACGAAATATGACACACTGGAGAAAGAGATAAATGACATTTGTAGTTAACAACTAAAAATATAAAAAATTCGGAAAGTAGGACCTTCCGAATTTTTTATATTTTATTAAGCTACCTCTACCAGGCAAACAATGGAAGGTCTTTCATCATCGTATTCACTCTTTTGCGAACTGAAAGAATTACTTCTTCATTGTCTATATTACTGATCACTTCATCAATCAATTCAACAATTACCGGCATCAAATCTTCTTTCAAGCCTCTGGTGGTAATGGCTGGTGTTCCGACACGAAGACCAGAAGTTGTAAATGGTGAACGGCTGTCGAACGGAACCATGTTTTTATTGATGGTAATATCGGCGCGTACCAATGCGTTTTCTGCCTGTTTACCCGTAATTTCAGGAAATTTTGTGCGAAGGTCGATCAGCATCGAATGGTTGTCTGTTCCTCCTGAAATTACTTTGTACCCTTTGGCCATAAAAGCTTCGGCCATTACTGACGCATTCTTTTTAACCTGTGCCTGATATATTTTGTATGAAGGGTCGAGCGCTTCGGCAAACGAAACCGCTTTGGATGCAATTACATGTTCCAATGGTCCGCCCTGTTGACCTGGAAACACTGAAAAATCGAGCACCTGCGACATCATTTTAGTAACGCCTTTCGGAGTTTTGAAACCAAACGGATTTTCAAAATCTTCTCCCATCAGTATAATTCCACCACGCGGGCCACGTAAAGTTTTATGTGTTGTTGAAGTTACGATGTGTGCATATTTGACAGGGTTATCAAGCAACCCGGCTGCAATCAATCCTGCCGGATGGGCCATATCAATCATCAGCATTGCTCCAATCTTATCGGCAATTTCGCGCATTCGTGCATAATCCCATTCGCGTGAGTACGCCGATGCTCCGCCAATAATTAATTGCGGAAAATGTTCTAAGGCCAAAGCTTCCATTTCGTCGTAATCGACCAGACCTGTACCTTCTTTTACATGATATGCAATCGGATTGTACAATACACCTGATGAATTAACAGGTGAACCATGCGAAAGATGGCCTCCGTGTGTCAGGTCCAAACCCAGGAAAGTATCGCCAGGATTCAAAATAATACTTAAAACTGCCGCATTTGCCTGAGCGCCTGAGTGTGGCTGAACATTTGCATAAACAGCTCCAAACAATTCTTTGATACGGTCGATGGCCAGTTGTTCGGTCATATCAACAAACTGGCAGCCTCCGTAATAACGGTGTCCCGGATATCCTTCCGCATATTTGTTGGTCATTACCGACCCCATGGCTTCCAGAACCTGATCGCTCACAAAATTTTCAGAAGCAATTAATTCAATCCCGCTCAATTGACGCTGACGTTCCTTTTCGATTATCTCAAATACTTTGGTATCTCTTTCCATTCCGGTAGAATAATTGGTTAAAATTAAGGTGCCAAAGGTACAATAAAATCATAGTTGTAATAAAATCAGGTTATTCAAAAAATCAGGTATTTTTGAACAATTAATCATTCGGTAAAATGGAAAAGAAACCTATTCTTTATGAATCTGCCTGTATTTTCAGTATCGCAGGCAGCAGCATTGGCTTTTTAAGCATGTTGCTTTCAACTATCTTTTTCAAAACTGTTACTGAAAAGATTGTGGAGTTTACAAATATTACCGCAGCAGAACGTCTCAGCCCTCTGTATTTTGCTTTATTAATGGCCGCTTTCAGCATTTCACTAACGGGAGTTATCAAACTTTACAGAATGCAACGTACCGGTTTGTATTTCTATCTGGTTGCACAGGCAATAATCCTTTTCTTACCAGTGATCTGGCTCGGTTCAGATGCATTCTCGGTAACCAATGCCATTTTCACTATACTTTTTTCAGGAGTTTTCATTTATTATACCGGCATATTCAGCGATTCAGCGTATAGAATATTTTGTGCTGGTGGGCATATTTAGTTCACATACGGCAATACCGTTCCGATTGAGGGGATCCACCAACTTCGTATTTATTCGTACAATTCAATTTTCTGCCTTTGTTTTTTTTGCTTTTTAGATATTTTTGAATCGGGCATGGCTTCTATTTCTCTTAAATCTTTGCCACAACAGTTACAATTAGCGGGTGTGTAGTTACACCCAACACACAACTTTTACCAATGAATATATCAAATAAATGCCAACTACTTGCAGGACTAATTCCTTCACTGTTGACGGTCGCTTTGCCGATTTCCGCACAAACTCAACCTAAGTTGCAGAAACGCCCCAACATCATCTGGATTTCGACTGAAGATTTTAGTCCGCATTTGGGCTGTTATGGCGACAAGGTTGCACAAACTCCTGTCATCGATAAGCTGGCTACCCAGGGAGTTCGTTTTACCAATGTGTTTACCACGGCAGCCATTTGTGCGCCTTGCCGGGCAGGAATAATTACCGGAATGTACCAAACATCCATTGGTTGTATGCACATGCGCACGACGAGTTACCGCCGTTCGGTGGAGAATCCGGTTGAATTTACAGCTGTTCCGCCCCACTATGTGAAAGCTTTTACTGAATATTTGAGGGTGGCCGGTTATTATTGCACCAACAATTCGAAAACCGATTACCAGTTTGCGAAAGACCCTGTTCCGGCAAGCATTTGGGACGATTGCAGCCGGACAGCTCATTACAAGAACCGTCCGGATAAAAACCAACCTTTCTTCGCCGTATTCAATCACCTGGGAACGCACGAAAGTCAGAACTGGGATATCGGCAAAGTGAAAACCGATCCCAAATCTGTAATAATTCCGCCTTATTATCCTGATACAGAAATTGTACGGCGAAACCTGGCCAAAATGTACGACAATACCGCCAGCCTCGATTCGGTAGTTGCCGATTTATTGGCTGAGCTGGAAAGGGAAGGTGAGGCTGATAACACGATTGTTTTTTTCTGGGGCGATCATGGCGACGGACTTCCCCGGGCTAAACGCTGGTTGTATGATTCGGGCCTGAATATTCCGCTGATTATTCGCTGGCCAAATCAGCTAAAGCCTGGCTCGGTCAATGATCAGTTAATCAGTTCCATTGACTTTGGACCAACGGTGCTTTCAATGGCCGGAGTAAAAGTTCCGGTTCACATGCAGGGGCGGCCATTCCTCGGAAATCAAGCTGCAGAACCACGTCAGTATGTTTTCGGAACCCGCGACCGGGTTGACGAATCGTATGATATGATTCGTTCCGTCCGTTCCAAAGAATATCTGTATATCCGCAATTTTTATCCCAACGAACCATTCAATATTTGGGTTCCTTACCTGAACAAAATGCCGATCATGCAGGAAATAATGCGTTTGGATGCCGAAGGAAAACTCAATCCGGATCAGAAAAAATGGATGGACAATACCCGCCCGGCTGAAGAATTGTATGACGTGAAGGCTGACCCATTTCAGCTAAACAACCTGGCGGAGAACCTAAAATACAAAAAAGTGTTAGCCGAAATGCGCATTCAGCAAGACAATTGGGCCGTAACAACCAGCGATATGGGACGAATGAACGAACCTGAAATGATTGAGCAAATGTGGCCGGGCGGCAAACAACCGGTGACCGACAAACCCTATTTTATCGTGAACGCGCCGGAAGATCGTGGCTCAAAAAACTACCAGACAGGCGGAACATTTTCTGCGCCAATGACGCTGGCATTTTATTGCCCGACACATGGCGCTTCGATTGTTTACACTACTGAATCAGGAAAAAAAACTACATGGAAACTTTACAGTGGCCCTTTGACTTTGCCCAAAGGATCAAATGCTATTCGAATTAAAGCAGTTCGGTATGGATATATAGACAGTGAAGAGGTTACGGGAACATTCAAAATTATGGATTAAGCAATTTATATGTTATCCTATCTATTAAGTTATTAACATTCAGTAGTTTTTATCAATATTTAGTTTTTAGAGATGCCCTTGACTCACCCCATCGCATCTTCGATGCTCTGCCCCTCTCTACGTGTAGTGAGGGGGGAAGCCCGAGACTTCGGGCTTGGGGTGAGTAACCAAACTATATGCCTGTTTTATAACTATTTTATCAAACTCAACCCCTCATTGGCCGATTTATCGCCAGGATTGTAAAGATTTACCTTGTTGAACAGTACTTTTGCCTGATTGCTGTTGCCCAAAAAATAGGAAGTCCAACCCAGCATTAATAAACCATCGTAGCCAAATGGGTAAAGGTCAACTACTTTTTTGAATAGCGTATTTGCTTTGTTGTAATCCTTTCGTCCGTAATAAACCAATCCAAGCCGGTACAATGCCACGGAGTTGTTTGGGCTTGTTTCCAGAATTGCATCATATATTTTAATCACATCGTTCCATTTTCCCAATGCGGCCATCGGCAAAATCAACCCGAAACGGGCTTCTTCCGAATAAGGTTTGAGTTTTTGTGCCCTGCTGTAAAAAATGATGGATTCGTCGAATAAACCGGCATTGTAGTTTAACCAACCCAACCGGAGGTTTAATTCGTAGGATGATTCGTCGTAAACTTTTTTAAGCGGATCGAGGGCAGCCGTATAATTGCCGTTCTTTTCAAAGGCATAACTTTTCGAAAATGCGGCTTGTAAAGCGTCCTGATTGACCTGCGAAAATGCGGCATTCGCTACGATCATAAAAACAAAAATAGAGGTACTCTTTTTTAAAAATTCCATGATATTCCGGTTGTTATTGTGTGTTTTAAATAATTATATTCCAATGTATTACTTTTTATCCCTCCGGTATAAACCTGATATTTTTCAATCACGTTTTGATTGATATACCTGAAGACAAACTGGTATTTTTTTCCTAGTGGGAAATAAACGCTTCCCATCATTTTGCGGTCTGATTTTCCGGGGAAATTTGAAATCGGATAACCTGCCGATTCCACAAAATTTTCCATATCGCCAAACAGGTACTGACCGTAAAAATGAACCTTTCCGAGCTGTGCCCCTCCTGAAATCCCCATAGCATTCCAGCCAAAACCGTCGGTTCCAGATTTAAAATAAACTTTGGGTGTGAAATAGAGTTTGGTATTCGAAAGCGGATAGTAAGTCGCCCATACCGACATCTGGGTGAAGTTTGATTCGTTAATGTTTCCTACATTTATTTCCAGGCCTGGAGATAAATTTCTAAAATCGGACCAAACAGCAGTCGAGAAGACAACATCGTTGTACGATTTTTTCGTAAGGCTTAATGCCTTTAATGAATCCCTGTTTAAATAGCCGGCATAAACATCGCCACTCCCGAAAATGAAATTCAGCGATGGCGAAATGTTCAGTTTTTTACCGAGTACAAAAACCGGATTTATAAAGTACTGTAATTGATTGATGCTGGTGGGCGAGCTGGTTTGTCCTGCCCGATCCACCACGGTTTCGCGGTTCATCCCGATATAGGTAAGGTTGTGGTTCAGTGTAAAATTGGGCGCAACCCGGTGACTGATATCCACCGAATGAAAATTGTAATTTTTCAGGAAATCACCTTCGCCATAATCTCCGCCCAGATTGACCTCGGTGCTAAACGCGCTGGTTTTCAGGCTTTCAAAATCAGGATTAATACTGTATCCGGTTTCATATGCAATGCGCATAATGCCGGTTTCCCGAAAGCCGATTTTCTTTTTCATGGCGTCAGAAAAGAACGGGGCGTATTTGATTGCTTCTAACTGACGTCCACTGAAAATCAGGCTGTAATACACATATTCCTGAAGCCATTCGAACGACTGGTCGTTCGCGTAAGCTTTTAAAAACCATCCGGCCGCATTTCGGCATTTCCCCTGATTGTACCAGGCAATCCCGGTACGAACCTGAAGGTAAAAGAAATCGATCCCCTGTTTACGGGCTTCTTCAGAGAATTGGATCAATTCATCCCATTTCTTTTCCTCGAAAAGATCGTAAGATCGTTTATCGACGATCACATAATTTAGTTTTTCCTGTGCTTTTACCGCAAGCAGAAAAACTATAAAAAGGCTTAGTAATACTATTCGTTTCGACATGTCATCTGAATTTTTAAATCGTTAGATCGAATTTCAATTTCAAACCCCCCGTTTTCTTTTATGCTGATGTTGAATTCATATTTGTCTGTTTCACGTCCTGCAATCTTTTTGGTGATTGCCGAAACCATTTTCACATTGCCCAACGAAAGAATATCGCCTGCTTTTTTTATTTCGAGCGTATAATCCACTTTCAGGAATAAAAATACGGGGGCAATAAAATCCTGAAGGAATTTTAGTATTCCGCCAAACATCATATTTACCGGAACCTGGTCGGATATTTTACTGTTGGGCAAAAATCCCAGCGGAACTTTAAAAAGCGTCAGGAAAAACCAGTACAATGGTGTTTCTTTTTTCCCGGTAAAATTGGTGAAATAGTGCAGGTTCCCGTTGTTATAAAGATACGCAATCGAGCCGTCTTCTTCGCTTTCGAGGTAGGTCGAATTGAAAACATCGGTATTTATTTTCCAGTTAAAGGTGCTTTTTTGAACCTGAACTCCAGTTCTAACGGATTCGACCAAAATTTCACCTGAAATTTGTTGTCCGGGAATAAAATGAAGGACTTTGGCCAACATCTCATTCTTTACCGGATTGGCGACCAACTGCCCTTTTTGGGGAATCGAAAAAGTTTCGAAAGTATATTTGTCGCCTTTCAGCAGATAATGTCCAAAAGGGTAATCCAGAGTTGGTGAGCCGATGTAGGGTGTGGTCTGAAACTGGAAATGCAGGTGCGGATAGGGCGAACGGCCCGAATTTCCGCATTTTCCCAATAATTGACCCTGTTTAACCCGATCGCCTTCCTTCACTTCGACCGAATGATATTTTAAGTGCGAAAGTTTGGAGTAAATATTGTGGCTGTGTTCAAGGATCACTGTATTCCCCCAGTTATTTTTGGTGTCCACATCGCCGATAATATTATCGGGTATCGAATTTACGACCTCTATAACAGTCCCATTGAATGGAGCGGTAACTACTTTTCCGAAGCAGAAATAATCTTCAGGATAATCGCCGCTGCCTTTAAACTGCTTGCCGTTCTTATCGGTTACAATGAAATCCCAGGCATGTCGCCAGGCGCCTTTGTGTGTGTGTTCGCCGTTGTGCCCCTGACTTATCTCCCATTCGCCAAAAAACGGTAATGAAGCCGCTACCGGAAACCTTGCCGGAAACCGTTTCAGGTTGCCCGATTGCAGATAGAGGTTTTTCTCCGGATTGCCCAACTGTACAGGAGTTTCGAGCAGGCCGCCCGGCCTTTTTTCCCGAAGTTTCAAGGCATAAAGAAACATCAGCACCACCATGTTAAACGGAAGCGAGTAGGGCGAAATCCGAAAAATCGCGAAAAGCTGCTGGGTGCTGATGGTGATCAACACGACAGAAGGCAACAGGATGATAATCCAGGCATAACTGGTACGACCCGGGATGAGGTAGTATCCGCCCAGCGCAACAGCTGTCAATATATAATTGAAGCCTATAAATGTATAGCTCAACGAATTAAACTCGATGCCGACCGCAATATAGAAAAGGTACGAAACCGAGTAACCCAGTATGGAAAGCATAAAGGTAATGCGCGAATAAATGAGCAGACCGAGCGAAATAATGATTCCGGCGAGCAGGCCTTTCTGAAAAAAGATGGCCCCGAGCGAATAAAAGTAAATCCGGATAAAGGAGGAACTGACCAATGCTTCAAGCCAGTTGTACAGATCAACCATCTTGTGGCCTCCCAGTCCGAAGAGTTCGTTGTAGGTGTAAATTCCACGTTCGCTGATGTTCAGCGCGGTAAGTTGGCCGCCCGATAAACTTACAATCCATATCGTGACCAAAAACGGCATGCTTAAAAATGGCAATCCGTATTTCCCGAGTACTCCCTGAAAAACAATAGTCAGAAAGAAACAGGTTGTGGCCGTTATGGCAATGAGCCCATAAAGTTCAATTGATGGCTGAAAAATCAAACCAACTCCCAATCCGACCAGCAAACTGTTAAAGCCATAAAGTCCTGATTTCAGGAAATAGGCATTGTAACCCAGGTAATGAGCCAGTAAATTGGCAATGGCAACGGCAATCAAACCTCCAATGCCTGCACCGTAATCGAAGAAGCTGATGAATACCAAAAAGATTGCCAGCACTTTCGAGGTGGAAAAAAACACCTGAGAATAACTGTTCAAAACAGAAAACAGGATTTCCTTGCCAATTATATTTTTGGTTTTACTCATGTTGGTATTCCGAACTTTTAATAATTTACATTATTCATTTATAAAGTCAATTTATCTATTTATTTCATCACTCACCCCGAGGTCGCTGTGCTCCCTCTGCCCCTCTCTACGAGTAGAGAGGGGAAAAGCCCTGCTTGCGGGGCTTGGGGTGAGTGAATTTTAGTCGTTTGAAAACACAAATTTTTCAATCTTGTTAAGTACTTGAAAAATGTCTTCAAGCTCTTCATTTTTTATTCTCAATATCCTCAATCCTTGATCTCTCAATATTTCATCACGAAATTCATCTTCATTTTTCTGAAAATCATGAATCTTTCCATCTAATTCAATGATGACTTTTTTGTCAGCACAATAAAAATCAGGTATGAAATAGTTGACCTGAATGTTTGTAGTTTGATAAATTACAGGATGCTGCCGCAGAAATTTTAGATTATGAAATTGACGGTTTCTAAGATAATTCCATAATCGTTTTTCTGCCTTAGTCATATTCTGACGAAGTTCTCTGGCACGTGAAATATGTGTTGGTTTATCGCTCATTAATATTGATTTTTCTCACTCACCCAGAGGTCGCTGTGCTCCCTTTTCCCCTCTCTACGAGTAGAGAGGGGAAAAGCCCCCGAGCACTCGGGGGGCTTGGGGTGAGTCAACGAATTATTTTTTTCTCTTCGGATTTTCCTCCGCCTCTTTGAACGTGTCCAATGTTTCCTTTTTCCTGATAATGTGCGTTTTTCCTTCCAGATCGATCAGTACCACGTTTGGCCGGTAGGTGATAAACTGCATCGATTGTGTGATGTTGTAGGCGCCAACCCGTTCGATGACCAATTGTTCGCCGGTTTTTACCTGTGGAAAAACAATGGCGTCGCGGACGACATCGATATTCATACACAAAGGGCCGTAAATAGTTGATTCCTCTGCATTTTCCAACTCCCGGGTTGGATAAACTCCTAAATTATACCAGAATGAAGTGAACAACAAATTAACCCCGGCATCGATGACCATCGAACGCCTTCCATTGTTCAACCGTTTGTTTGCAATTACCGTGGTTAACAAATATCCGGCATCGTCGATTAAAGCGCGTCCGGTTTCAAGAAACAGCACCGGTAAGTTTTCGTGAGGGATTTCAGAAGAAATCAACGCGTTCGAAATGGCCTCGGCATATTCGTCGAACGACGGACAGGTTTCGTTACCCGGCATGTACGCGCCTTTCAAGGTGTTTTTTGAAGCAAACCCACCACCCATGTCGATGTATTTTAGCCAGTAATCGAATTTCCGGTGAATGGCCACGTAAAGGTTTGCCAGCTTGGCAGCAGCGATGGCATAAGCAGACTGGGTCATAATATACGTACCGAGGTGGGTGTGCAGGCCAATCATTTCGAGGCTTTCGGCCAGCATAATCCGGTTGATGGCATTCCACGCATCACCGTTTTCGTAATTAAAACCAAAACGGTCCCAAATCGGATAAATTCCCGCATCGAGATTTATTCGGATTGCCACCCTGGCTTTTTTCTGCAATTTGCGGCTTGTTTCAATCAGCAAATAAAGCTCGTCGAAATGGTCAATGTGGATACATGCATTATTTTCGATGGCCATGATTAAATCTGATTCCGATTTGTCAGGCCCGTTAAAAAGTATTTGAGAACCGTTTACTCCATTTGAAAGTGCCTTTTCAAACTCGAAACCGGAGACCACTTCGGCCCATGAACCTTCGTCGTGATAAATGCTGCAAACGGCATCGAGGTAATTGGTTTTATACGACCATGCAAACTGAACTTTGGGATAGCGGGTTTCAAAGGCCCTCTTTGCCTCAGCATGAACTTCCCGGATGGTTTTTTCTGAAATAACAAAAAGTGGCGATCCGTATTCGTCCATAAGCGAAGAAACTTTAATCCCATCGATTTCTGATATTACTTTTTGTTTTACAGGTAATCCGAATTTACTGGGCGTCCCTGCATTAATCTTACTGATTGTCGGTTTATCGTATTTTATTTTTTCCATGACTTTCCTATTTTAAATTTCTCCGTTCATTGCTATTGTTTCAAATTTCTCCAAATCAACGATGATGTCATATGAGTAACGCACAAACATCTTTCCTGAGGCATAAGATTCCATCGTGGCAACTTCTTGTCCCAATGCGAGTTTCACCAATGCTTCAGGAATATTTTGTCCGGCGCCAACGGCGAGGTAAACCCATGCCGGAATACGCGGATTGATTTCGATGAGGTAGTATTCTCCTTTTACCGTTTTTATCAGTTCAAGCTCCATTCCGCCTTTCCATTTGGTTTTACGGATCAGGCTGCGGGTAATATCCAGCATTTTATCGTCCGACAAGGTGATTCCGCCCCAGGCTTTTCCTTTGTCGGTGATGTATTGTTTCCGCATCGGAACAGCAGCAATGGTATTTCCCTGCCCGTCGCCCAATGCGATTACATTAACTTCAGTGCCTTTCACGAATTCCTGAATAATGACAGGCAAGCCCCATTTCGACGAAATCTTGTTAAAAGCCTGTTTTACCTGCTCCGAGTTGTAAGCAATGTAAGCATCGTAAAACTTCCCCTTGACCATCACCGGGTACTTAAATTTATCCTTGATTTCCGAAATCTGGTTCTGGCTGCCCAGGTTTAAACTTGCAGGGACATTAATCCCGTATTTTTCACCGTATTCAGGAAGTTTGTCTTTGTCGCGTTCCTGAAACTGTTTCATCGTGGGTAAAAATGTATGGATACCGCTCCGGAGAAGACGTTCTTCATTTTTCATGAACGAAAACAGTTCAGCATCGAAATTGGGGATCAATACATCAATTGGGTCGCGCCGGTGAATTTCCTCGATCCGGTCGATCAATTCCTCGGAACCTGTTGATGGATACGGGATCTGGAATATTTTATCGCACAAGCCTTCCATGTAAATACCGGGTTCCAGTGTTTCGTAAACCAAGCCAATAATTCTTAAATCGAATTCGGGAGATGCTTTTAACGATCGGATGACCGGCACACCAGGCCCGGGATTATCGGTATTGTTGAGCCCGGTTACAGCTATTGTTATTTTTAATTTTGCCATGTTCGGGTTTATTTAAAATCGAGCGGATCTTCGGTGGTGGTAATCTGATGGTATTTGATCAGGGCGCAAAACTCGTAAAAGTCCTTCTCAAAGGTCAGGTCGTCCAAATCATATTTTTCCAGAAATATGTTTTTGATTGTGTCAAAATCATGTCCCCTGGCAATCAGCTTTGTCAGCTCCAGACCGGTAGGGTTTACATTAAATGAGTCACCGGTTTTCGAATTAAAAACAAAGCCATTGTCGCGAATTCTTACTTCTTCTGTTATTTTCATGATGGTGTAATTTTTAATGGGATAAAAATACAGCATCAAAAAAATGCAGATGTACAAAACTTTGTAGATGATTTATATAATACGGCAATGCGGTATTTAATACAATTTGTCGATTGGCTTTTTGTAAGCAGCGGGATCTTTTTTAAAATCGGAAAGTGAAATGCCGGTAATGATTTTGAATTGATTGGAAAGGTGGTGAGGGCTGCTGTAATCCATCATCCATGCGATTTCGCTCATCGAAATTTTATCTTCCATGGCCAGTTCTTTTACCCGTTCAATTTTTTGCAGGATGATGTATTTTTCGAGGGTAATGGGTTCGACTTTTGAAAACAGCTTGGATAAAGTTTGGTAGCTTCTACCCATTTTTTCTACAAGGTATTCCGATTTACGAACAATCGAGTCCACGTTGTTCATGTAATGTACCAGCTCTATAACCGTTTGTTTTATTTGCTCAACCAGTATCTCACCTTTATTGCTTATCAGGCTCATGCCCAATTCCAGCAATACTTCGTCAATTTGTTTTCTGCTGATTTTTTCAGGATCGTAAATTACAGTCGCTTCTCCCAATTTAACATCGAGTACCGTAACGCCAAGTTTGGTCAGATCTTCCTTAACCACGCGCGCACAGCACGAACACATCATGTTCCTGATAAATATCCGCTGGCTGACATCGCTGTTTTGTTGCTCCATGTTATAACTCGAAGTAATTCTTAAAAATGCAAGTTAGTAAATTTGGCAACTGCACAGCCACAGTCGGTGGGTTAAATTTTGCAATTTGTTGCATTGCGTGAAGCGCCGGCAAGTTTCGTTTGATACAAGTGCCAATTACAGATCTCAATGCAAAGTTATCTGTTTTGAGGTTGGAGTTTCAAAACTTCCGATGACTATATGGTTAAAAAATTCCTTTTCATCCAATAAAACGATCCTGCTTTCAACTGTTATAAGAAAAAATCCTAACTTTGCCCTCCCATATTTAAACAGGTCATAAGACAATGATTAGCAGAAGAATAATTCGGATCAAAGTATTGCAAATACTATACGCGTTCTTTACTTCACCCGATACCTCGATCAACAACACTGAAAAAGAACTCTTTTTTAGCTTACAGAAAACATTCGATCTCTATCATTATCTGATGGCGCTTGTTCTTGACATTCAGAAGTTTGCCGGGGAACGCATCGATCTTGGCCTGAAAAAACACCGGCCAACTGCCGAAGATCTTGTACCCAATACCCGGTTTGTAAACAACCTGCTGCTAAGTCAGCTCAAGGTCAACATTTCGCTAAACAAGTATCTCGAATCTTCCAAACTCACCTGGATCAATAACGAAGATTTGATCCGTAAACTTTATGTGACACTGATTGATCAGGACTTTTACAAAGAGTACATGCAAGCTCCACAGCAATCACATGCCAACGACCGAAAGTTGATTGAGGACATTTTTAAATACCTGATACTTGACAACGACGACATTGAATCGTTGCTCGAAGAACAAAGCATTTACTGGAACGATGACCTTGATTTTGTGGTGAGTATGATCCTGAAGACTTTTAAAAAGTTCAGGGAAGACAGCGATGAACGGCAAGCCTTGCTACCGATGTTTAAGGATGACGAGGACCGTCAGTTTGCCAAAGACCTTTACCGGAAAGTGGTACTGAACCACTCCGACAATGTGGTACTGATAAAACAGCACACGGAAAACTGGGACATCGAACGAATTGCTTTTATCGACAACCTGATACTTGAACTGGCATTGAGCGAATTCCTGTATTTTCCTTCTATCCCAACAAAGGTCACCATGAACGAATACATAGAATTGTCGAAATATTACAGCACCGAAAAAAGCCGGAATTTTATCAACGGAATACTTGATAAAGCCTTGAAAGATTTAAAGAAAGCGAACAAAATATTAAAGGCAGGGCGCGGTTTGATTGGTGAAGAAGAAATCGGATGAAGGCAAGGCAAAAGACAAAAGGCAAAAGGCAAAAGTTAAAACCGGCCAAGTTGGTTTTTATCCTATTCGCGGTTTTGCTTGCTTCGTGTAATTCAGGAACAAAAAAGACAGTGCCAGCCAAACCGGAGAATGAAACAGGAGTTGCGAAATTTGCCTTTTCAGAAGAAATGCATAATTTTGGATCGATGAAGGCTGGAGAAGTAGTATCTTTCACCTTTGTTTTCAAAAATGAAGGAACAAAAACACTGATAATAAACGATGTCGATTCAGGATGCGGATGTACGGGAGTAAATATTTCCAATAAAACCATCGCTCCCGGACAAGAAGGACAAATTGAAGTGATATACAATTCAGCAGGAGAAGTCGGAAGGCAACTAAAAACAATAACCTTGTTTTCGAATGCCGATCAACCTAAAAAACAACTATTTATAAAAGCAAATATAACAAACGAGTTAATTGAAATATACAGTTAAATTAAATAAACTTTACAAATGAATTACTTATTAATGGGACAACCGGCACCAGGTGCCGAACCAAATCCAATCATGACATTTCTTCCTTTGGTTTTGATTATCGTAGTTTTCTATTTTTTCATGATCAGGCCTCAGATGAAAAAACAAAAAGAACTTGCTGCTTTTCGCAACAGTATTGCCAAAGGTGACAAAGTAGTTACAACTGGCGGAATCTACGGAAAAATCCTTGAACTTAAAGACAATACCGTATTACTTCAGGTTGACGACAATGTGAAAATCAGGGTCGATAAAGCTGCAATCGTAAAAGACATGAGTGACGTGCAGGTTCAGAAATAATTGAACCTACTGATGAATTATAAAAGGGCCGGCACTATGTCGGCCCTTTTATTTATATTTGAACCCGTGAAAACAAACGGGGCATATAAAGTAGTAAAATACTTGAAACAGGTATATTTTAAGAACGATAAGCGCGTTGCTGCATTTGTGGTCTGCGTTGCCATAGCAAGTGGATTTTGGTTTCTGAATGCCCTGAGCAAAAGCTATACGGTCGATATTAGTATCCCTGTGACATACAGCAACCTGCCAAACAATAAAATGCTGACAAACAAACTTCCCGAACAATTCAATATAAGAATAAAGGCATTTGGCTTCACTATCATACGAAATAAGGTAAGCTTCCTATTTATTCCTTTCGATTTTAATGTGAACGACATGACAGACAACAGGATGACGGAAACAAGAAGAACCAGCTTCGACTTTCCAACCAAACAATTCATGTCCGATTTATCATATCAGTTATCAAATGAAATTGAAATCCTAAGTATTAGCCCCGACACTCTCCATTTTCAATATGACAGAATGGGAAGGAAACGGGTAAAAGTGAAACCAGTTGTGACAGTGAACCTAAAAAAACAATATCAGATTTCAGGAGAAATTCAAATCAGTCCCGATTCGGTGGTTGTTAATGGCCCGCAACCGATTCTGGATACACTGAAATTTGTAGTAACTGAACTGCAGAAGTTCAACTCGGTTGAAAAACTGGTGAATACAG
>JANONW010000288.1:0-87369 GCA_031421065.1 Prolixibacteraceae bacterium
CTGCATAATCCATCGAAAATGGAAATCAGATGCTAAATAACTGTTTAATAACAACTTGAAAGCTAATAGCAGCCTGTTTGCGAAATTTTAACTAGGCCAAACCTCCTGAAATTGCTGGAGGTTTCGATCTCAGAAATATTAATTAATGAATTATAGATTTGATGAGATAACGCCCCACTTCAACGTTTTGTTCAAAATAGAATATCGATCGGTAAGGGTGCCAATTAAAAATGGATGAGCTAAATTTACAATTCCGTTAAAACCAAATAAGGCGATCATCCGAAAATGATCGCCTTATTTTTGTAATAAAAAACGCAAACCTGTAAGCCGGGTTCTGTATTCCCCGATTACTCGGGAAACCTCTATCATTTATCTACCCGGGCAATCACTTACCCGATCCAGCAGCCTACCCCTCACGACTTCCGAAAAATCAAAACGGGCCGTTCTGTATTCCGGCGTACCGAAAAATCGTGATATATTTGGCTTTGCAACCCATCAGAAGTACGGCTGATTGTGTTGCCACAACCACCGGTGAGCTTTTACCTCGCCTTTTCACCCGTTCCCAGTCGCGACACGTCAAAACCAGGTGGTCGTTTTCTGTTACCTTACTGCAAGCTTTCGCCCGCCTTCCTTTTAAGAAGCATGGTGCCCTGCGTTGCCCGGACTTTCCTTCTCCCGATCACTCGGAAGGCGATAGAGCGGTCTGCGCGGCAAAGATGACAAATTAGTTTCAGGTTTCATGTTCCATGTTCCAAGTTTGTTTTTATTTGGATATTGGGTATTGAATATTCGAAATTGGATATTTACAAAGTCCAAATAACCAATATCCAAGCACTTATCATCACAGCCTGGAACATGAAACTTGAAACCTGGAACTTTTATACGTTCCGGAGAATCACCATTGTTGCCCCAAATCCATATTCCTTAAAACTGGCATCCTGAAAGCAGTATTTTTTGTACTTGGTACTGAGTTCCTTGCGGAGTTCCTGTTTTAGGGTTCCGTTGCCGATTCCGTGGATAAATACAATCCGCCTGGTTCTGTTTGCAATGGCAGTTTCCAGCTCATTTCGAAAACGCCCCAGTTGAACTTCCAGCATTTCGTGGTTCGAAAGGCCGCGCGTATCTTCAAGCAATTCGTGAACATGCAGGTCAACCTCCACCAAATCCATGGAAACAGTTTTTTTAACCTCCACTTTTGGTCCTTCTTTGTCAAGTGTGATCTGAGTCAGGTCAGTATCTGATAATTTTGCCATTTCGGCTTCCATATCTGGCCCCAACAAAGGGAAAATCATGGCATTCTGCGCGAAGAAACGAGTTTTGGCATAACTGTTCATGCGGTAAAACTTCACAGGATTCAGTCGAAAACTTTTCACAACCGGCGCTTCCAGCTTCGGGGATTCTTCTCTGAAAAACACCAGTTGAAACTGAAAGTCTGGCAACTCGTTCAGGTCGAAACGGCTGAAACTTTCGAGGTATCGTTTGCTGTTCGGGTTCATTTTCCCTGATTCAACACTTTTGTAAAGTTTATCTTTCAGGTGACTGTAATTATAAAGCACAAAATTGTTGCTGTCGTTCACCATGTAAACTTTCAGTTCGCCCTCCACTGGATTGTTCGAATCCTGCGGAACAAAAGCCATGTAAAAATCGGGGGCATCTTTTCCTGAAACATATTTTGGCTCCGCTTTTGGCAACTCCTTTTTTACCGGCGCTTCTACTTCTTTCTTTTCATTTGACCGAATTTTCGCCTGACGTTTTTCCGCGTTCATCGAATTCGCGTCATCCAAAACCACCAATTCGCTAATTAGTGTCGGAACCTCAAAACCATCGTAATCTTCCACACTGACCATTGTTTTGTTGATCACCGATTTTACAACACCGCCACCAACAGCGTTTAAAAATTTTACTTTGTCTCCAGCTTTTATCATCTTGAAAAATTTTACACAAAACTACGATAAAAGATACAAGATGGAAGATAAAAGACATAAGGCATTTGATTTTAACCTCAAAGTAATTTTGACCAAAGCCTTTATTTCCGTAGTTTTGGCCGCTTCAATTCTATGGAAAACAAAAATAAACTACTCGAACAGGTAACAGCCATATCCACCAGTGAATATGACTATGAATTGCCGGGTGCTAAAATCGCCAAATATCCGCTGGCCGAACGCGATCAGTCAAAATTGCTGGTCTGGAAAGACGGACAAATTCAGGATGCACAATTCCGGGATCTGACAAAATACTTACCAGCCAATAGTTTGCTGGTTTTCAACAACACCAAAGTCATTCGCGCAAGGCTACATTTCCTGAAAGGAACAGGAGCCAAAATAGAAGTTTTTTGCCTCGGTCCGGTTGAACCATCCGATTACCAGATCGCTTTTCAGGCCACCAAATCGTGTATTTGGAAATGCATGACCGGCAACCAGAAAAAGTGGAAAGGCGAACGTTTGCGGAAAATCGTCCGGATCGATGACACCGAAATCGAACTTTGCGCCGAACAAACTGATCCGAAAAATAACAAAAGCCTCATCCGCTTTAGCTGGAACAATCCTGATTTTGAATTTTCACGAATCATCGAAAATGCGGGATCGTTGCCCATTCCGCCATACCTGAACCGCGAAACAGAGCATAGCGATCTGGAGCGTTACCAAACTGTGTATTCCAAAATAAAAGGTTCGGTAGCCGCTCCCACCGCGGGTTTGCATTTTACCGAGAAAGTATTCAATAATTTGAAGGACGATGGCCACGAACTGGCAGAACTGACCCTGCACGTTGGTGCCGGGACGTTTCAACCTGTGAAAAGCCAAACCATTTCGGGGCACGACATGCATTCCGAACATTTTTACATCCGGCGAGATTTTCTGAATCAGCTTCTTAAACACTCCGGAAAGAAAATCGCAGTTGGAACGACTTCGGTCAGGACGCTGGAAAGCATTTACTGGTTGGGCGTTCAGGCAATAAAAAATCCTGAAATAGGGATTACTGATCTGAAAGTTTCGCAATGGGAAGCCTATCAGAAAGAAGAAAATATCTTTCAGGACAAAGAAGTTCTAAATGCGCTGATTGGCATAATGGACATGCGTCAAACTGATTTTCTTTCGGCCTCAACACAAATCATTATTGCTCCGGGACACTGTTTCAGGATGACCGATGGGATGATCACCAATTTTCACCAGCCGCAAAGTACGCTTCTGTTGCTTATTTCAGCCTATCTGGGCAAAGAATGGCGCACCATATACGAACATGCCCTGGGAAACAATTACCGTTTCCTGAGTTACGGCGACAGCAATTTGTACCTGAAAGCGTAAATTGTATATTGACAAAGATCAACCATCAGAATCGTCTTTATTCATTCATAAATACTAAATTTGTTGCCTTGTCAGGAAAATATTGACAAAAGATTTAAACTAAACAAGCTGCCTGTGTTTCTATTTGGAATATTATCGAGTCCGCTACCCTATCTGTTAATGGCCGTATTCTACTTCTTCGGCTTCGCTACAGGTATGTTCAAGGGTAATGCCGATAACGAGCCAGGCCAACAGGTTCAAGTAAAAAAAATTCAGGTTGAACCTCAAACGAAAACCTGTGGAATAGCCAAATCCACTTTTCAATTTCACGATTACAAGTTTCAGGAAAAATTTGATAATTACGCTGTTTCATCCGTTCGACCACCAGCAGTTTGCCAAAAAGAAAAGCTGATTTATTTCGTTCACGACATAATTGCCCATCATTCATTTACTTCCGAATACAATTTCTGCCGGCCACCGCCATCTTGCAGCTAATACCCCGATTCAAGCATTTTTCCATAAAAAGAGCTGACATTCTGGAAACATAAACTCCTGAAGTCTGTTTTATGGTTTGCTATCAATGAATTTCACATTAGCTATTTAGATAAAGATAAAAACATGATTGGCCTGATAGGAATTAGCTATAAAACGACACCTCTCGAAGTCCGCGAAAAATTTTCATTCTCAAAAGAGGAAATTATTCCCTTTTCTGAAAT
Source organism: Prolixibacteraceae bacterium (assembly GCA_031421065.1). Lineage (GTDB taxonomy): Bacteria > Bacteroidota > Bacteroidia > Bacteroidales > Prolixibacteraceae > Aquipluma. The sequence goes on from JANONW010000288.1 coordinate 3,998, forward strand.
GTTGCAACGGGAAACTGAAATCTCCGATTTGGTGCTGATTTCGACCTGCAACCGAACGGAAATATACTTTTCTCAGGATGTGCACGACAATCAAACTGCATTTGAGTTGGTGTATGAAGTGATTAAAAAGTTCAAACAAGTCACCGACCATTGCTGGCATTACTTTTACCACCGGTCAAATACCGGAGCAGTGCGTCATTTGTTTGAGGTCAGTTCGGGTCTTGATTCGCTGGTAATTGGCGAAGATCAGATTATTGGTCAGGTGAAGGAAGCTTACATCAGGTGTACAGAAGCCGCGCTGACAGATGCAGTTTTGATGCGTCTTTTCCAGAAATCGTTTGAAGTGGGCAAACGTGTCCGCACCGAAACAGGCATCAAGCTTGGTATCACTTCAATAAGTAGTGCTGCGGTCGAAATGTGTTCGTGCCTGCTCAACGGTGCAAACGATAAAAGTGTATTGCTGATTGGAGCCGGAGAAACCGGAAATTTGGCACTGCAAAACATAGTAAAAAAAGGTGTTGGCAAAGTTACTGTTACCAACCGGACCCACGAAAAGGCTGAAAAGTTAGCCGCCAAATACAATGGAGTAACAGTTCCATTCGATCATTTTGAAGATTATCTGCATGAAAGTGATATCATCATGATCGCCACTTCAGCGCCCAAACCACTGATAATCAAAGAAATGGTAATGAAGTCCCTGAAGTTGAGATGCAATAAAGCCCAGGTTTATGTTGATTTATCGGTTCCCCGAAACATTGACAAAGAAGTGGCAGGACTGGAAAACATCAGCGTTCTTGGTGTTGACGATCTTCAGAAAATAGTTAGTCAAACCTCCGAAAAGAAAAAAGAAAGTGCGGCCAAAGCACAAATAATAATCGATGAAGTTGTGGCAGATTATACAGAATGGCTGGCAAGCCGCTCGTTGCGCCCGGCAATTAATACTATAACCACAAACCTTCAGGCCATTAACCTCGAAGAATTATCAACCTATCGAAAGTTAAGCACTCCAGAAATGCAGGAAATTGTGGATGATTATGCCAAACACCTTACCCATCGATACACCCGTTTGCTGATTAAAAACCTGAAAGATTTAACGGATAACGGAAAAAACATCGATTCGTTAAAAACCATCAATGATTTATTTAAATTCGTCTAAAATTTTCTGACAGCAAACCAATTTGGTTTACCCTTGACCGAACTCAATGAAAAAAAACATAAGAATTGGAACTCGTGGCAGCCAACTGGCACTCTATCAGGCAAAAAAGGTAAAAGCCACGCTCGAAAATTTATTTCCTGAACTTCAGGTTGAACTGAAAATTATTAAAACAAAAGGCGACAAAATTCTTGATGTTGCGCTTTCAAAAATCGGCGACAAGGGTTTATTCACTAAAGAAATTGAAAATGCGCTGCTTGATGGGTCGGTAGATTTGGCTGTTCACAGCCTTAAAGACCTTCCTACAACCTTGCCTGAAGGTTTAAAACTGGGTGCAGTACTTGAACGTGGTGAATTTCGCGATGCGTTGGTAAGTAAAGGTGGCAAAAAGCTGTCGGAACTTGGCGCGGGCGATGTAGTTGCCACTTCCAGTTTACGTCGCCAGGCCGGATTAATGAAAATGAACAATCAGATTATCATCAAAGATATCCGCGGAAACGTCAATTCGCGACTTCAAAAAATGGAAGACGGCCATTGTGATGCAATGATCATGGCAGCTGCCGGACTTCAACGTTTAGGACTTGAAAAATACATCACCGAAATAATAGATCCTGAAATGATTGTGCCAGCAGTCAGCCAGGGTGCAATTGCCATCGAAATTCGTTTAAACGATCCTGAAGTTGAGCTTTTGATGGAAAAAATCAATCACATTGAAACATGGAATGCCATTACTGCCGAACGTGCTTTTCTGGCACATTTGCAGGGAGGCTGTCAGGTTCCGCTTGGTTGTTTTTCGAAGGTTGAAAACGGCATATTAACAATGACGGGATTTGTTGCATCAGTTGACGGAAGCCAGTTTATCAACGAAACCATTTCGGGGGAAATAAGCAAAGGCGCCGAACTCGGAGTTCAAATGGCAGAAAAAATGCTCGGAAAAGGAGCGCTCGAAATTTTGAACCAAATAAAATCAATCAAACCTACAAATTAAACAAAATGAGCAAATTACTTGAAGATAAGGTGTTCATTTCTACCCGCCCGGCTGGTCAGTCAGCCGAACTGGAAAGCCTTTTATCGGAAGAATCAGCCAACCTGATTTCAATGCCGACCATTGAAATCCGACCACTTCCTCTCGATGAACCATCATGGTTGCAACTAAAAAATCTCGACTCGTTTAACTGGATTGTATTTACGAGCCCGAATGGCCTAAAGTTTTTCTTTGCACGCCTGTTCGACCTTCAGAACAATTATGGACTTCCGGAACATCTGAAAATTGCGGTAGTTGGCAAAAAAACAGCCGCACACCTTGAATGTTACGGCACATCAGCAGAATTTATCAATCTGGGAAATACAGCCGAAGATTTTTCTGCCGATTTTTACCATCGTGTAAGCCCTGGCGAACGGGTCCTTTTCCCAATTGGCAACCTTGCACGGTCGGTGATCGAAGATAAAATCTCAAAAAAAGCCATCTGTACAAGGGTGCTGTTTTATGAAACAGTAATTCCGTCCACCATAAATGAAGGCACACTGCAACTTATTCTGAGTGATCAGTACGATATGATTATACTCACAAGTCCTTCCGGATGCAGCAATTTACTAAAACTGGTTTCAGAAAAAATGAACACAACAAAACTACGCTTGGTTTGCATAGGACAAACTACTTCAGCAGAGGTTATCCGAAGTGGGCTCGAACCGCTTATTACAGCAGGCATGGCAAATTCACAAGGAATTTCGTCGGCCATTATCAATTATTTTCAGAAGAAACAACTTATAACCAATTAATTATGTCTTTCCCAACAACACGACTCAGGAGATTAAGACAAACCCCTGTTTTACGCAATTTAGTACGCGAAACCATTTTAACCCGTGACGATCTGGTCATGCCGCTATTCGTTTGTCCGGGAACTGGTGTAAACAATCCAATATCATCTATGCCCGGCAATTCACAATTATCGGTCGATTTACTGGTTGAAGAATGCCGCCGCCTTTATGGATTAGGAGTTCAGGCAGTCCTTCTTTTCGGTATTCCTGAACACAAAGACGAACATGGCTTAGTGGCCTGCGAGCATAACGGAATTGTACAGCAGGCAGTACGCGCCTTAAAAAAAGCATTGCCCGATTTATATGTGATTGCCGACATCTGCAATTGTGAATATACTGTTCATGGTCATTGCGGAACCATTGTTGACGGTGACGTTCACAACGACCTCACCCTGGTTACATTGGCCAGACAATCGGTTTCACTTGCACAGGAAGGCGTTGACATGGTCGCACCAAGCGATATGATGGACGGACGCGTGGGTGTCATCCGCAAAGCTCTCGACGAATACGGTTTTTACAATCTGCCCATCATGGCCTATTCGGCCAAATATGCCTCCGGATTTTATGGACCTTTCCGCGAAGCAGCCGAAAGCGCGCCAAAATTCGGGAACCGTTCTTCCTACCAGATGGATCCGGCCAATGGAAACGAGGCCTTGCGCGAAGTGGCCCTTGACATTGAAGAAGGTGCAGATATTGTCATGGTGAAACCTGCGCTTAGCTATCTGGATATTATTCAGCGGGTAAAAACCAATTTTAACATCCCGATTGCCGCTTACAATGTGAGCGGAGAATATTCGATGGTGAAAGCTGCAGCGGCCAATGGCTGGATAGACGAAAAAAGGATGGTTCGCGAAATCCTTACCTCAATCAAACGGGCTGGTTCCGATATCATTTTATCCTACCACACTCAGGATATCATCAAAGAACTGTAACATGAAACAATATACCCAAAGCATCGCTGCATTTCAGGAAGCACAAAAACATATTCCGGGTGGTGTAAACTCACCGGTCAGGTCATTTAAAAGTGTTGGCAGTGATCCCCTGTTTATTGCCAGTGCCAACGGAGCCAAAGTTTTCGACATCGACGGCCACGAATACATCGATTATGTGGGTTCGTGGGGCCCGATGATTTTGGGACACGCCCATCCCGACGTAATAATGGCTATTCAGAAAACAGCATCCAAAGGAACCAGTTTTGGTGCCCCTACCCTTTTTGAAACCGAAATGGCCGTGCAAATAAAGAAGATGGTTCCATCCATAGAAAGTGTTCGCATGGTTAACTCCGGAACAGAGGCTACCATGAGCGCACTACGTTTGGCCCGCGGTTTTACAGGCCGTGAAATGGTCATAAAATTCGAAGGTTGTTACCACGGCCATAACGACAGTTTTCTGATCAAAGCCGGATCGGGCGCACTGACCTTTGGAACGCCTAATTCTCCGGGAGTTACCTCAGGAACTGCAAAAGATACGCTTACCGCCCATTTCAATGATCTCGATTCAGTCAAAGAATTATTTAATCGCTACACAGAGCAAATTGCTGCCGTTATTATTGAACCGGTAACCGGCAATATGGGTGTGGTAATTCCTGAACCAGAATTCATGCAGGGAGTCAGAGATCTTTGCACCAAATACGGAACCGTTTTGATTTTCGATGAAGTAATGACCGGATTCCGCCTTTCAAAAGGAGGTGCACAACAAATTCTTGGCATCACTCCCGACCTGACTTGCTTCGGGAAGATTATTGGTGGTGGGTTACCTGTTGGAGCTTATGGCGGCAAACAGGAAATAATGGACAAACTGGCTCCAAAAGGCCCTGTTTATCAGGCTGGAACGCTCTCCGGAAATCCACTTGCCATGTCTGCCGGACTTACTACCCTGAAAATTCTGGACGAAACCGATGGTTTTTACGACATGCTCGAAGAAAAATCGGCACGTCTGGGCAACGGAATTAAAAAATGTTTGGAAGACTTGAATTTTCCGGGTGTTGTTAACCGCGTGGGTTCCATGTTCACTCTATTTTTTACTGGAGAAGCAAAAGTGAATTCATTTGCCGATGCTTGTCGTTGCAATACCGCCACCTACGCCAAATTTTTCAAAATGTCATTGGAAAGCGGTGTTTATCTTGCTCCATCGCAGTTCGAAGCCGGATTTATGTCGGCGGCACACACCTCGAAAAAGATTGACAAAACAATTGAAGCGACTTATGAGGCCTTGAAGGTTTTGAAAGGGTAATAGTACCGGACTCCCCTCCCCAAAATAGGGAAGGGAATTTTGGTAATGAAATTTCTGAAGATTTATACATCAAAGTACTCTTTTACCGTTTTCACACAATCAATTGATATTCAACAACAATTAAACCAAAAAGCATTTCTGGCAGTATTTTTGAAGTAGAGCTTGTGCTGAAAAAATTGAAAACGAATTTCAGCAAAACAGGAAACAATTAAAACTTACGATCATGAAAACAAAAATTGGGATCTTAGTTTTGGCTTTAAGCACAAGCTTCTTCAGTTTGCAGGCACAACGCACAGTAACTACAGCTCGTGCAGCAAGTTACGACATAAGCGACAACCTCGACTTGGATGCAGTAGCTTCCATTTTCGGCGATTCAGAAAATCTGGAAGACTTTGAACGCAGGCTGAACGATCCGGATAACCGGATTTCAAACCTCGACCTGAACGAAGATGGATATATCGACTACCTGCGGGTACTCGAAAATTCATCCGACCGCAATTCGCTGGTCGTTGTTCAGGCAGTTCTGGATGAAGCTGTTTATCAGGACGTTGCAACCATTGAAATTGAAAGGGTACAGAACGGAAATCCGCGTGTACAAATTGTTGGCGACTCTTATATCTATGGTTCAAATTATATCATCGAACCAATGTATGTTCGCACACCGTTGATTTTCTCTTTTTTCTGGAGCCCACGATACATTACCTACCATTCGCCATACTATTGGGACTATTATCCAAGTTGGTACAGTTATTACAGGCCTTATTCTCCGTTTAGATATCAAAGGCATGTACATGTTCATGTTAACAGGTATAATACATACCATCGTTCAACTACCCGTAATATTTATTTTTCAGGAGACAATTACAATCGCATCCGGAGAAGCGATTACGCATCGAGGTATCCTAACCGTACTTTTGAGGGCCGGAATGCAGGTGTAAAAAATCGATATGAACTGGACCAAAGAAGGCCAAACAACCAGGCGAATCGTCAGCGAGGCAATGATGTGCAGCGGTCAAATAACCGTCAGTATCAGGACAACAGCAAGACAAATTCAGGAAGGAACGAAAGACAAAGGAATGTAATTGAAAACAGACGCCCGGGATCGAATGTACAGCCGGAGACCAATCAAACACGGACAAGAGATAACAGCAATGTTAATTCGGCCCAAAAAAGGTCAGGTTCTGCTAATGGTCCAGTGCAGATGAAGTCAGGCAGCAAAAATGAAGGCAGTTCTGTTTCGAGGAGTCAATCTGCACCAACACAGAACAGATCTGCAAATCAGGTTCAATCGGCTAAAAGATCTACTGATTCGCGAAGCCAATCAGTTTCAAAACCAACGCCAAACAGATCGCAAAATCAGGTTGGATCACCTCAAAGAAGTTCTGCTCCGAGAGAAAAATCAGGTTCTGTATCCAGTCAGAGCAGGTCAAACACACAAGTAAAACAAGCTCCGCAAAGTAACAGGAAATCTGAATCACCAAGAAGTGAGGATAAAAAAGAAACCGATAACAGCAGAAGAAGATAATAATTCTAAAATTTAAAACTAAATATCTTGACTACAAATTCTATTCTACTAAAAACACTCCGTGGAGAGCGAACCGAACGGCCACCTGTTTGGTTTATGCGTCAGGCTGGCAGAGTGTTGCCTTCATATATGAAGATCAAAGAGAACTACACGTTCTGGCAAATGATGCAGAATCCGGAAGTAGCGTCCAAAGTGACACTACTTCCGATTGATGATTTGGGTGTTGATGCCGGAATTTTATTCTCCGACATTTTGGTTATCCCACATGCCTTGGGCATGGGACTGGAATTCAACGATAGTGGTCCGGTTTTCGATCAACCACTGGCATTTCGGGAAAATCCGTTGGCCGGACTTAAAGCTGATCCATCCAAACTGAATTACATCTATTCGGCAATTGACCAAATCGTCCGCACAAAAAAAGAAGAAACTCCACTGATTGGCTTTTGCGGAGCACCTCTCACTGTTTTGCTGTTTATGCTTCAAGGATTGGGTCGAAAGGGTGATTTTCCGGATGCCATTAAATTCATCTATCAAAATAAAGAAACAACCCGTCAATTAATTGATGTAGTGACCGAACTTTCAATTGTTTATGCACAAGGACAAATTGAACACGGAGTCGATGTTTTTCAATTATTTGACACTCATGCCGGATTGATTCCGGCAGACTTATATCAGGATATGTTTATGCCCTCGATCCGGAAAATCGGAGATGCCGTGCGCGAAAAAGGAATTCCGTTTATTTTCTTTCCAAAAGGACTGGGAACAGGGATTGCTGTTATTTCGCCCGATGATTGCGACTTTTTAAGCATCGACTGGCAAACTTCGCTTGATACAGCCAGAAAACTCGTTCACCCGAAAATAGGTTTACAGGGAAATGTTGATCCACGATTGTTGTACGCCAGTCAGCCAGAAATTGAAAAGGCGCTGCAACCTTATATCGAATTCGGCAAAAACAATCAAAACTGGATTTTCAATCTCGGCCACGGTTTCATGCCCGGCATTTCGGTCGAAAACGCCCGTTTTCTTGCCGATTGGGTGAAACGAACAGACTGGAAACGATAAGCTATGATTAACCGCGAATTACTCGAAAAATACAACCATCCGGTTCCACGATACACCAGTTATCCACCAGCTAATTTCTTTACTGACGAATTTGGTCCGGCAAAATATCTGGAAGCTGTCGATCAGTCGAATGGATGGAAACCTCAAAATATTTCCATTTACATTCATATTCCTTTCTGCCTGAAAATGTGCTATTTCTGCGGATGTAATTCGTATGCGTTGCGGCAGGCCGATGTGGTGGATGCCTACCATAAAGCCCTCATTCAGGAAATAAAAATGGTGACATCGAGGCTGGATAAAAACCGAAGAGTTTCGCAGATTCATTACGGTGGAGGTACGCCAAACGCTATTCCTGTTGAATACCTTCAGGAAATCAATGAACTGCTGTTTTCAACGTTCAAATTTATTCCTGATCCTGAAATTGCCATCGAGGTCAATCCAGCTTATCTTACGTTCGAGCAAATGACCGGACTAAAAAAGGCCGGATTCAACCGTTTCAGCCTCGGAATTCAGGATTTTGACACTGAAGTTTTGGATGCTGTGAACCGCGATAAACCCGGGATGCCGGTTCAGGAGTTAATGGCATTTTTAAAACAGGATTCGCCAGAAATTGCTGTAAACCTTGATTTTATATACGGTTTGCCCAAACAAACAGCCGTTAATTTTGCTGAAACAATTCAGAAAGCGATAGAACTGAAACCCGATCGGCTGGTCACTTTTTCGTATGCCCATGTGCCATGGGTAAGCAAAATTCAGAAAAAACTAGAGAACGCAGGACTTCCTGCCAGCAACGAAAAAATCAAAATGTTCGAAGCTGCATTTTCACTTCTTACACAAAACGGCTACGAAGCAATCGGAATGGATCATTATGCAAACGCCAACGACGAACTCACCATTGCCCGAAAAAACAAACAACTGCACCGCAACTTTCAGGGATATTGCACCCGCCGCACCACGGGTCAGGTATATGCTTTTGGTGTTACCGGAATCAGCCAGCTGAGTGGGGTTTATGCTCAAAACACCAAATCAATCGATCAATATATCGCCAAAATCAACCAAGGTGAATTAACTACCATCAAAGGATATGCGCTCACCGATCAACAAGTGATTGTGCGCGAAGTCATCAACGAATTGATGTGTAACGAGCAAATTGTCTGGGCCGAAATCGGAGACCGTCTCGGGTTCACTTCCGGCGAAATAAAAAGACAGACTACTTACAATCCTGGATTGCTTCATCAATTTGAAACTGACGGACTCATCAGCCTTTATGAAGAAAAAATACGGATTACCCCTGATGGTCAATTGTTTATCCGTAATGTAGCGGCTTCATTCGATCCGTTGACACAGGCCGGGCAAACCAATTTTTCAAAACCAGTATAACCATGGCAGAATCAAATCATCATGAAGTCGTTATTGTTGGCGCCGGATTAACAGGTCTGACAATAGCCCTTTACCTGAAAAAAGCGGGAATAAAGTTCCTGATCATTGATAAATCAGCTAAAACCGGCGGGGTGATCCAAACCATCAGCGAGCGCGGTTTTGTTTACGAAACAGGCCCTAATACAGGAGTAGTTTCGCATCCTGAAATGACCGAATTGTTTGAGGATCTGGCCGGAAAATGTACACTCGAAACAGCAGATCCCAGTGCCAAATGCCGACTGATCTGGAAAAACAACCAGTGGAACGCACTTCCTTCAGGACTTTGGTCAGCCATTACCACACCACTTTTTACCTGGTACGATAAATTCAGGATCCTGGGCGAACCTTTCCGTGCAAAAGGAACCGATCCAAACGAAAAACTGGCAGAACTTGTCAAACGCCGGTTGGGAAAAAGTTTCCTCGATTATGCTGTCGATCCGTTTATCTCCGGAATTTATGCAGGAGATCCGAATAAATTGGTTACACGTTATGCTTTGCCCAAGCTCTATCAGTTGGAACAGGACTACGGAAGTTTCATCAAAGGTGCCATGAAAAAGGCTAAACTTCCGAAAGACGAACGCTCTAAAAAAGCCACCCGTGAAGTTTTTTCTGCCAAAGGTGGACTGAGCCGCATGATTGAAGCCATGACCGAATCAATTGGGCCTGAGAATATTGTCCTTTCTGTTGAAAATACCCTGGTGAAACCAACCTCAAACGGATTTCAGTTGCAGATCACTACTCCGGAACAATTGATTTCGCTGGAAACAACGAACCTTGTTACAACTTGCGGAGGATATTCTTTGGCTGAATTACTGCCTTTCCTGAACGAAGAGGAAATCGCACCGTTTAATGAGCTGAAATACGCCGCTGTTACACAGGTATTGCTTGGATTCAAAAAATGGAAAGGCATGTCGTTGAAAGCTTTTGGCGGATTAGTCCCCAGAAAGGAAAACAAAAATATTCTGGGCGTATTATTTACCTCATCGTTTTTTGAAGGCCGTGCCCCCAAGGGAGGAGCACTGTTATCGGTATTCATGGGAGGTACAAAACGCCCGGATATTGCCGGATTGGACAATGGTGAAATTGATACACTTCTAAACAAAGACCTACCGCGAATGCTTAGCGACAGATCATTAAGTGCAGATATGACACGTATTTTGCGATATCCGAAAGCCATTCCACAATACACTGAAAGCACGGGCCACCGGTACGAAATGATTGATCAACTTCAGCAAAAATACCCCGGATTGATTTTGGCAGGAAACATTCGCGACGGAATCGGCATGGCCGACCGGGTAAAACAAGGAAGAAGCATTGCTGATGAACTGATCAGTAAGAGATAACAATTAAGTTTTAATTTTTGATCTTTGTATCTTTCGGGTCAAATATCAATATCCATAAATAGAAAAAGAAAATGATAAAACTCACAATAGATAATCAAACCATTGAGGTTCAGCCCGGCACTTCTGTATGGCAGGCTGCCCATTCCCTTGGCATCGAAATACCAACTATGTGTTATCTTGAAGGAACTGAACATTTTACATCGTGCATGATCTGTCTGGTAAAAGACACAAAAAATGGAAGATTTTTCGCATCCTGTTCCACTCCGGTTTTTGATGGACAATCGATCATTACCAACGATGAAGAAACCATCGAATCGCGGATAGCTGCTCTCGAATTGCTCCTCAGCGAACATGTTGGCGACTGTGAAGCCCCCTGCCAGTTGGTTTGTCCGGCACACATGAACATTCCGCTGATGAACCGGCTGATTGCCAAAGGCGATTTTGCCAAGGCACTCGAAGTGGTTAAACGTGATATTGCGTTGCCTTCCATTCTTGGGCGAATTTGTCCGGCTCCGTGCGAGGCGGGCTGCCGACGGAAACAGGTTGACGAAGCAGTTTCGATTTGTTTATTGAAACGATTTGTGGGCGATGAAGATTTGAAAAGTGGGAAACCTTATCAGCCTCAACTAATTGAACTTTCAGGCAAAAAAGTAGCTATTATTGGTGCCGGCCCTGCTGGATTGGCTGCCGCGTATTACCTTCAGCAAAAAGGTCATCAGTCAGTAATTTTTGAAAAAGATGATCGTGCTGGGGGTGAATTGCTTCAGATTGACACTGAAATTTTACCAAATGAAGTAGTTGAGGAGGAAGTTGCTCAAATTTTGGCAACCGGAGTTCAAATCTACCTGAATGAATCCATTGACAACAACCGTTTTATTGAATTACAAAAGGATTTTGATGCTGTTGTTGTAGCCAGTGGAACAGTTTCAGAAGGAAGTTTGGCATTCGGGCCAAAGACAGCCAAAGCAGGAATTATTGCTGACAAAAGCAGTTACCTGACATCAATTCCAAAAGTTTTTGCAGTTGGGAACTCGCTTCGTGCATCGAAACTCGCTGTCCGATCAGTTGGTCAGGGAAAAGAGGTGGCAACTGTTATCGATAATTATTTTAAAACCTCGGAAGTAAAAGGATATCCGGAGCGGTTCAATTCAAAATTCGGACGACTGTCTGAAATTGAGTTCATTGAATATCAGAAAGATTCGGAAACTGCACCACGACAAAAAGCTGGTAAAGAAGGTTTCACCCGCGAAGCTGCCATCCGCGAGGCCAAACGGTGCATGCATTGCGATTGCCGAAATCCGGAATCTTGTGTGTTACGCGAATTATCTGACCGTTACCATGCTGTGCAGAAACGCTTTCAGAGCGACCAACGCTTGAATGTAGAGAAGTTTATACACCGCGAGGGAATTGTTTACGAACCGGCCAAGTGCATCAAATGTGGCATCTGTGTTCGTTTGACACGGCAGCATCAGGAAGAATTTGGTTTTACCTTTATTGGCCGCGGCTTCGATGTAAAAGTAGGCGTTCCGTTTAACCAAAGCGTTCAAAAAGGATTGGAGAAAACAGCACAAATCGTGGCAAAAGCTTGTCCGACTGGGGCGTTGGCGATGTTTGAGGTGGAGGAACAGTTGTAGAAATATTTCTTCGCTTAACCCGGTTGGCTTGTTTTAACAAACAGCCTTTTAGTTGATCTTTCAGGTCCTTTTTTGTCTATAAATCAATCTTGTTTACAGCAATTCATTTATACTTCAATTTAATTAGATGCTTGATAAATATTTCAAAATTTAATTTTATTAACAAATTTGATACTGTGAATTAATCAATTCGTAAGTTTTATAAAAAGGGTTTACTATTTTTATAGCTTATTAATGAAAAAAAATCGCCAATGGTTTTAAATAGACTTCTGATAATCCTATTAATAAACATACTCCTTTCAGGCTTCCTTTCCGCCCAATCTTCCTGGTCCATATTTCGTGGCAACCAACAACTTTCAGGAACAACTTCAGCCAATCTTCCGGATAGACCGAAATTACTTTCCTCGTTTCAGACCGGTGACGACATTAAAGCTTCACCTGTTATTTCAGGACAAACCATCTTTTGTGGATCGACTGATGGCAGTATGTATGCCATAGGTTTTGATGGCAAACAAAAATGGAAATTCGATTCAGGGAACGCCATTGAAGCTCCTGCTTTGGTCATGGACGGTTCTGTTGTTTTCGGTTCACTCGATGGAATGTTTTTCAGGCTCGATGAAAAAACCGGGAAACAAATCTGGAAATATACCACAGACAATCAAATTATGGGTTCGGCAAACTGGCTGAAAGTAGGCAATCAAATCCGACTGGTGGTTGGCAGTTACGATTACAGCCTGCATGCTGTTGGTTTTGCCAAGGGCGACAGCATCTGGCAATACGAATCGGATAATTACATCAATGGGGCTCCGGCCATTTATGGTAAAAATGCTGTATTTGGTGGCTGCGATGGTTTTGTCCATTTGGTGAACATCGAGACAGGTAAAGTGTTTAAAAAGATCAAACTCGATACTTATGTTGCTTCATCACCGGTGATTGATGGAAAGTTTGTTTATGTAGGTGATTACGAAGGCCGGTTTTTCAGCATCGATCTGGAAGGCGGTAAAGTTGCCTGGACGTATGATGATCCGGAGAAAAACCTGCCATTTATTGCATCACCGGCCTTGAGCGGAAACATGATCGTAATCGGCAATCAAGACCGGTTTATTTACTGTTTTGATAAAAGCACGGGGAAAGTGGTTTGGAAAGTAAGAACCAGTAGCCGTGTAGAATCATCATCGGTAATTGCATCAGGAAAAGTAATTACCGGAACCATGGACGGAATGCTGTACATTCACGACCTGAAAACCGGCAAAGAACTTTGGAAATACGAATTGGGCAGCCCGATCATAGGCAGTCCGGCAGTTGTTTCAGGAAAAATTGTGGTTGGGGCCGGCGATGGGAGGATTTACGTGTTTGGATGAAGCCCTCCCAAACCCCAAAGCCCCACCCAAACCCTCCCCGAAGGGGGAGGGCTTTAAAACGCAACTTTGAAAAGTATCTCAACTATATAAGTGAATAATATGGAACAGAGCATTTTTACTCTCCCCCTCCGGGGGGAGCTGGAGGGGGCTTTGGAAGGGGGAGGCCTTATGAAAATCGCACAAATAATCCCGGGGTCGGGCGGTAGTTTTTACTGCGGAAACTGTATGCGCGATAGTAAATTCGTGAAGGCACTGAAAGATTTAGGTCATCAGGTGATTAAAGTGCCATTGTACTTGCCCATTTTCGGTGATGCCCACGATTTGGACGAAGTTCCTGTTTTTTACGGAGCGGTAAACCTCTACCTCAAACAGCAATTCCCCATTTTTCGGCACATGCCCGCGTTTGTAGAACATGCGCTTGACTCGAAAAGTGTGTTGGAAATGGCAGCCCGAAAGGCCGGTTCAACCCGGGCTAAAGGTCTGGAAGAAATGACGATTTCAATGTTGCTGGGCGAAGATGGCGGCCAGAAAGAGGAGCTGGAACGCTTAGTTGATTGGCTGGCCGATGAGGCCAAACCTGATGTCGTACATTTGTCGAATGCTTTGCTGCTGGGTTTGGCCCACCGCATTAAAGAACGGATGAATGTTACGGTTGTTTGTTCGCTTCAGGACGAAGATGTGTGGGTGGATGCCATGGAAGATAAGTATCGTAAAGAAGTTTGGGACTTGATGAGCAAACGCGGTCGTGATGTGGATGTGTTTGTTCCGGTAAGCGATTTTTATTCCGCAGAAATTCACAAACGGATGGTCATTCCTGAAACCAAAATGAAAACGGTTCATTTGGGAGTCGATACCTCGGATTATTCCCCGAAACCAATTTCCGAAAAAGAGACTGTAATAGGCTACTTATCCAGAATGTGCGAAGAAAACGGGCTGGCTATTTTTGTTGACGGCTTTATTTTACTTCGGAAAGATCCAAAATTTTCAGCAGTAAAACTGAAAATTACCGGTGGCAAAACGGGTGACGATTTACATTTCATCAAAGAACAAAAGCAGAAGCTTTCGAAAGCTGGGTTGGAAGCCGATGTGTCTTGGGTAGAAGAATTTGAAGGCGAGGAGCGCCAGAAATTCTTCGATTCGGTCCGAATGATTTCGGTTCCGGTATTGAATGGCGAAGCTTTTGGTTTGTATATGCTCGAAGCCATGGCTGCCGGAATTCCGGTGGTTCAGCCTGCTTTGGGAGCTTTTCCCGAAGTAATTGAAATCAGTGGCGGCGGGGCAATCTATTCGCCCAATGAACCGCAGCAGTTGGCTGATGCACTGGCATCGCTCATTTTGAATGACCAAAAACTTCAGGAATTAAGCTTTGCCGGGCTTGCCGGAGTGAAAGCCCATTTCGATATTCATGCCCAGGCTCGCAAGATGGTGGCGGTGTATGAAGGCGCATTAAAAAATGTAGTCATTCCGTGAAAAGTAAAAATAAAAATCGAAGGGACCTATCCTTTGCCGTCTGCTTTAGCTGACGGACATGATTATAAAATAAAACTTATGCTATTAAAACTTACCCAAATAACCAAATCTTATTTTTCCGGAAACAATCCGACAGCAAGAACGATTCTCGACCAGCTTGATCTGGAAATTAAGTCAGGTGAGCGGATTGCCATTGTCGGGCCTTCGGGCTCGGGCAAAACCACTTTGCTGAATCTGATTGGCACTTTGGATCGTCCTGATTCAGGGGAAATGTACTTCGAAAATCAAGATCTGTCGGTGTTTTCTGATCAGCAACTGGCCGGGTTCCGTAATGAGAAAATCGGGTTTGTGTTCCAGCTTCATCATTTATTACCTCAACTCACTTTACTTGAGAATATACTTTTGCCGACTTTGACAGATAAAAAACTTCAGGGAAAGGAAACGCTTGAGCGTGCTCAGAAATTGATTTCACGGATGGGACTGACCGATGCCGCACACCAGAAACCTTCGGAACTTTCGGGCGGCGAATGTCAGCGGACTGCCGTTGCCCGTGCGCTGATCAACCGCCCGGGACTGATTTTGGCCGATGAACCAACTGGTGCCCTCGATCAGAAATCGGCCTTCAATTTGACAGATTTGCTCGTTGAACTAAATCAGGAAGAAGGAGTTACCCTGATTGTTGTGACTCACTCGATGGAAGTAGCGAAAAAAATGGATCGGATTTATAGCTTGAATGAAGGAAAACTTATAGAGTCTTGAATCCTGAATCTCGAATTTTGAATGACGAATAGATGGGCAATTTATTCAAAACTCAAAATTGCCCACCGTGGAAAATCTCGAAAAATTAAAAACTTTTTCATTCGATCCGGATAAATATGAAATCATTGGGAAAGATGCGTTTATCTTCTGTGCTTTAGGTTATAGCGATTCGAAACTGACCAATCAGTTTTTCGAAAGCAAACTGGGAGTTCCGGCTACCACCCGAAACTGGAAAACTGTCATCAAACTGAACGAATTGTCTAATATCTAAAATCTATCATCTAAAATCTCATCAACCGCATGTCGCTATCCAAACTCATACTGAAATCTGCCTGGTTCTACCGGAAACTGAACCTGACTATTATCCTCGGAATTGCTTTAAGCACGGCCATTCTGGTTGGTGCGCTCATCATTGGCGATTCGGTGAAATACAGTTTGCAGCAAATCACGGTTCAGCGGCTAGGCAAAACTTCCCAGGTGATTACCGCTGGAGAACGTTTGTTCGGGCAGCAGTTGACCATAGAATTGGCCACAAAAACAGGAGTTGTAACCACCGCTTTGCTTCGTGCCAATGGTTTCGGGGTAATCGATGGTGGCGAACTGCGGATCAATCAGTTGGCTGTCTGGGGTGTAGATTCAACGTTGGGCCGTTTTGCCAATGGTTCAGAATCCTTTATTCTGAATGGAAATGACGTAGCTATAAACGAAAATCTGGCTGCTTTATCTGGGTTGAAAGTGAACGATGAATTTTTGCTTCGATTGAATAAACTCAATACTTTCCCGGCCAATACGCCTTTTGTTTCAGAAACGGAAACCACAATTTCTTTCAGGGTTTCGGTGGCACGAATCCTGAAATCCGAGGAATTGGGGAATTTCAATTTACAAAACATTCAATCCGCGCCGCGCAACGTTTTCCTGAATTTGCAATGGCTCAACGAGCAAATGGGACTTCAGCAAAAAGCCAATGTGTTGCTCGTTGCCGAAGGTATTTCAAGTTCAGAACTGATTCAGAAACTTCAGAAAAGCTGGAAGCTGGAAGACATGAACCTGGAAATCAGGGAAAATCAAACCTTGAATTACACCGAACTGATTTCTGACCGTGTGTTTGTTGAACCGGCGGTTGAGCAATTTTGCCTGAACAAAATGCCCGGTTCACAGGCTGTTTTCAGCTATTTCATCAACGAATTTACTTTGAAGGGAAAGCAAACGCCGTATTCGTTTGTCTCGTCCGATCCAAAGCTAACAGGAAATCAAATAATAGCCAGTAATTGGCTGGCCGATGATTTGAAGATAAAATTGAACGATACCGTCCGGCTTTCTTATTTTGAAGTTGGGCCGTTGCGACGACTGGTTTTGAAGGACACTTCGTTTGTAGTCGGGCATATTTATGAATTGGCAGGGGAAAAGGCCGATCAGAACCGGATGCCGGTGATTCCGGGGCTTTCGGATGCGGGCAATTGCCGCGACTGGAAAACCGGTGTGCCTGTTGATCTGAAAAAGATCCGCACCAAAGACGAAGATTATTGGAAGGCGCACAAAGGAACTCCGAAAGCTTTTGTCTCGCTCGAAACGGCACAAAAACTCTGGGGGAACCACTTTGGACAATCAACGGCAATTCGTGTTGACGGACTAAAAAAAGCTGAATTTGAAAGCCAACTTCTTTCAGGACTTAACCCTTCGCAGCTTGGCTTCGAGGTTCGGGATGTAAAAACCGATGGACTCGCGGCTGCCAGCGGGGGAACCGATTTTGGAGGACTGTTTATTGGGCTCAGCTTCTTTGTGCTGTTCGCTGCGGTGTTGCTGGCTTTCCTGTTGTTCAAACTGTACCTCGGATTTCGCAAAACTGAAATCGGAACCTTGACAGCACTCGGATTTTCGTTTCAAACTATTCGCAAACTTTTTGTTGCCGAAGCTTCGGTATTTGTGCTGGTCGGTATTTTTCTCGGAATTCCGTTCAGCATTCTATACAACCACCTGATTTTACAAGCCATCAATACCATTTGGGTCGATATTGTCCGTACCTCGATTGTCAACATTCACATTCGTCCGGTTTCGCTTATTTTCGGAAGTCTGATTATCGCACTGATGTCATTCACTGCGATTTGGTTCATCCTGAGCCGTTTCCTGAAAAACGAAGCGATTGCCTTGCAACGAAAACATATCTCAGTAAAACTTAATAACGGGCGATGGTCCCTGAGCCTTGGCCTTTGCCTGATCGCTTTTTCTGTTATCATCCTGTTCGCGAAAGGTTTCCGGAGTGGTGAAATTAATCCGGAGTTCTTTTTCATCAGCGGTTTCGGACTGTTGCCGGGACTGATCCTGATTTTCGATTTCTGGATGCACCGATTGGCTGTTCAGGAAAAAGCCATGCATTTTTCGCTGCAGACCATGCTGCTGAAACGCATTGCCGGAGAACGGCGGCGCAATGTGATGATCGTGAGTTTTCTGTCAGTGGGCGTGTTTATGGTGGTTTCTACCGGATTGAACCGCAAAGACCTGACTTCAAATGCCGATTTGCCTTCATCGGGAACGGGCGGGTATGACTACTTTGTGGAAACGACCATGCCGGTGCTTTTTGATGTGAACACTCCAAAGGGAAGGGAAGATTTTGATATACCTGCCGATGCGCAGATTGTGCAGTTTCAGGCTCAGCCGGGCGATGATGCCAGTTGCCTGAACCTGAACCGAATTTCGCGGCCACGTTTGATTGCCTGCAATCCGGCGGCTTTCGACCAGCGATCGGCATTTACGTTTGCCACGCGGACGGACGATCTGGATGCGCAACATCCGTGGCTGACACTCAACCAGACTTTGGCTGACGATGTGATTCCGGCCATTGCCGACCAAACGGTGATTCAGTGGGGATTAATGAAAAAAGTGGGCGACACGCTGCTTTATAAAACGGAAGACGGAAAAGATTTGAAGCTGAAACTGGTGGGCGGACTGGCCAATTCGGTTTTTCAGGGCAATGTGATTATTGCCGAAGATCATTTCAACCGGGCATTTCCATCGGTAAGCGGCTCGAATGTATTCCTGATTGATGTGCCCTACAGTTCGTTGACTGCCGAAGATTTGCAAATCGGAATGCGCAACTATGGCCCCGAAATCAGCCGGACAACCGACCGTTTGCTGTCTTTTTACACGGTTGAAAATACTTATCTGAATATCTTCCTGATGCTTGGTGCGCTTGGACTTTTAATCGGCACACTTGGATTGGGAATTTTAATTTTTCGCATCACTTTTGAGCAGATTCCTGAATACGCGTTACTGCTGTCGTTGGGTTTTTCCAAACCAATTATTCAGCGGTTGGTGATGCGCGAAAAGCTTTTCCTGATGATTGTTTCCGTCCTGATTGGCCTGATTCCAGCCGTATTGAGCGGCCTGCCCACACTGATTTCTTCGCTCTACCCAAACCTGTGGGTTTGGCTTCCCGCTATTTCTGTTCTGGTGATTTTAAGCGGTGCCGTGTTTAGTTTTGTGGCTATTCGGATGGCTTTCAGGCAGAATTTGGTACAGGCTATGAGGAATGAATAAAAAAATCTGTGCAATACATGTTTGTTATTTTATTCTCAAATCTTCTGGATTTTGCCTGCAATCCCATACTATATGAACAATAATCCGATCTTTCGTTATCTCGTAAAACAAAATGAATTCATCAACGATTAGTCCGCGAACTGATTCGATATCAGTTGCTCTCCCTAAGTCAGGTTGTTTGTAGAGTAAGCTTAATTCTTTTGAGAATCTTTTGTATAGTTTGGTTGAATATGCTGTGCTTTTATTTCGATTGGTGTAAAAATCGAGAATCTCGAAAAGCTTAATGTTGGCTCTTTGAGACCAGGTTATTTTGAGCTTTGCCATTTGTTGAATTTTTCGTCAAGGTCATCTTGCTCAATAAATTGCCCCTGCTCAATCTGCAAGCGCGATTCGCTGATCTCGCGGCATTGTGCTTCTGTTAATGTCAAAACCTGAGATTGTGCCTTCGAATCCAGAATAGTCTTAATTGCCCGTAAAAAAGACTCATCGTCAATTTCTGTTATTCTGTGTATCAACAATTTCTTTAATTCAACCGCTGTCATATTCCAATAGTTTTTAGACGATAAATATACGATATTCTTAAAGTTTTTGATTCCTTGCAACTTAAATATCTGTAATTTAGTCAAGTAATCAAAACAATAACTCCAAAAAATTCAAAATAGCTATTAACAGCAATTAGTTGATATTCAATCAATAATGGGTTTTCTTAGAAACACTAATTAATAAAACTACACCAAACGTCTTAAAGCGAATTTTATCAATATGATATAATTCCTCTGAGGAAAGCGGAAATTTGATTATCCACACAATCCAGAATGAACAAAAAAATAAGCAAAAAGGCCGTCACAAACTTAATTGAGACGGCCTTTAATATTTTGGAATTTGAAATAATTATTCAGGACAAAGATAATCATCCACTTTCGCAGCGGCAATTTTTCCGGCTTCGATCGCACGAACGACAAGGCTGGCACCAGCTTCAATGTCGCCGCAGGCAAATACTTTTTCAATGGAAGTCTGCTTTTTGGCGTTCACTTTAACATTTCCACGTGAATCGTATTCAATACCTAATTGATCGAGCAAACCGTTGTGTGCAGGCTGGGTAAAGCCCATCGAAAGCAGCACTATATCGAAATCCATTGTTTCAGACGTTCCGGGAACCTCTGTCATTACCCAACGTCCTGATTCATCTTTTCCCCATTCAACGCCCACAAGTTCAACTTGCTTAAGCTGACCATTCTCGCCGATCATCTTTTTGGTAGATAAACTCCAGCGGCGCTCACAACCTTCCATGTGCGAGCTCGAAGTGCGCAGTGTAGCTGGCCAGTAAGGCCATGGGTTGTTATCAGCACGTTTCGCTGTTGGTTTTGGGAGAATTTCTATCTGTGTAACGCTTCTCGCCTTTTGACGAATGGAAGTACCCACGCAATCGGAACCAGTGTCGCCACCTCCGATTACAAGCACCCGTTTATCTTTTGCGGTAATACTTATTTCTTCAGGAATAACTTCGCCGGCAATTCGTTTGTTTTGTTGCATCAAAAATTCCATTGCAAAATGAACACCTTTCAGTTCGCGGCCTTCAACGGGTAAATCGCGTGCCTGTTCGGCGCCATTGGCCAAAACCACCGCATCAAAATTCGCCAGCAATTCTTCGCGGGTGATGTCGGTACCAACAACTACGTTGGGTCTAAAAATGATCCCTTCATCAAGGAAAATTGCCAAACGACGATCGATTACGGTTTTGCTTAATTTAAAATCAGGAATTCCAAAACGCAGCAAACCACCAATCGCTTTATTTTTCTCAAAGACAGTCACTTCATGGCCGGCCTGATTTAACAGATCGGCCACTGAAAGCCCGGCAGGCCCAGAGCCAACTACTGCGACTTTTTTACCAGTACGCACTTCAGGAATACGTGGCTGCACAAATCCAAGATTGAAAGCATGCTCAACAGTGGATGCTTCGTTTTCACGAATGGTTACAGTTTCGTCATGAATTGCCAGTACACAGGCTTTTTCGCAGGGAGCAGGACAAACTCGGCCTGTAAATTCGGGGAAACTGTTGCTCGAATGCAATACTTCGTAAGCGCCTTTCCAGTCAGCTTTGTAAACCAGATCCTGCCATTCCGGAATTTTACTTCCGACAGGACAGCCCCAGTGGCAAAAATGAACACCGCAATCCATGCAGCGCTCAGCCTGTTCTTTACGGTCTTTGTCGTCGAGTGTTTGCTCTACTTCACTGTAGTCGTATATTCTGTCATTCAGCGGACGATAACCTGCTTCTTTTCGTCCTATTGTCATGAAACCTTTTGGATTTCCCATGGTAATTGTTTTTTGTAGTTTTATTATTCCTGATGCCTTGGATTGTCTTCTGTCAACTGAAGTTTTTTCTCCAGCTCACGCAGCTTCAGTTCTTCAAGTACTTTCTTATACTCGAACGGAATTACCTTGACAAATTTTGGAAGGTATTCGTCCCAGTTTGTAAGAATTTTTGCAGCCATGGTGCTTTGTGTGTATAACAGATGTTTGTTAATCAGGTCCTGTAATTCAACAATATCAGCTTTGTCTTCAACTGGGCCAAGCTCAACCAGTCCTTTGTTGCAGAAATATTCGAAATTGCCTTCCTCATCGAGTACATAAGCAATACCACCGCTCATCCCGGCAGCAAAGTTACGTCCGGTAGTACCTAGGACAACCACTCGCCCGCCGGTCATGTATTCGCAGCAATGGTCGCCGCTTCCTTCAATTACCGTTTTTGCTCCTGAATTCCGCACACAGAAACGTTCACCGGCCACACCGCGGATAAATGCTTCTCCTGAAGTTGCACCGTAGAAAGAAGTATTTCCGACGATGATATTTTCTTCAGGATTAAAAGTTGTACCAACCGGTGGAACTACAATAATACGCCCTCCTGAAAGCCCTTTGCCAATATAGTCGTTGCAATCGCCTTCCAAACGGAAACTCAATCCTTTTACAAGGAAAGCGCCGAAACTTTGCCCGGCAGTTCCTGTAAAATTAGCCATGATCGTGTTGTTCGGCAATCCTTCTTCACCATAGCGCCTCGAAATTTCGCCCGACAACATGGCGCCAACTGTCCGGTCAACATTGGTAATGGTATGCGACAACCAAACTTTTTCCTTGCTCTTTATGGCTTTGTTTGCTTCCCTGATGAGCGAATGATCCATGTGGTCCTCAACCGATTTAATATTTGGAAACGTATTGTGTATGTCGTGATGCTTGGCTTCTTCAGGCATGAAAATCACCTTCGAAAAGTCCATTTTTTTCATCTTCCAGTTCAATACATCGTTGTTCTGTTCCAGTAAATCTGCACGGCCAACAATTTCTTCGAAGGTCGTATAACCAATTTCAGCAAGATGTTCGCGAACTTCGGTGGCAATAAACCGGAAGAAATTGATGGTATATTCCGACCGGCCTATGAACCGTTTGCGCAGTGTTTCATCTTGGGTAGCGATACCGGCAGGACAAGTATTCAGGTGGCATTTCCGCATCATGATACAGCCCAAAGTAATGAGGGCTGATGTTGAAAACCCGAATTCTTCGCCACCGAGCATTCCCATGATCACCACATCGCGGCCTGTTTTAAGCTGACCATCAACCTGTAATTTTACTCTACCCCGTAAGTTGTTCATTACCAATGTTTGCTGTGCTTCGGCAATACCCAATTCGGCTGGCAATCCGGCAAATTTTATCGAGCTGGCCGGACTTGCGCCTGTACCGCCTTCGCAACCTGCAATGATAATTATATCGGAGAAAGCTTTTGCAACCCCGGCAGCAATGGTACCTACCCCATTTTCGGCAACCAGTTTTACCGAAACTTTTGCTCTCGGGTTGGTTACTTTCAGGTCGTAGATCAACTGGGCCAAATCCTCAATCGAATAAATATCGTGATGTGGCGGAGGAGAAATCAGGGTAATTCCGGGAGTTGAATTCCGGAGTTTCGCAATAATATTATTGACCTTAAATCCTGGCAACTGACCTCCTTCACCCGGTTTTGCGCCTTGTGCAATTTTAATCTGCAACTCGTCGGCATTGATCAGGTAATTGTTGGTTACCCCAAACCTACCCGATGCAACCTGTTTGATGGCGCTTCGTTTGTTGGTGCCAAAACGTTCGGCATCTTCACCGCCTTCGCCGGTATTGCTTCGTCCGCCAATGGTATTCATAGCAACAGCCAGAGCCTCGTGGGCTTCTTTACTGATTGATCCGTACGACATGGCGCCGGTAACAAAACGTTTCATGATACTTTCGACAGGTTCTACCAGCGAAATATCAATCGGGTTCCGTTTGTATTTCAGGCAACCGCGTATAAAGGTTGGTTTTGCATTTTCGGTATCCACCAATTTTGTGAATTCCTTGAATACGCTGTAATCGTTGGTGCGGGTCGCCCATTGCAGTAATCCAATTGTTTCAGGATTCCAGGCATGATGTTCGCCGTATTTCCGGTAATGGTAAGTCCCGGCACTCTCAAAATTATTATTGACCAGGTGTTTCTTTTTTCCGTAAGCTTCCTTGTGGAACAAAAGCGATTCCAGGCAAATTTCTTCGAACCCCATTCCTCCAAATTTAGAAGCAGTTCCAGTGAAATATTTAGCAATAACTTCATTGCTTATGCCCAATGCTTCAAATATCTGGCACCCCTGATAACTGCGAAGTGTTGAGATTCCCATTTTGGACATCACTTTCAGCAGACCTTTATCAATTGATTTGATATAATTGTGGCGGGCTTCTGAATATTTCATATTAATCTGACCGCTTTTCACCATATCGTCGATGGCCGCAAAAGCCAGATAAGGGTTCACTGAGCTGGCTCCATAGCCAAACAACAGGGCAAAATGCGCAATCTCACGTGCTTCGCCCGTCTCAACAATAATCCCGATCTGCATTCTTTTCTGGGTTTGGATCAGGTGATGGTGAACCGCAGCAACCGCCAGCAATGATGGAATGGGCGCATATTCTGCCGAAACATTCCTGTCTGACAGAATGATAAAATTTTTGTGGTCATCCACCGCTTTTTCGGCTAGTTTCAGCAAATCGTCAAATGCCTTTTGAAATCCTTCAACACCATCTTTCACCGGAAATACCATAGGTAATGTGGAGTGAGAGAACTGTTCGTGTTTCAGGTCTTTGATTTTTCCGAGGTCGGTATTGGTAATGATCGGATCGGTGAATTTGATCAGTCTGGCATGTATTGGCGATTCGTCCAGAATATTGGAGTGCAGCGAACCGATGTAATTTGTAAGCGACATCACCAAACCTTCGCGGATGGAGTCGATTGGCGGATTGGTAACCTGTGCAAATACCTGACGGAAATAATCGAAGAAACGATGTGGTTTTTCGGAGAAACATGCCAGTGGCGTATCGTTACCCATCGAGCTGGTAGGCTCTACTGCTGAAACGGCCATCGGGGCAATAATCATTTCCATGTCCTCTTTCGAATAGCCAAATACTTTCGCCAAGGTATTAAACTGATCGCCAAGCGATGAAGGGACACGCTGTTTTACTTCAATATCGTCCATCACCAAACGATTTTCCTTCAGCCAGTTACCGTAAGGATTGCGGGAGCTCAACTGTGCTTTTACTTCTTTGTCAGGAATAATTATGCCCAGTTTGGTATCGACCAGCAGTATTTTCCCAGGGCGCAAACGGCCCTTTTCTTTAACATCTTCAGCAGCGAAAGTTTGAACCCCCACTTCTGAACCCATCACGATCATATCGTTTTTGGTAATGATGTATCTTGAAGGGCGTAATCCGTTGCGGTCAAGTGTTCCGCCAATGTAACGGCCATCAGAAAAAACCATAGAGGCCGGGCCATCCCATGGTTCCATAATGGTTGAATGGTATTCGTAAAAAGCCTTCAGGCTGTCAGGAATCGGGTTTTTAGAGTTAAATGATTCAGGAATCATCATGCACAATACATGCGGAACAGAACGCCCTGTCTGATGCAGAAATTCGAGCGTATTGTCGAAAGAAGCAGAGTCGGATTTATTGGGCTCAATGACAGGATACAGTTTTTTCAGGTCGTCACCAAAAACTTCCGATTTCAGCAGTGCTTCACGGGCTTGCATCCACATGCGGTTGCCTTTTATCGTATTGATCTCGCCGTTGTGGGCTATCATGCGGAATGGCTGAGCCAAATCCCATGTCGGGAAAGTATTGGTGCTGAACCTTGAATGTACCAAAGCAATGGCGCTCGTAAATTTCGGGTGGGCAAGGTCTTTAAAATAATCCCTCAACTGACCGGGAGTTAACATTCCCTTGTAAATAATGGTTTTTGAAGATAAACTCGGGATATAAAATGCGCCCCTGGTTTTCAGTTTTGATTCCCGTATTTCCTTTTCTGCCTGTTTGCGGGCAAGGTATAATTTCTGTTCAAGCACATCCTGTTCCAGATCGGCTTTCACAAATATTTGCCTGACATAAGGTTCTGTCAGTTTTGCGATTTCGCCCGGGGCGGAGCTGTCAACAGCCACATCGCGGTATTCTATCAGTTCAAGACCTTCCTGTTTGATATACTTGCTTAAAATATCCTGACAGATATTGGCCTCCTCCTTATCGTGAGGAAGAAAAATCAATCCTGTTCCGAACTTACCTGAAGCCGGAATATTCACCTTCAAAACTTCCTTGATATATTGATCAGGTATTTGCATCAAAATACCGGCACCGTCACCAGTTTTATTGTCAGAACCGGTAGCGCCACGGTGATCCATATTTTCAAGAACCTCTAATCCCCGTTCGATAATTTCATGCGATTTTTGCCCCTTAATGTGGGCAACAAATCCAATTCCGCAATTATCGTGCTCATTGGCTGGATCGTACAACCCCTGCGCTTTTGGATATCCTATGCTCATCATCTTTATTTTTTAATATTTTGTTTTCACAAAAAGCTTACATATCATCAGTTTAAAAATCATTTTGAACGAATCAATCAACAAATACCGAGAAATTATAAGCAAATCAATCTTTTTTCTTACGAACTGAAAGCGAAAGTAGTTATTTTTATAGAAAGTTCAAATTCTGTAACACCAGGGGAATTGATAAATTCAGGCGACCGTGAAAGAAAAGTTTCATTAATCACATACAAACCACTTCATATCAACACCTTAAAGATGCAATCCAAACAATTATTCTTATCATGTCAAAATCAATAAATAACGATAAATTAACAAATCCTGATTTTAGTGAAATCCAGATTGTCCTCGGACTGGAAACAACATCTATTCCTCTCCCAGCAATGTTGTATAAGCTTTTTCTATTTTCTGAAATTCATAACCTTCAACAACGCTTTTCATTTTACCGGCAATCTGTTCAAGGCATAAATTTCCGAGACTTCCTTCATGGGTGTGATTTATCTCCCGGCTTGGCTCATAAGTTCCTGCTTTAATCCGACCGCCAACCATTTTGTAAGCATCGCGGAACGGTACACCTTGCATAACCAGTTTATTTACATCTTCAACACTGAAAACATATTTATAGCGGTCGTCTGCCAATAAATTGGCACTCACCGTCATGTTGTCGATTGCGAAACCGGCAATGCCGATGCAATCTGTCAACTCCTGAAATGCAGGCAGGAAAACTTCTTTCAGAATCTGCAGGTCGCGGAAATAGCCGCTTGGCAGGTTATTGGTCATGAGGCTGATCTGATAAGGAATAGCCTGTATTTTATTGCAATGTGAACGGACAAGTTCGAACACATCCGGGTTTTTCTTGTGTGGCATGATGCTCGATCCGGTAGTCAGCTCGTCGGGAAGCGAAACGAACCCAAAATTCTGGCTCATGAACAAACAAACATCAAAAGCAAATTTTGAAATAGTCGCAGCTACCGATGATAATGCAAAAGCCACTGTTTTCTCCATCTTTCCACGACCCATCTGTGCATAAATCACATTGTAATTCATCGAGTCGAAACCCAGCAAATCGGTAGTCATTTGCCGGTCGAGTGGAAATGAAGATCCATATCCGGCAGCCGATCCAAGCGGATTTTGATTGGTAATTTTGTATGCAGCCTGCAACAAAACCAAATCATCGACCAAACTTTCGGAGTATGCGCTAAACCACAAACCAAACGACGAAGGCATGGCCACCTGCAAATGCGTGTAACCGGGCATCAGTAATTGTTTGTTCGCCTCGGCTTTGGCCATTAGCTTTTCAAACAATTCATTCGTAGCCAACACCAATTTCTGAATTTCGGAACGGGTAAACAGTTTTAAATCAAGCAAAACCTGATCGTTTCGCGAACGTCCGCTGTGGATTTTTTTGCCAATATCGCCCAGTTTGCGGGTAAGCATCAATTCCACTTGTGAATGAACATCTTCCACTCCTACTTCGATTTGGAAATCCCCATTTTCAATCAGATGATAAATTTCAACCAATT
This sequence comes from Prolixibacteraceae bacterium, assembly GCA_031421065.1. Lineage (GTDB taxonomy): Bacteria > Bacteroidota > Bacteroidia > Bacteroidales > Prolixibacteraceae > Aquipluma. Next base: position 31,694 of record JANONW010000288.1, read on the forward strand.
CCGTTTGTAGTTCGGCAAGCTCACTTTCGGTAAGCAAATTGATGGATTGCAGCATTTTAGCATGAGCAATTGATCCCAACACATCAAATTTGGCCAGATATAAATCAAGCTCACGATCTTTTCCTACTGTAAATTTTTCGATGAGTCCGTGTACTGAAGTTCCTTTATCCCAGAGTTTCATAGTGCATAAGTTTTTTGAAGTTTCAAAGATAAATCAAAATAGGGTTTTATGCATTTCAAGTGGATTTTTATTAAAAACGCCCCTGTTTTTTAATGTAGGTCTGATTTTAAGATGAAAATTTCTTCCAACCCAAATATTAGGTTTTCAGTAATATATTGTAACTTGCACGAGAACATTGAAGCAAATATGTTACTGTCTATTCCTTAAAAACACTCATTATGAAACGTCGTGACTTTATAAGTAAAACAGTTTTAGCCGCTCCTGTATTCAGCCTTTTCCCAGCCGATTTGTCATTTATTGCAAGGGAATCGTCGCCTGCCGGCAAGCTTGAAAAGAGATTACTGGGCAAAACCGGCGAAATGCTTTCTGTGATCGGTTTTGGTGGAATAATCGTTAAGGATGCTACTCCGGAAGATGCTTCTGCCTCCGTAAAATTTGCCATTGACGCTGGTGTCAATTATTTCGATGTCGCACCATCCTATGGTGATGCCGAAATAAAACTGGGACCGGCATTGGAAGCTTACCGGAAAAATGTTTTTCTATCCTGTAAAACCGGCAAACGGACCAAAGATGATGCCCGCAAGGAATTAGAGCAATCGCTCAAAAACCTTCGAACAGACCATTTTGATCTTTATCAGCTACATGCGGTAACCTCACTTGAAGATGTTAAAACTATTTTAGGACCGGGCGGTGCAATGGAAACCTTCCTTGAAGCAAAAAAAGAAGGTAAAATCCGGTTTATCGGATTTTCGGCACATTCGGTTGAAGCTGCCATGGCTTTAATGAATGGATTTGATTTTGACTCCATTATGTTCCCCTTCAATTTTGCCACCTGGAATGCCGGCAATTTCGGCCCTCAGGTCCTGGAACTCGCCAAACAAAAGAAAATGGGCATAATTGCACTGAAAGCAATGGCAAAAGGGCCATGGCCTGAAAATGCCGACCGTTCAAAATACCCTAAACTCTGGTATGAGCCTCTTTTAGGTGATGATATGCGAATGGGCTTGCGATTTACACTATCGCACCCGGTAACCACCGCATTAACTCCGGGCGATGACGACCTGTTCAAAATTGCTCTTAACATGAGAGAGACCCTCAGTCCGTTAAGCAGCAAGGAGGTAGCAACAATCAAAACAAAAGCCGCTACTGTTAATCCATTGTTTAAATATTCTGGCTGATCTATGCAATTTCCACAAAATTCAAAACCTCCAAAGTTCTCAAAACATTGGAGGTTTTTTTTATGCCCCTTCTACGATCCTGATTTCCTCATCGGTGACAGCGATTCAGCTCGAAAATAATTTAGTTGAATAATGAACTACTCCGCCGCAAGCGGACGGAGTATCAACCCCAAAAAGCAAAAACAAGATACGCCGCAAGCGGCCGGGGAATTAACCCAAAAGAGATTAAACCTTCCTGAAACCATTGCTGAAAAAAAAGGAATAAAATTCATTGTCTGTTTGGACGAATTTCAAAATCTGGCATCTTTCAAGGATTTTCTTTCGTTCGAAAAGAAACTCCGGGCATTTTGGCAGCGGCATAAATCGGTTACATATTACCGAACCGGAACTGATTTATCATTGCCTGTACGAGATGACTTTTTATGGATTTGATCAGGAAAAAATTCAAAAAGAAATGGAAGAGATGGAAAAGGAGGTTGATGAAATAAAGACAAAAAGGGTAAAAAGGCATATTATTATTTTTTATACTTGAAAAGGGCAGGTTAAAGCTAAGGTAGCCTCCAATTTCGAATAATCCACATTTACGCCATTCCAAAACAAATCTGACAACTCTTTTTGCGTCATGCCATACTGTTTCGCATTCGCTTCCGTTGGATAGAGCCCGTTTCCTAAATTTATCCTTTTAATTAATAGTTTGATTTGAAATGATTAATGTAGATTTCTGTGTGGATAGAATGGAATTTGTTGTGCAGAAATATGAAAGTCTTTTGAAAAGTTTCCCGTTTGCCAGACGGAAATAAACAATTGAACTTGCTCTTCCAAAGGCTTGAAGCCCTTTAGAGCGAACTAATTGAGTTGGAGTAAAATCAATTAGTCAGACATTATCGCATCTCTACATAATTATCGGACATCAATCCTTGTACTCATCCCAGCTTTTTATCGTCAAATCCTCAATTCCGTATTTACAGAATGCGTAAATAAACGCACTCGCTACACGTGCATTGGTGATGAGCGGAATACTGTAATCGATCGCGCTGCGACGGATGGTGTAGCCATTGCTGATTTCACGACTGGTATGGTCTTTCGGAATGTTGATCACCAGATCAATTTTCTTTTCCTTGATTAATTCAAGTGTATTCGGATGTTTGTCTGTTTCGTCAGGCCAGTAAGCCCGGGTTGATTCTATTCCATTTTCGCTTAAAAATGTTTTTGTCCCACCTGTTGCAAACAAATTGAAACCGCGCTCAGAAAGTAATTTTGCACTTTGTATTAACTCAACTTTCGATCGCGCCGAACCAGAGGAAATCAGGATGTTTTTCTTCGGAATGGTATAACCAACTGAAAGCATAGATTTCAGAATTGCTTCGTAAAAGTTTTCGCCGATACAACCCACTTCGCCGGTTGACGACATATCTACGCCCAGCACAGGATCTGCATTCAGCAAACGCGCAAACGAGAATTGCGGCGCTTTCACTCCCACGTAATCAAGTTCGAACAACGATTTGTCCGGCTTCTGGAAAGGAGCATCCAACATTACTTGTGTTGCAATTTCAATCAGGTTGTATTTCATTACTTTCGATACAAACGGGAAACTGCGCGAAGCACGTAAATTACATTCGATCACTTTTATATCGTTGTCTTTTGCCAGCAATTGCATATTGAAAGGCCCTGTAATATTGAGTTCTTTGGCAATCTGTTTGGCTATTTTTTTAATTCTGCGAATGGTTTCGACATACAGTTTCTGAGGTGGAAAAACAATGGTCGCATCGCCCGAATGTACCCCGGCAAACTCAACATGTTCCGAAATCGCGTAAGCCACCACTTCACCGTTTTTAGCTACTGCGTCAATCTCAATTTCTTTGGCCTGTTCAATAAATTCTGAAACGACCACCGGATGTTCTTTAGATACATTGGCGGCCAGCGTCAGGAAATGTTGCAACTGGTCCCGGTTCGAAACCACGTTCATGGCAGCCCCCGAAAGTACATATGATGGCCTGATTAAAACCGGGAAACCAACTTCATCTACAAAAGTATAAATGTCTTCAATAGTTGTCAGTTCCGACCAGCGTGGCTGATCAATACCCAGCGTATCGCAAAGCGAACTGAACTTTTGACGGTCTTCGGCACGGTCGATATTCAACGGTGAAGTTCCCAAAATCGGTACATTCTGGCGGTGCAGTTTCATGGCAAGGTTGTTCGGAATCTGTCCACCCATCGAAAGAACCACCCCTTTTGGCACTTCCAGGTCAACAATGTCCATTACCCGTTCGAAGGTAAGCTCATCAAAATACAACCGATCGCAGGTATCGTAATCGGTACTTACAGTTTCCGGATTGTAATTGATCATGATCGAACGGTAGTTTTCCTTATGAATTGTGGTTATGGCATTCACGCTACACCAGTCAAACTCCACCGAACTTCCAATTCTGTATGCTCCCGAACCCAACACGATCACCGATTTGTCGTCCTTCGGGAATTCAATGTCGTGTTCGTTTCCGTTATAAGTCAGGTACAGGTAATTCGTTTGCGCCGGATACTCACCGGCCAGCGTATCAATTTGTTTTACCGAAGGCAGAATATTCTTGCTTTTGCGCCATTCGCGCACCTTAAGCAAATCGTTATTAATATTTTTATTGGTCGATTTCAGTACCAAACGTGCAACCTGAAAATCGGAAAATCCTTCTTTTTTAGCCTGAAGCAGCAATGAGTCGGACAATGATTGCAGAGAATTGACTTCTTCCAGCTTATTTTTGGTTACATGAATGTTCTGTAGTTTTTGCAGGAACCATCGGTCTATTTTGGTCTTTTCGTAGATTTCGTCCACCGAATAACCTTTATTGAAAGCTTCAGCAATGACAAAAATACGGCGGTCGGTCGGATTGCCCAGTTCCTCGTCAATCTGTTCAATGGTAATTTCTTCTTTGTTGGCAACAAACCCGTGCATTCCGATTCCAACCATTCGGATACCTTTCTGGATAGCTTCTTCAAATGAGCGGCCGATCGACATGATTTCACCAACCGACTTCATCGAACTTCCCAGGTTTTTCGATACGCCGGTAAATTTATTCAAATCCCAACGCGGGATTTTACAAACGACATAGTCAAGTGCCGGTTCAAAAGCAGCGGTAGTCACTTTGGTCATCTGGTTATTCAATTGGTGCAGTCCGTAACCCAATCCCAGTTTGGCTGCCACGAAAGCCAGCGGATAACCGGTAGCTTTAGAGGCCAGTGCCGAAGAGCGCGACAGGCGTGCATTTACCTCAATTACGCGGTAATCTTCGGAATGTGGATCGAGGGCATATTGTACGTTACACTCGCCGACAATTCCGAAGTGACGGATAATTTTGATGGCCAGTGCCCTTAATTTGTGGTATTCTGAATTTGAAAGCGTTTGCGAAGGGGCAACCACGATACTTTCTCCGGTATGGATGCCAAGCGGATCGAAGTTCTCCATGTTACAAACTGTGATACAGTTGTTGAAGCGGTCACGGACAACTTCATATTCCAACTCTTTCCAGCCTTTGATCGATTCCTCTACTAAAATCTGCGGCGAATAGGTGAAGGCTTTCGAGGCAAGTGATTCCAGTTCATAGTCGTTTGCACAGAAGCCACTGCCCAGTCCGCCAAGGGTGTAAGCAGCGCGGATAATGATAGGGTATCCCACAATTTTTACGGCAGCGTAAGCTTCCTTCAGGTTTATACATGCAATGCTTCGGGGCGTTTTTACATTAATTTCGGCTAGTTTTTTGGCGAAAATCTCACGGTCTTCGGTATTAATAATCGACTGTACGGGAGTTCCCAATACTTTCACATTGTATTTTTCCAAAATTCCCTGCCTGAACAGTGCCACACCGCAGTTTAAGGCTGTTTGCCCACCGAAGGCCAGCAAAATGCCATCCGGTTTTTCTTTAATTATTACCTGCTCAACAAAAAAAGGAGTTATCGGCAAAAAATAAATCCGGCCTGCAATGTCTTCCGAAGTCTGGATGGTGGCGATATTCGGATTTATCAGGATGGTTTCTATATTCTCTTCTTTTAACGCTTTCAACGCTTGCGAACCAGAGTAGTCAAACTCTCCCGCTTCGCCGATTTTTAATGCTCCCGAACCCAGAACGATTACTTTTTTGATGTCTTTATTTATCATGGTTGCTTTTTTTATATTCGATCACATTGTTAATGAAGTCGTCGAACAAAAACTCAGTATCTGTCGGACCACTGGCGGCTTCAGGATGAAACTGAGTTGAAAAGAAAGGTTTGGTTTTATGACGGATCCCTTCGTTGGTTTGGTCGTTCACATTGGTAAACAAAGGTTCCCAATCCGTTGGCAATGTTTTCGTATCGACCGCAAACCCGTGGTTCTGCGATGTTATGAAACAACGGTCGGTTCCCTGTAACAAAACCGGTTGGTTGTGGCTACGGTGACCGAATTTCAATTTGTAAGTTTCGGCTCCGGCAGCACGCGCCAGCAACTGATTTCCCAGGCAAATTCCCATGATTGGCTTTTCTACAGCCATCGTTTTTCGGATATTTTCGACCGTTGCATCGCACAAAGCCGGGTCGCCCGGGCCGTTAGAAAGGAAAATGCCGTCAAAATCTTCGCCGCTGAAATCGTAATCCCATGGAACGACAATGACCGTTGCATTCCGGTTCAGCAAACAACGGATGATGTTGTATTTCACGCCGCAATCGACCAAAACAATGCGGTGTTCGCCGTTTCCGTAAGTTTGTACTTTATCGGTACTGGCAATTGCAACTAGGTTTTCCTGATTCGGATCGTAAAAGTCGATCACTTCGTCGTCAAACTCGATTTTACCGAGCAACGAACCTTTTACCCTGATAATTTTGGTCAAGGCACGGGTGTCGATCCCGAACAAACCCGGCACTTTGTTTTCTTTCAGCCAGTCGCCCAAACTTTTGATGGCATTCCAATGGCTGTATTCGAACGAATAATCAGAAACAATTAAACCCTTTATATGAATTTTATCCGATTCATAAAACTCGTACAATCCTTGGTCTTTCGAGTCACTTGGCACACCATAATTTCCAATCAACGGGAAGGTCGAAACGAGGATTTGGCCTGTATATGAAGGATCTGTTAAACTTTCGGGATACCCGGTCATGGCTGTATAAAAAACCACTTCTCCGGCTACCGACCGCTCATATCCGAACGATTTTCCTTCAAATGTTGTCCCGTCTTCAAGAATCAATCTGACTTTTCGTAGTTGTGTCATAGTTACAATGCTAAATATTAAAAAAAATGCGTCTGGCTACGGCTGTAGGGCAAACGCATGGTTGTTATTTCTTAAACAAACTCTCTTTCCTATGATATTTCGTAATTTTAACCTGCTTCTTTTCAAGTACAGTTCCTTTCTGTTTTTCATTGTCGGGCACAAAAATATAAATTTTTTCTGAAAAAAAGTTAGTTTTATTTATTTATTGCATATTTTTGCATCGAAAATGTATAAATATACAAAATGAAGAATCGCACTAAAAGGCAGCTTGCAATTAAACAGGCAATTCTCAATGGCCGGATCAGCAATCAGGATGAGCTTCTGCACATCATGAAAGATCAGGGCTTCGAGTTGACCCAGGCTACTTTGTCGCGCGATTTGAAAATTTTAAAAGTTGCAAAAGTATCCGATCAGGCATTGGGATATATATATGTCATTTCTGAAGGCCTGAATGCTGAAAACCAACGGGAAAATACACGGATTAATTTTCTTGCCGATGGGTTTCGCGATTTGCAATTTTCGGGCTCCCTTGCTGTTATGCGAACAATGCCCGGTTATGCAAGTAGTTTGGCTGCGGTAATCGACAACTCAGAACCGTATGAAATCATCGGAACCATTGCAGGCGACGACACAATTCTGATTATCATGCGAGAAGGAGTAACGCAAAGTGATTTAATAAACAGCCTGATACTGATTATGCCCAAGTTGGAGGATAAATTGGGGTAAGAAAGCGTTCAGTGATTAGTCTCAGTTTACAGTTCTTCGCATTTAATTAAGAATATCCTTTGGCGTTTTGCCTTTAAGCAACGGACATGAAAATAAAATAAGCTCCATTGGATTGCAATATTTGTAGCACAGGAAAAGGAAGATTAGGAGAAGATTTTGAAATTCCTGAAAAATTGAAAATTATTCAAAAACGAAAATGAAAGAGTTAAAAAATATTCAGGTATTGGTTGCAAACGAAGAGCATTTATCGTATGTCGATCAGGTGAACGATGCCATCGACATCGCTTCAAAAGAGCGTGGAACCGGTATTGCCCGCCGGACTTACGAATACATTGCCACCAAAATGAAAGAAGGCAAAGCGATTATTGCCCTCGAAAACGGGAAAACTTTTGCCGGATTCTGTTATGTTGAAACCTGGGGCGAAAAAAGCTTCGTTGCCAATTCAGGGTTGATCGTTGCTAAAGATTTTCGCGGAATTGGCCTGGCCACCGCAATCAAAAGAAAAGCATTTATGCTTTCCAGAACGGAATACCCGGATGCCAAAATTTTTGGTTTGACCACCGGATTGGCCGTGATGAAAATCAATCATGAGCTGGGTTACCGGCCAGTTACTTTTTCGGAATTAACTACTGATGAAGACTTCTGGAAAGGCTGTCAAAGCTGCGTAAATTACGATATTTTGCAGCGTACCAATAAAAGCAAGTGCCTTTGCACCGCGATGGTGTTCGATCCGGTCTGGGAAAAAGACAAAAAGGGAGAGAATAAGAAAAACGGTGGCTGGGCAATTAAAGGTACTTTGCTGGACATCATCAAAAAACTGAAGCGAAACAAAAACGGAACATCACCTAAAGAGTCTACAATTTTGACATTTTTATTTAAAAAGAAAATACAGAAAATATGAAGGATAAAGTAGTTCTAGCATTCAGCGGAGGTTTGGATACTTCGTATTGCGCAAAATACCTTTCGGCAGAAAAAAATCTGGACGTTTACACAGCAATTGCAAATACAGGCGGTTTCAATCAATCCGAGTTGGATGCCGTCGAGAAAAATGCGTACAACCTTGGAGCGGTCAAACATGTTGCGCTTGATGTGACCGATACCTATTACGAAAAAAGTATCAAATACATGGTTTTCGGAAATATTCTCCGGAACAATACCTACCCGATTTCTGTAAGTTCGGAGCGTGTTTTTCAGGCCATTGCCATTATTGAATACGCCAAACAAATCGGCGCAAAATATGTGGCCCACGGAAGTACCGGCGCCGGAAATGACCAGGTCCGTTTCGACTTGACTTTTCAGATTCTGGCTCCTGAAATCGGTATCCTGACTCCAACCCGCGACCTGGAATTGAGCCGTCAGGAAGAAATTGATTACCTGAAAGCACACGGAGTTGTTGCCGACTGGAAAAAGATGGACTATTCCATTAACAAAGGACTTTGGGGAACAAGTATTGGTGGAAAAGAAACTTTGAAATCGAATAAAACTTTGCCTGAAGAAGCCTATCCGTCACAACTGACCGAAACCGGAGAAAAAGAGATTACCCTCGATTTCATCGGGGGAGAACTAAAAGGTGTGAATGGCGAAATCTATGATAATCCGGTAAATGCCATCCGTGCATTGGATGCATTGGCTGCACCTTTTGCCATTGGCCGCGACATGCACATTGGCGATACCATCATCGGTATAAAAGGACGTGTCGGATTTGAGGCTGCTGCTCCGATCATCGCAATAAAAGCGCATCAGATGCTTGAAAAACATACGCTTACCAAATGGCAGCAATACTGGAAAGAACAGCTCGGCAACTGGTACGGAATGTTCCTTCACGAAGCGCTTTATTTTGAACCTGTTATGCGCGACATCGAGAAATTCCTCGAACATTCGCAGCAAACCGTTACCGGCAAAGTAATTGTCCGCCTGAAACCATACAATTTTGTGCTGGTTGGTGTTGAATCTGATCACGATTTGATGAGATCTGAATTCGGTGAATACGGCGAAAAGAACAGTGCATGGACAGCCGATGATGTGAAGGGATTTACGAAAGTACTTTCAACATCGCTGAAAATTCATAATTCGGTAAATAAGACATTTTAAAATGATAAAAGTTGGAATTATTGGTGGCGCCGGTTATACGGCAGGCGAACTGATCCGTATTTTACTGAACCACCCTCAGGCCAATATTGCATTTGTGCAAAGCAGCAGCAATGCCGGAAACCTGGTTTCTGATGTTCATACCGATTTATTGGGTGATACCGACATTCAATTTGTTGCTGAAGCTGATTTCTCAACCGTTGATGTGGTTTTTTTCTGCATGGGTCACGGCAAATCGAAAGAATTCCTACAGAAAAATATTCTTCCTGAAAATTTGAAGATCATCGATTTAAGCCACGACTTCAGGTTGAAAAAAGAAGGGAATACCTTTGTTTACGGCCTGCCTGAACTGAACCGGGAAATTATACGAAAATCAAACAAAATTGCGAATCCAGGTTGTTTTGCGACCGGAATACAGTTGGCTATTTTACCCCTGGCAGCTGCAGGATTAATCAAAGATGAGTTGCACGCAAATGCCATTACCGGCTCAACCGGCGCAGGACAGGCTACAACCACAACCTCGCATTTTAGCTGGAGAAACAGCAATCTATCAGTTTACAAAGCTTTTGAACACCAGCATCTGGGAGAAATTGGCGAAAGCCTGAAACAGTTGCAACCTGATTTAAAACACGATATCAATTTTATTCCGGTTCGGGGAAATCATACCCGAGGCATATTTGTTTCGGTTTATACCAAATTTGATGGTTCGATAGAAGATGCCCGAAAACTTTATCAGGATTATTACGAACCGCATCCTTTTGTATTTGTGAGCCTGAACAATCCCGATCTGAAGCAAGTAGTAAATACCAACAAGGCAATTGTTTATCTTGAAAAACACGGCAATAAACTGATGATATTATCGGTCACCGACAATTTGCTGAAAGGCGCATCAGGACAGGCCGTTCAGAACATGAACCTGATTTTTGGACTGGAAGAAACGACGGGGCTGAATTTGAAAGCAATGGCTTTTTAAGGCCTCCCCCCAGCCCCCTCCCAAAGAGGGGGAGCTTTGCGACCTGCTAAATTGGGAAGTATTCGCTTAAAAAATTGAAAATAACCGCGCACTTTTAAGCCTCCCCTTGAGGGGGAGGTTTGGAGGGGGCTTTAAACTATTGAAAATGAATTTATTCGATGTATATCCGCTACTCGACATCACTCCGGTCAAAGGGGAAGGTTGTTACATGTGGGATGAGCACGGAACCAAATATCTGGATTTATATGGTGGACATGCCGTTATTTCGGTAGGACATTCGCATCCTCAATACATAAGTAGGCTGACCAGCCAGTTAAACCAGATCAGTTTTTATTCCAATTCAGTGCAGGTTCCGCAGCAACAAGAGCTGGCCGACAAACTTGGACAATTCAGTGGATATCCCGATTACCAGTTGTTTTTGGTCAATTCAGGAGCCGAAGCAAACGAAAATGCACTGAAACTGGCCTCATTTGTAACTGGCCGTAAAAAAATTGTGGCCTTTAAAAAAGGTTTCCATGGTCGTACTTCTGCCGCTGTTGCTGTAACCGACAATCCAAAAATTATTGCCCCGGTCAACCAAACTTCAAATGCGATTATTCTTCCGTTTAACGATCTGGAATTGCTTGAAGAACAATTGAAAACCAATGAAATTGCAGGTGTAATCATCGAAGGGATTCAGGGAATCGGCGGTATTCATGTTCCTGCTGAAGGATTTTTGGTTGAGGCTGAAAAATTGTGCAAACAATACGGCACATTGCTCATTCTGGATGAAATACAATCTGGTTACGGACGTAGCGGAAAGTTTTTTGCTCACCAATATACTTCGGTAAGGCCCGATATTATTACTGTAGCCAAAGGAATGGGCAACGGGTTTCCGGTCGGAGCTGTCTTGATTGCTCCTGAAATCAAACCCTGGCATGGCATGTTGGGAACTACTTTCGGAGGAAATTATTTGGCCTGTGCAGCAAGTCTGGCAGTCCTGGAAATTATGGAAAGTGAAAAACTGATTGAAAATGCTGCAAATGTAGGCAGTTACCTGATCGGAAAGTTAAAGGAAATTTCAGGGATTAAAGAAGTGAGAGGACTTGGCTTAATGATCGGTCTTGAATTTGAGAAACAAATTAATGACATTCGTCATGTTTTGTTAAAAAAACATCATATTTTTACCGGTGTTTCAGGAGCAAATACCATTAGGCTACTTTCTCCATTAACTTTGACAAAAGAACAGGCCGATGTATTCCTTGAAGCATTGACTGAAACGATTTAGGAAAGAGGAAAAAGGAATGAGGAAATGTTCTGTATCGTTTTAAATTGTAAATGGTAAATTACTTAATAGTAAATACTTATAAAATGATTGAGAAAAAAATTACTATTATAGGTGGCGGAAATATAGGTGGTGCGATTGCTTTTGGTTTAGTCAAATCGAAGCAAATTGAACCATCAGACATAACGGTTTCTGACCGATACTTAGACTTGCTGAAAAAACTTCAGGAGCAAGGCGTTACAACAACCGATAACAATATCGAAGCGGCCAGGAATGCCGATATCATCATCCTTGCAATCAAGCCATATCAGGCAATGGCGGTCATCGAAGAAATAAAACCTGTATTAAATCCAAATCAAATACTTATTTCGTTGGTTGCCGGACTTGGCCTTGAAAAACTCGAAAAAGCTGCTGGTTCACAAGCACATATATTCAGGATAATGCCAAATACTGCCATTGCTATTCAAGAGTCGATGACATTGATTTCGACCAATGTGAAATCAGAAGAGCTTCGAAATCAGGTAGTTCATATTTTCGATCAATTGGGGAAAGCCCTCATTATTAGCGAAGATTTGATGGGAGCAGCCACAGCACTGGCATCCTGCGGAATTGCCTTTGCATTACGCTACATGCGGGCAGCAATGCAGGGTGGAATTGAAATAGGTTTTAGTGCTGAAATGGCTCAATTCATTACAGCTCAAACAGTAAAAGGCGCATCAGGATTGATACTCGAAACGGGAAGACATCCAGAGCAGGAAATTGATAAAGTTACCACGCCCCGTGGAATCACCATTACAGGACTGAACGAAATGGAGCACAAAGGTTTCAGTTCCTCATTGATTCAGGGATTAATCGCTTCGTTCAACAAAATTGAAAAAGGATAAAAAACTGTTTTGAAAACACATTTACGATATAAAAAAATAACTGTCAAAGTTGGCAGCAACGTTCTGACCAAGCCGGATGGAACGTTGAATGATGTTAACATTTCGCATTTAGTTGACCAGATCGCATTTTTGCATAAAATAGGAGTGGAGATAGTGCTCGTTTCGTCGGGTGCGGTTGCGGCAGGAAGAGGCGAAATCGGGAACGGGAAAAGGCTGGATACTGTTTCTGCAAGGCAATTGTGGTCGGCGGTTGGTCAGGTTATTCTGATTAACAAGTATGCTGAAGCGTTCAGAAAATATGGAATGTCGTGTGCGCAGGTTCTCACTACCAAAGAAAATTTCAGTGACCGTGTGCATTACCTGAACATGAAAAACTGCATTTCTACACTGATTGAAAACAAGGTAATGCCCATTGTGAATGAGAACGATACTATTTCAGTTACCGAGCTGATGTTTACAGACAATGATGAACTTTCAGGATTAATTGCTTCGATGGAAAATTCTGAAGCACTGATTATTTTGAGCAACATTGACGGGATTTACGATGGTCCGCCCGAATTGCCCGAATCGCAAGTGATCCGCGAAATTACGTCCAAAAGCAAACCGCTGAATGAAGCAATTTCGACTGCAAAATCGAACTTTGGACGTGGTGGAATGTTAACTAAATACCACATTGCAAAAAAAGTGGCAAAAGGTGGTATCAACGTTCACATTGCCAATGGGATGAATGAAAATACACTTCTCCGGATAATGAATACTGAGGATGAAATCGTTCATACAACGTTTTTATCGGATCAGAAGAAATCCTCGAATGTTAAAAAATGGATTTCTTACTCCGAAAGTTTTGCCAAAGGTGAACTGGTGGTGAACGTAGGTGCCCGAAACGCGCTTTTATCAAGTCAGGCAACCAGCTTATTACCGATTGGAGTTGTATCTGTCGGTGGTACTTTCGAAAAGGGCGATCTGGTAAAGATAAAAGACGAAACCGGTCATTTGATCGGAATCGGAAAGTCGGAATACAATGCTGAAAAAGCGGATAAAAACAAGGGAAATAAAAACAAAAAAGCAGTAGTTCATTACGATTATTTATATTTAATGGAATAATATTAACCTATTAACTCGGGATTTGTGTATTGATACCCTTTTCATAGACCCCTTAAATTTCCGCCTTCTACTGGCAACGAATTCCTGAGTTATATTCCCCCTTCCACCCCCTGGAAGGGGGCTTTATATTTAAAAAGTTATGACAGTTAAAGAACAACTTATACTGGTATTAAAAGCCAGCAGAAAACTGAACCTAGTTTCAGCAGAAAAAATTTATCAGGTTTTGGAAGATTTGGCAACCGCTGCAACCGCAAATACGGCGTTTATACTTCAGGAAAATGCAAAAGACCTGAGTCGCATGGATCCGACAGATCCGAAATACGATCGTTTGATGCTGACAGCCGACCGGATTAAAGGAATTGCAACCGACATTATGAATGTCGCTTCTCTTCCTTCTCCTCTTGGCCGGATATTAAGCGAAACCGACCGTCCAAATGGACTTCATATTAAAAAAGTCACCGTTCCATTTGGAGTTATCGGCATCATTTACGAAGCGCGACCGAATGTTACGCTCGATGTGTTTTCGTTGTGCCTGAAATCTGGAAATGCCTGTGTTTTAAAAGGAGGAAGCGATGCGAACGATTCGAATGTGGGAATAGTGAAAGTGATCCAGGAAGTGCTCAGAAAACACGATTTGGATGAAAATATCCTTTCTTTGCTGCCTGTTGGCCGCGAAGCAACTGCAGAATTGCTTCACGCGCATGGATTGGTCGATCTGATTATTCCGCGTGGTTCGCAAAGCCTGATAAATTTTGTGCGCGAAAATTCATCCATTCCAGTGATTGAAACCGGAGCTGGAATCTGTCATACTTATTTCGATGAATCGGGCGATACAGCCAAAGGACAAGCGATTGTGAACAATGCAAAAACCCGCCGCCCAAGTGTTTGCAATGCGCTCGATTGTCTGATCATCCACCAAAACAGGCTTGCAGATTTGCCTGCTCTTACAGAACTTCTACCACAAAGTCAGGTAGTTATTTATGCTGATGAAAAAGCGTATCAGGCGCTCGAAGGAAAATATCCTTCTTCACTATTGGAACAAGCTAATGAAGAATCGTTTGGCACTGAATTTTTATCATACAAAATGTCGGTAAAAACAGTTGAAAATATTAATGAGGCACTTGATCACATTGCTACTTATAGCTCAAAACATTCGGAAGCCATTGTTTCTGAAAACAAGGAGGCTCTTGATATTTTTAAAAAATCGGTGGATGCCGCAGCCGTTTACTGCAATGTTTCGACCGCTTTTACCGATGGGGCACAGTTTGGCCTGGGGGCTGAAATAGGCATTTCCACCCAGAAATTACATGCCCGCGGACCAATGGCACTCGAAGAACTGACCAGCTACAAATGGATAGTGGAAGGTGATGGGCAAATAAGGCCAAAGTAAAAAGAGGAAAACGCTGAAAGCCCTTTTCTGAAAAGAAAATTGCTATATCTTTAAACAACAAAACACAATCAAATAAAGCACTGATAAACAATTATATCAGCATAAAAATCAAAAATTAATGAGACATTTCACATCAGTACATGATCTTGAAAATCTGGACGAAGCTTTAAAACTTGCATTTGAACTCAAGCAATCACCTTATAAATATCAGGAACTGGGCAAAAACAAAACGCTGTTACTGGTATTCTTCAATTCAAGTCTGCGTACCCGTTTAAGCACCCAAAAAGCCGGGCTGAACCTCGGGATGAACGTCATAGTTTTCGATATCAACGAAGGCGGATGGAAACTGGAAACCGAGTTAGGCGTGATTATGGATGGCGACAAGCCAGAGCACATACGCGAAGCCGTTCCGGTTATTGGCCGCTATTGCGACATCATCGGAGTTCGCTCATTTGCAAAATTCGAAAACAGGGACGACGATTACGAAGAAAAAATTATTCAGCAATTTGTTGATTATTCCGGAGTACCGGTGGTAAGCATGGAAGCTGCTACGCGCCACCCGCTTCAATCATTTGCCGATCATTTGACCATCGAAGAATTTAAGACCAAAGAACGCCCGAAAGTAGTTTTAAGCTGGGCGCCACACCCACGCGCATTGCCTCAGGCTGTTCCTAATTCATTTGTAGAATGGATGCGCGAAACTGATTACGAACTGGTGGTTACCCATCCTGAAGGTTATGAACTTGCGCCTGAATTTATGGGCGACCTGAAACCTGAATACGACCAGATGAATGCTTTTGAAGGCGCTGATTTCATTTATGCCAAGAACTGGGCATCTTATACCAACTACGGAAAAATTCTGTCAAAAGATAGATCATGGACAGTTTCTGAACGTCAAATGGCTGTAACCAACAATGCGAAATTCATGCATTGCCTGCCAGTTCGCCGCAATATGATTGTTACTGACGAGGTTATAGATGGCCCGAATTCAATCGTCATTCAGGAAGCTGAAAACCGGTTGTATTCTGCTCAGGCTGTGTTGAAGATGATTTTAGATGAGATAAAATAACCATATGGAAAGATTAACCATTGTTAAAGTTGGTGGTAAGGTAGTTGAAGATAAGGATTCACTTGAGCAATTGCTTGCCCAATTCTCGCAGATCCGGGGAAAACGGATTCTGGTCCATGGAGGAGGACTGTTAGCAACAAATCTGGCCGAAAAGCTTGGAATCGAAACCCAAATGGTGGAAGGTCGCCGCATAACCGATGCAGCCACACTTGAAGTGGTTACAATGGTGTATGCCGGATTGGTGAATAAAAATATTGTGGCTGGATTGCAGGCAAAAGGATGCAATGCCATTGGCCTGACAGGTGCCGACCTGAATGTGATCCGTGCGGTTAAACGACCTGTAAAAACGATCGATTACGGCTATGTGGGCGACATCATGGGAGTAAATACTTCTGAATTGCGAATGTTGCTGAACGAAGGGGTGGTTCCGGTTATGGCTCCGATTACCCATGATGGAAAAGGACAATTGCTCAATACCAATGCGGATACCATTGCAGCCGATCTGGCCATCGAATTATCGAATTACTATACCGTTAACTTGTTTTATTGCTTCCAGAAAAAGGGAGTTTTGCTTAATCCGGATGACGAAAATTCTGTCATATCAGAACTAAGTTTTGAACGGTTTAAAGAACTTCAAAGAACAGGAGCCATCAGCGAAGGAATGATCCCAAAGCTAGACAATGGATTCAGCGCGATGAAAAATGGAGTCAGTCAGGTTTTGATTACCAATCCATCCCTTATTTCGATGGCTCGTGGAACACGTTTAAGTCTGAAAAGTGATTAGTCTTAACAGAATATTTATAAACTTAAATCCGGTTCAGTTTTGGACCGGATGAAAAGTGCAAATCATTTTGTGCATTTATGTGTGGATTGGTTTTTTTAGTGTGGGTTGATTGTGTGGATTAGAAGAAGCCGTTTCAAATTCACTTTGAAACGGCTTCTTCTATTTCTATTCCCGAAAACAGTACAGCAATACCGAATGTGTTGATGGTCCTTCGTTAAAAAGTAAATCCAGAATGCTTAAATCAGGAACGAAGCCAAATTTTTCGGAAAAAACCTGTGTATAGGGTTGTGCTGTAAATTGCGGATCATCTGCGTTTCTGTGTGCCTTTGGACTGATTTTTTCCCTAAAATTGATGCAATTTTCCGATATTTGTTCGAATGCTCCTGTCAGGATTAATTCGTTTGGCATTTCGAGAATTTCGAGAATTGTTTCGGTAATTCGCAGATTGAAATCGAACAGAAAAGCGGATTTTTTTCGAAAGAAGGATTTCAGGTCATCGGCATAATATTCAAAAAAAGGGGAAGAGTTGTAGGCTGAAAAGATGGTTCTCCAATGGTTACGCTGCCATTCTTCATCGTAAGCGATGCGTAGATCTTTGATCTTTATCTTTTGTCCCCGACCTTTTTCAACCGGCACAATGAGCGGAATGGGGCCATTTGCCCCTAGGATGACAGTTCTGTTGCGATAGGTCTGTTTTATGAAATGTTCGTGCTGCTCAATGTGAATTTCAGGATAAGCTGCCAGTTTCGAATAATACCTGACAGGAGCAAAATAGGCTGTGCTCAGCAGAATTCCAGAATATTGTACCATACCTATTCGTTGAAAAATCCTCCTTTGTAGTCGCTTCCCATTTTAATTCCTTCTGAAGTAATATCATCATCCTTATCGGCAACTGCATTGTCATTTTCGAGTTCATTGATTACTTTTTTCAGTTCTCTCTTTAGCTTCATTATTCGCGGAAGCTGCATCATCAAAGCAAGCAAAAAACCAAAAACTAATCCAACAATCAGAACCAGTACCAAAGGCACATCAATTATTTTCCATTGGAAAAAACGGATGTTGATCAATAGGCGGTTCTGAATGGTGAAAATTATCAGAAGTGCCGAAAGAATAAAAAATACAATTACTTTTCCTGACATGATTGTTTTTTAGTGCACAAACGAGAACAATCTGCTCCAGCGCACTTTGTTGTAAAATGGTTGATCCTTGTCCATTGAAAGCCAGATGAAAACAGCTTTGCCAACAACATGGTCTTCAGGTACAAATCCCCAGTAACGAGAGTCGGCCGAGTTGTGACGGTTGTCGCCCATCATCCAGTAATAGTCCATTTTGAAGGTGTAGCTGCCGGCAACCGCGCCGTTGATGTAAATGATGCTGTCAGTCACTTTTAGATCGTTGGCTTCATACAAGTCAATAATTCGCTCATAAATGGGCAGGTTGTCCATTGTAAGTTTTACAGTCTGTCCTTTTTTCGGAATTTCAAGTGGACCAAAATTGTCAACATTCCAGGGATAATTGCTGCTGTATGGGAAAATGATTTGGTCCCAGTTTGCGGTAGGTATCAAAGTTCTTTGAACCGAAGTTACATTTTTCATGGCCTTCAGTTTTTCCTCGTTTTCCTGGGTCAAGGGGAACAAATACTGCGTATTGGAAATCTTGTGGCGATCGTCTTCCGCAATTTTCATCTGATCGAGTGTGCGTTTGTTGATCCCTGTTCCATCAGTTGTAACAATGTTGTCGTACTGCATTCCGGGGAAATGCTGCTGCTCTTTTCCATTAACGAAAAGTTGTCCGTTCTTATATTCCAGAACATCGCCGGCAATACCCACGCAACGTTTAATGTAGTTTTCACGCTTGTCAACCGGACGGGCAATAATTTCGCCGAAAGTTTCTTTTTCCTGCCATACACGGTCGCGGCCATAGCTTCGCACCAATTGGTAATAGCTTTGGTTCTGAACATTCACGGCTACGGTATCTCCTTCAGGAAAATTGAAAACAACCACATCGTTGTTTTTTACTTTTCCAAAACCTGCAATACGTTTGTAAGGTTTTTTAATCCACTCAACATACGACTTTTGGATTTTTGAAAGGGGCATGGTATGGTGTACAAATGGAAACGAAAGTGGTGTGTTTGGAAGTTTTGGGCCATAAGATGTTTTGCTTACAAACAGGTAATCGCCGATAAGCATTGATTTTTCCATCGAAGAAGTTGGAATGGTGTAAGCTTCGATAAAAAACATACGGATGAAAGTAGCTGCAATTACTGCAAAAATAATTGCATCGACCCATTCAACTACTTTGGTTTGTTTTCCATCAGGTGTGTTTCTCTTTTTCCAGAACGACCAGTGGATTTTCTTGGTAATATACATGTCGAAGATTACCCCAAGGACAATCAGCCACCAAAAATTTTGGAGCCAAAGCACCCATAAAAAGTAAATCAGTCCGGCAACAGCAAATTTGAACCATTTATTGGTTAATAATTCTTTCATTTTTATCGTGTATTTTAAATGTTTAGCAAATCATTCATGGTTAAAACCCCCTTTTTCCCATGAGAATATTCAGATGCCAAAACTGCCCCGAACGCAAATCCTTTCCTGCTTTTGGCACAATGGGTAATTTCAATGTAATCGACTTCTGAATTATATTTAATAATGTGTGTTCCGGGAACTTCACCGACACGTTCAGATATAATCCCGATTTCAGCAGTGTTTTCAGTTCCCTGATTTACCCATTTGGTTTTCGATGGAATATTTTCCATGATTCCTTCGGCCAAAGTAATGGCAGTGCCACTGGGCGAGTCCAGTTTCTGGGTATGATGTATTTCTGTCATTTCAACCTTGTATTCATCGCGGTCGGCCAGCAAAGCAGCTACTTTTTTGTTTACTGCAAAGAAAATGTTCACACCAAGGCTGAAATTGGAGGCATAAAAAAATGTTCCGTCCAGGTTTTTGCAATGTTCAAAAACTTCCGGTTGGCGGTCGAGCCAGCCTGTTGTACCCGAAACTACCGGGATTCCGGCTTCGAAACAAAGCTTGTAGTTGTTTACTGCCGATGAGGGAATGGTAAATTCGATGGCTACATCTGCTTTTTGAAGGTTCCGGACGGTAAGGTCTTCCGGGTTGGTGATGTCAATTTTCAAAACTATTTCGTGTTTACGGTCAAGAGCGATTTTTTCAATCTCTTTGCCCATTTTTCCATAACCGATTAATGCAATCCTCATTCTTAAATTTTCTTAAATTTTCTTAAATTTTGGTCAACAAAGATATAAATTCAACCCTAATAAAGAGATACCTACTGAAGTAATCTCTTCTTTTCGGCCAACACACCCTTATTTGGTAATAAAAATGACAACTAAGGCTTTTGATGTTTCTATTCAGCGAGCTATTGGGCTTAAATTTTTATCAGTAAATTTGTGCCGACAAAGGTGGCTTTCCAACAAACTAACCTATACGTCTGTTGTTTTCTAAATTTGAAACAAAATGGAGAGTGAAAAAAAGTTAAAACTAGTCGCAACTGATCTGGATGGTACGTTTTTGATGAACGACAAGTCGATTTCGAAAGAGAATCTGGACGCTTTACGATCGTTGGGCGAAAAGGGAATTTTAAGGGTGGTGGCCACGGGCAGAAACCTGCAAAAGACACAGGAAGTGATTGCAAACCATGTTCCGTTCGATTACATTGTTTTCTCTTCAGGTGCCGGTGTGTACGATTGGAAAAATGAGAAACTGCTGTATTATCAGAATTTGAACAAGTTGGTTGTTCGGCAATTGTCGGATTATCTGGTTGCCCGCGACCTGAATTTTCACTTGTTTAAACCTGTTCCGGAGAATTTCAAATGTTGGTATTATCGCGGAAGTATTCCCTGTTCTGAATTTGAAAGATATTTCGATTATCATCAGTCTCACTCTTTAGAGTTGTTGGCCAATCAGAATATAGATTCGGAAGCTTGTCAGTTTTTAGTTGTATTCCCAAATAATCCGGTTCGTTTTCATTTGTTGAAAGACGAGATTCAAAAAAAATTTCCGGAGGTAAAAGTGGTCAGGACCAGTTCTCCACTTGAAACTGATTATATATGGATGGAAATATTTCACCATTCGGTTTCGAAAGGTAATGGCGTAAGGTTTTTGTGCGATTGGTTGAAAATTGGGCATGAATATACGCTGGGTATCGGAAATGATTTCAATGACATGGACCTGCTTGAATTCACCAACTTTTCATACATCGTTGAAAACGGCCCTCCGGAATTGAAAGAGTTGTTTTTACCTGCCAGATCGAACGAGGAAAGCGCTTTTGCCAAAGCGGTTGGGGAACATTTCTAATAATCTTTCCTGAAAAGCATTTCAGCCATTTGTAGCTGATCAGGTTTGCCCAAATCCATCCAAATAGTAGAGGTGTCTAAATATCCCCGTATAGGTTCGGTTCGGGCAAGTCTGAGGTAAAGGTCCATAATTGGGAATTTGCCTTTTTCTGTAATTAGCTCAAATAGTTCGGGTTGAACAATATGAATACCGCTAAATGCATAGGGAACAGAACCGGCAAAAGTATCTTCACGACTTATTCTTGTTTCCCCGTTGCTGAAGTTTTTCCATCCTGCAAGCTGAAGATCCTTGTCGAACATTAAATATCGTGAAGTATCCCTTTGCCTAACCACTAAAGTTGCCAGTGAGCCTGATGCAGTGTGATAATTTTCAAGCAGGTTCAAATCGAGATTGCCGATCACATCGACATTGTATATCAGGATTGGTTCGCTCCCCGCCAAAAATGTCTCTGCTTTATTTAACCCACCACCGGTATCCAGCAATTCTTCACGCTCATCGGAAATGTGAATCTGCACTCCGGGAAAGGGATGACTCTCCATAAACGAAATAACATGATCGGCAAAATGAAAAACATTGATGGTAATATCAGTGATTTGATGTGAAATCAGTTTTTCAATGGCATGTTGCAGCAGTGGTTTCCCTGCAAGCTGAACCAATGCTTTCGGTTTATCGCTGGTATGTTCTTTCAGTCGGGTTCCCAATCCGGCTGCAAAAATGAGTGCTTTCAATGTTGCTGGTTTTGAATTTCTTCAAAAATAAACATATTGCCCATCCAATAAGGTTTCTGTTTAAAAATTATTTTTCTGCGATATTTGTTTTCTAAGGATAGAGAAAATTATATGAATTTCATGATTAAACTTTTTTAGTAAGAAACAGTCAATGCATCAGAAAACAATTAAATCAGGATTAAAAAATCGATCAGATGAAAAAATTAAGTTTACTAATGGTAATGTTTCTGATTTTATCAGGAATTACCTTCGCCCAGGAACGTGGCGGTGGCGAACGTCCATCCAGAACTCAGCAGCAAGGCAGACCGGGAGGAATGGGCGATCGGCAACAGATGACTCCGGAACAAAGGATTCAACGTCAAACTCAACAGTTGGTTGAAGAACTGAAATTAACCAAGGAACAGGAAGCCAAAGTGACTGCAATCAATAAAAAGTATCAGGAAAAACAATCGTCAGTCGATTGGTCTAAAATGCGCGATGCCAGCGATGCTGAGCGGACAAAAATGCGCGAAGAAAGAAGCAAGGTACAGGCTGAAAAAGACAAGGAGGTCAAAGCCGTTTTGAAGGCTGACCAGATCAAGTTGTACGATGAAATGCTGAAAAAACGTGAAGAAAACAGAAGGAACGGTCCGGGGCGCATGGGGGGTCAGGGCGGCCAGGGTCAATAGTTAATAATTCGTTTGGTTTTAAGAGAGAAAGGGGCGAAAGCCCCTTTCTTTATTTTGTCAGATCATCTCGTAATGCCAGCATTTTAATGGCAGTAACTGCTGCTTCGTCGCCTTTATTTCCCAGCTTCCCTCCTGCACGGTCGAGCGCCTGTTGTTGATTGTCGGTGGTAAGTAATCCGAATATAAATGGCTTGTTGTATTTTATGTTCAGATTGGTAATTCCCTGGGTCACTCCTTGGCAGATGAAATCAAAATGACGGGTTTCGCCCTGAATTACACATCCCAGAATGATAATGGCATCTACCTTGGTAAATTCTGCAAAATATTGCGCCCCCAAAGTCAGTTCAAAGCTGCCGGGAACATGCTTCAATATAATGTTTTCGTCTTTAGCACCATGTTTTATTAATGTGTCAACCGCACTCTGTGCCAATGCTCCGGTTACTTCATAGTTCCATTCTGCAACAACAATCCCGAACTTCATTTCTGAAGCTGAAGGAACAGAGGACAGATCATATTCTGATAAATTTTTTGTAGCCATTTTGTGATTTTAAATTTTTGGTAAAAATAAAAAATCCCCTGCAATGAGGGGACTTTTTTATATTATCAGTAAAATAAACGTTTTAGCTGTTCATTTTAACTTTTGCACGGGCAATGTATTTATCAATGTTTCTTCCTTCATTACTTTCAGGAAATTTTTGCTTGATAGTTTCATATATTTTCAGCGCTTCAGCACTTTTGTCGGTGCTTTCAAGCAACTCGGCCGCTTTAAGCATATAAATCGGAGTGGTCAACTCGTTTTCGTTCAATTTATAAGCTTTGGTATATAAATCAAGTGCCTTGTCTGTTTTTCCTAATTCAAGTTGAGCGTCGCCCTGAGCGCCTAACGAAATAGGTTTCAGTAGTATATCATCAGTCTTAAATTTTTGTAGGTTTTCAATTGCCTCCTCAAACTGACCCATCTGCAAATAGGAAACTCCTGCATAATATTTTGCCAGATTGCCGGCATCGGTCGAACCGAAGTCGTCAATAATGTCAAGAAATCCAAGGTTACCACCATCTCCGTTGAGAGCAAGATTGAATGAATCTTTTTCAAAGTAGTTCTGGGCCACGTACATTTGATCTTTCGCTTCCTGGTCGCGCGGATCGAGGTAGAACTTGTTTAAAGCAAGATACCCAACTACTACAATCACTATTGAACCAATCACTATTGAAATCAGTTTTTGGTTTGATTCGAGAAATTGCTCGGTTTTGGTTAATGCGCTTTCTACTTCGGTTAAATTATCAGCCTGGTTATTTTTTTTGTCTTTTGTCATTTCGTAAAGTCTATTTTCAAAAATCGTGAGGCAAAAATATATTTTTTTCAAAAATAAATGGCAGTTTTCAGATATTAAATTGAATATTAATGAACACTTTAATGTTAATCTCTTGTTAAACGATTATTTTCATCGGTTCCCATGTAGAAATTTGTAGTTTTGTTCCGTCAAAATGGTCCTGAAAATATGTTTATTCAAGAATTATCGCTGGTTAATTTTAAAAACTTTGAACATTCGGAATTCAAGTTTACTGATGGATTAAATTGTTTCATTGGCAATAATGGTGCAGGAAAAACCAACCTGATGGATGCGATTTATTATTTGTCGTTTTGTAAAAGTTTTCTGAATTCGGTAGATGCTCAGAATATACGGTTTGATCAGGATTTTTTCATGATTCAGGGAAAATACTCCCGGCTCGGTTCGGAAGAAACCATTTATTGCGGCCTGAAACGAAACCAGAAGAAAATTTTTAAACGGAACCAGAAAGACTACCGAAAATTATCAGAACACATCGGGCTGATTCCATTGATTATTGTAACTCCGTTGGACACCAATCTGATTTCCGGCGGGAGTGAAGAACGCCGAAGGTTTGTAGATATTGTGATTTCGCAATACAATGCCGTGTATCTCGAAAACCTGATCAGATATAACCGTGCGTTGCTTCAGCGTAACAATTTGCTAAAACAGTTCGCCGGAAGAAACACTTTCCAGTCGGAAGCGACTGAAATATGGGACGATCAGCTTGTCAAATACGGACAACAGATACACGCAGAGCGGATGATTTTCATCGACAATCTTCAACCTGTTTTTCAGCAATATTATCAGTTAATTTCAGGTGGGAAGGAACTGGTTGGTCTAAAATTACAGTCAGACTTGCTGACCAATGATTTTGACCATCTTTTAAAAGAAACTATTGGGCGCGACCGGATGTTGCAATATACCTCCAGTGGAATTCATAAAGATGATTTTGATTTTGAACTTGCAGGTTACCCGATCAAGAAATTTGGCTCTCAGGGGCAGAAAAAAACGTATTTGGTAGCATTAAAGTTGGCTCAGTTCGACTTTATGAAAGAAATTTCGGGATTGACTCCCATTTTATTGTTAGATGATATTTTCGATAAACTGGATAAAAATAGGGTCGAACAAATAGTGAAACTGGTGGCCGACGATCATTTTGGCCAGATTTTTATTACAGATACCAATCGCGAGCACCTCGATGTGATGATTTCCCGTTTGGATACCGAATCGCGTATTTTTACCATTAACGATGGTCAAGTTAAAAATTAACCTACAATGAGAAAAAACAATACCCAAAGTATCAGCGATGTTCTGAGAAGTTATACACGGGAAAATAAACTGGATCGTAAACTCAATGAGCTGGACCTCATTAAATCGTGGGAATCGGTGATGGGCAAAACCGTAGCACGATATACCGGAAACCTATACATACAGAACAGTACCCTTTTTGTAGAAACGACTTCGCCTATTGTGCGGAACGAATTACTGATGATGAGGGAGGAAATTCGCATACGCCTGAATGAAGTGGTGGGCGAAGAATTAATTAAAACGATTATTTTCAGGTAGGACAGTGACATAAAATCTTTATACTTCCCGCGCTGAAATTGATAGCTCAATAATTGCAAACACGAAAATAAATAAATTTTACAAAATGAAAAATTCATTGTTAGTTCTGGTCATGGTGTTTTTTGTGTCTTTAAGTATGCAGGCACAGATAAATGCAACAAGCGTGCAGGATTCCCAATAATGCGGGTGCATTCAGCAAATCAGTCACAGTTAATTCAAATGCAAAAAATACCCCTGCTGTATTGCTGATAAAAGGGATTGTCGCGCCAAAACAATAACTCCAAAGAATTAAGGTACTCTATTCCACATATAGTACCAACCCTTTCAAATATTCTCCTTCAGGATGGTAAATATCTACCGGATGGTCTGCTGGCTGAACAAGTTGATTCAGTATGCGGACTTTTCGTCCTGAAATAGCAGCAGCAGAAAATACTGCTTCGCGGAATTTATCTTTGGTCACCACTTGTGAGCAACTGAAGGTAAACAAGATCCCGCCCGGTGCGATCTGCTGAAAAGCTTTCATGTTAAGTCGTTTGTACCCTTTTAAAGCCTGCGACAAAGCGCCGCGATGTTTGGCAAAAGCAGGAGGGTCGAGAATGATCAGGTCGTATTTTCCCTGGTTTTTGTCCATGTAATCGAAACAGTCGGCTACAAATGCTTCGTGCCGTGTATCTTCGGGGAAATTCAGTTTCACGTTTTCGTTGGTCAGTTCAATGGCTTTGGCCGACGAATCAACCGAATGAACGACCTTTGCACCACCACGCATGGCATAAAATGAAAATCCGCCCGAATAGCAAAACATATTCAGCACTTTACGGTCTTTCGAATATTCCTGCACCAACCGGCGGTTTTCGCGCTGATCGACAAAGAATCCGGTTTTTTGGCCTTGTACCCAGTCAACATTAAACCGGTTCCCATTTTCCTGAACTTCAAATTTAGTAGAAACGCCTAATAAATATTGGTCTTTCGCTTCCAGATCAGCTTTGAAGGGAACGGTTTTTTCACTCTTGTCGTAAACTGCATCCAACCGATCGCCCAATACTACTTTCAAAGCTTTGGCAATCACATCCCTGATCACATACATACCGGCCGAATGGGCCTGCATTACTGCGGTACCGTTGTAAAAATCAATGATCAGGCCGGGCAGACCGTCGCCTTCGCCATGTACCAACCGGTAAACATTGGTTTCCGGATTGTCGGCCAAACCCAGCTTTTGCCTTACTTCAAAGGCTTTCGCGAGTTTCCCTTTCCAGAAATTAAAATCGGGCCCTGCTTTTTCGAACGAAAAAATGCGGACTGCAATGGAACCAATCTGAACATGGCCCATGGCAAGGAATTCATTTTTATTGGAGACAACCTCCACCACATCGCCTTCTTCAACCTTGCCTTCAATTTTATTGATGGCTCCAGAAAAAATCCATGGATGAAAGCGCTGAAGCGATTGCTCTTTTCCGGATTTTAAAACAACCCGGCTGTATGATTTAACCATGTTTACTGCTGATTGAGAGATTCGTATATCCGGTGCGAAATCCAGGCGTCGGTAGCGGCATAAATTTGTTGAGCCTCCGAAAGTTCCAATGCTTCCCAGTTGGTAACCCGCTGCGATTTTGAAATGCGATAACCTAACACAATGGCCGATAATTTTTTAAGGCTGAAATTCTGAATTCCGTAGTCTTTTACCCTGTCCTGCAATTCAACAAAACCACCAGGTTTAAAGTGGTTTAGTTTTTGTAACCCTTTGATATCGTCGCGGATAGCAACGCCAATTTTTTCAATTTCAGGATTTTCAAGTATGCTTTTGAGTCCATTTGGCAAACCAATTTTATTTAACCTGAATAAAAAAGCGCGATCTTTAGTAGCCAGTTGCAACAATGCCACTTCGTAAACAACCCCCTTTTTAAATGCGGGCTTGGTTTCGGTATCAAATCCCAGTACCTTTTGCCGCGCCAGATATTCAATCGAGACCAGATAGTCTTCTTTCGACTCAACCAACATTATTTTTCCTTCAAACTGAATCAGTGGCAATTCGGCCAATTCTTCCTTATCAATACTCTCTTTGTACATCTTTCTCATTCCCCCTGATACGAAAACCGGTCGTTCAACCAATCTGGGTTCCGTTTTTTATTTTTTGATCCTGTATTTTGTTTTTTTGTCGGTTCCTGATCATCCTCTTTATTTTCAGCATAAATCAGATTGTGAACCGCCCTTAAACAATTCACCAACGTCTGTCCCCACAAAAGCGAAAAATTATTTTTGCATTCCCAAACAGCCTGCTCCATCACCTCGTCGTTCAGCATCCGATACGACATCACCAGATCCTTCATTTCCTGATAAATATCCGATACATTTTCAGAAATACTAGCGGTCAGCGCCGATTCGCTGAACTGCATGCCCGATAAAAAAACTTCCTGATAATCATCGTTAGCTCCCGTATGACGGAGAATTTTCTGTTGTATGATGCTGTAATCCATTTCAGTCACAAATTTTTCCAAATCCTCGTAAGACTCGAATTCGAATTCGGGCAACAAGCTGGCTTTCAGATATAACAGTGGAAGCATTTTTTGTAAACGGTTCAGAAAATCAGGAGATTCAAAGTCTTCCGATCGTTCAAGAAAGCTGCAAAATTCGTTGGCTACGGTAATAAATTCAATTACATTTTTTGAATAGGCAATACTATTCAATCCTTCTTCACTCATGAAAAGCGTTCTAAAAATATGCAGCAAAAGTACAAAGAATTTTTGTTCAGAGGGTTTAAGGCAGGATTTAATAGAGGAATCGGGGAAAAGCGGTCATTGGTTGAAATTGGAGTGGCTATTTAAAGCGAATTTGCAGGTTTAGTTTGAAATAATACTGCCCATTGTTTTCATAAATTTTCCCAAAATCGTGTCTTGTACTACTTGCTGTTTCAAGTTTAGTGTTTGCAAACAAATAGTCCTCAAATTGATTGCGGTTATAAATGTGATAACACAAAACATCGCCAAGTATAGTTGATAAAATTCAAATTAGATCATTATCATTTAATTCATTTAACTTTTCATCATTAGGAAAAATTGCCTAAAATCGTCACTTGAGATTTCATTTATAGTTTGATTTGCCATACTTTGTCGGTATTGGGTGGATAATAAACTGTCGGTGCAAGTACGTAAATTTTTATTTATGTCATTGCCCCAAAAACGATAAACTTTCCAACCGTCTTTCAACAACTGTTCATTAACTTCTCTATCTCGCTGTATATTACGTTCGATTTTTGCCAACCAAAAATCCCGGTTTCTTTTAATGTCGTGTTTTCTTGTTTCCCAATCCTTTCCGTGCCAAAATTCACTGTCAACAAATACAGCAATTTTATATTTTTTGAAAGTCAGGTCGGGTTTGCCAAACACCGTCTTATCGTTTTTTCTGTATC
This sequence comes from Prolixibacteraceae bacterium, assembly GCA_031421065.1. Classification (GTDB taxonomy): domain Bacteria; phylum Bacteroidota; class Bacteroidia; order Bacteroidales; family Prolixibacteraceae; genus Aquipluma. Next base: position 60,581 of record JANONW010000288.1, read on the forward strand.
GAAGCCCGTATGCAAATAATTCTTTGGCAAAAGTCGTTTCTATTTTCGATCCGGTCGCTCTAACAGCCTGCATATTTTTTCGTCGTTGCTCTTTGGTAAGTTTATCCATGTTCCAAAAAGTTAGAATTTCCTCCAAACTATTTTATTCCTTATAGAACAACTTTCTATCACCCTTTTCTCCATTCCATCCTGTTATCGACCCTGTAAACGATCTTTTCGTTTTCGAGCAACCAGCGTACGATTTTAATTGTGTTTTCAGGTTTTCCTTCAATTTGTTGAAGCAATTCTTCATAAAAGCAAGGCTGGGCCATCACTTTTTTAATTTGTTCGCTGATGTCATCAAACTCATACTTGCTCACATTCAGCTCGTTCCGCTCCATACAGACATCACATTTGCCGCAACGGACCGACTCCGTTTCTCCAAAATACTGAAGCAACAACTGGCTGCGGCATTTGTGGCCCGACGAGGCATAGTGGATCATGGCTTCAATCCTGTTCAGGTAATCGCGTTTTCGGTCTTCGTAGTTTTCTTTGCTTATTCTTATCCTGTCGGGATCAATCCGTTCAATGGCAAATATAATAAAAGGTGTTTTTTTCTGTGGAATGTAATCTATTATCTTCTGGGTTCTAAGCCGGCATAAAAACTGGTAAACCAAATCAGGGCTCACTTTTGCCCTTGTGGCAAGCAATTGTTCATCGATAGAAACATAATTGGTAAATAAACCGGTGTACGAACGCAAAAGCAGTTTAATAAAACCGTCAAAGTCAGAATTGGCCACCTGAAATTTGTATAGATCGTCGCGGTTGACCTGAAAATACACTTTCGATGGATTGTCCAGTTCATCGGTCAATTCGAGATAACCTTCGCGCTGCAATATTTTCAGGCTGTTGTAAACCTCGGTAATCTGAAACGAAAATTTGGATGCAAACATGCCCATGCTGAATTCAAAAATCTGATCTTTTCCGAAACCAACAGCCAGTTGAAAAAAATTACAGATTGCTTCATAAATCCGCCTGATTACGTCAGGTTCCGGAAATGATTTGGCTACATTTTTCTGTAATTTCAGTTTGTCGCTGTTGTTGAAAAGCAGCACCGAATAAGCAGTTTTACCATCACGGCCGGCCCTTCCGGCTTCCTGAAAATAAGCTTCGACCGAATCGGGCGTTTCAAGGTGGATCACAAACCTAACATCCGCTTTGTCGATGCCCATCCCGAAAGCGTTGGTTGACACAATTAATCGACACCGGCCACTTTTCCAGTTTTCCTGTCGTTCCGACCTGATTTTGGAGCTTAATCCGGCATGGTAATAATCGGCCGATATTTTATTTTTCCTGAAAAGGTCGCTGATTTCGCGGGCCTGTTTGCGGCTTCTGACATAGACAATTCCGGTGCCTTTGGCTTTTTGAACCGCCTTCAAAAGGTAATTAACCTTGTCTTCTTCGTTCCTGACCAGGTAAATCAGGTTACTCCGGCAATAGCTTGTGCGGAGCACATTTGGAGTTTTGAATTTCAGTTGCGCCTGAATATCTTCGATCACCCGGGCAGTGGCCGTGGCTGTCACCGCCAATACCGGAACATTGGGCAACAAGTCCCGCAGTTCGGCAATCTTGAGGTACGAAGGCCTGAAATCGTACCCCCACTGCGAAATACAATGCGCTTCATCAACTGCAATCAGGTTCACATCCAGTTGATTGATTCGCTCCCTGAACCGTTCGGTCGAAATACGTTCAGGGGAAAGGTATAAAAACTTATAATTTCCCCATGCCGCATTATCAAGCGCAATTTTTATTTCCTGGGAACTCATTCCGGAGTAAATGGCCAAAGCCTTGATTCCACGTTCGTTCAGATTTTCAACCTGGTCTTTCATCAAGGCAATCAAAGGTGTAATAACCAGACAAATACCCGGTTTCGAAAGTGAATACACCTGATAAGTCACTGACTTTCCACCACCTGTAGGCATCAGTCCAAGCGTATCTTTCCCATTGGCAACCGACTCGATGATTTCCTCCTGCAATGGACGAAAAGCCGCGTAACCCCAGTATTTGGTCAATATTTGTATGAATTCGCTCAACGGTTGGTTAACAATTATTAATGAACATTAAAGTTTATATGGATGAACCCACTAAAAAAATCAGGACATTTGTACCTGATTTTTTCGTAGTTTTGCCTTTCAACCAGAATCTAAAAATACACATAAATGTTGTTTTTTGCCGATAAAATTGTATCCGAAGGTTTAACTTTTGACGATGTGTTGTTAATACCCTCTTATTCTGAAGTTTTACCGCGCGAGGTTGATTTATCTTCCTGGTTCACCCGTAACATCAGGCTGAATACGCCTGTTGTGACAGCTGCCATGGATACGGTGCCCGAAGGGATCGTTGCCAGAGTTCCATACAAAGGTTCGCTATACGAAGTGCTCCACCAGCTAACAGGCGGAATTCGCTCTGGAATGGGATATTGCGGCGCCAAAAATATAGAAATGCTTCAACATGCTAAATTTACCCGGATAACCAATTCAGGAATTCAGGAAAGCCACCCCCACGATGTAAGTATTACCAGTGAATCACCCAATTACAGTTCACGAGGATGGCAATAATAAAACGCTGTTTTTCAGCTGTATTAAATAACCTCATCTACCAATAATTTAGCAACTACTTTTCAAGTAATTTTAAAACCATGACCAGATTTTTTTACTTCGCAGTTCTTGCTTTATTTACCATCACGCTTTCGGCACAGAAAAAAGATCAAACCATGATGATCATCGGTAATCTTCCTGTTTCAAAAGAAGAGTTTACTTTGAATTACCAGAAAAACAACACCAATATTCTGGACGAAAAAGACAAAAAAACACCTGCCGGATACCTCGATCTGTATGTCAATTTCAAACTAAAAGTTATCGAGGCCCAAAATACTGGTTATGATACCGTTCGGTCGTTCATCGATGAATTAAAAGGATATCGTAAAGAGTTGGCGCACCCATACCTTACCGATGTTTCGTTCAACGAGGAAATGGTGCAAACTGCCTACCACCGAACAAAATACGAACGGAAAGCAAGTCATCTGCTAATTCTCGCTACTCCGGAAGCTTTGCCCACCGACACTTTGACAGCCTTCAACAAAATCAACGGACTGCGTAAAAAAATCATTGAAAGTGCCGATTTTAACGAAATCGCTTTGCAATTTTCTGAAGATCCTTCAGTAAAAGAGAATAAGGGACTTCTGGGCTATTTCAGCGCTTTTCAGATGGTCTATCCATTCGAAGACGCGACTTACCGCACGCCTGTCGGACAGGTTTCAGAAATTATCAGGACACGTTTTGGTTATCACATTCTTAAAGTTCACGATGAGCGTTTGACTCCCGGAGAAATAAAAGTTGCCCATATCATGAAAATGTTTCCGCAACAAGCTTCCGAAGAAACCATTGCAAGCCTGAAGCTGACGGCCGATAGCATTTTATCAAAAGCTGTTTCTGGTGCCGATTTTGCGGAACTGGCCAAAACTAATTCTGACGATAAGCAGTCGGCAGTTGAGGGTGGGGCAATGAACTGGTTTACTCCGACCAACATGGTTCTAGCGTTTGCCGAAGCTGCGTTTGCCCTGAAAAATGATGGGGATATTTCTCCAGTAATCCGCACACCGTATGGCTGGCACATCATCAAACGTATAGAATTGAGGACTACGCAGCCGCTTGAAAAAATACGGGCCGAACTGGAAACTAAAATCAAACAAAACCCGGCAATCAGCAAATACAGCGACGAATCGTTCGACCGCAAACTAAGGGCTGCATATCAACTGAAAACGAATGAAAGCAATCTGAATAAACTGATTGCCATTGTTGCTGATACCATTCAGCGAAAAGACTGGCCAAACTCAGCCAACTCACTGAAAAGCAATGTGCTGTTTCAGTTCGCAAAAAAGGCTGTTACCACCGGTGATTTTCTCACTTACCTTCAGAACCAGAAATTTTCGGCTGATGTTGCAAATCCTGATATGGAGTTAAAAGTGATGCTGAATAAGTTCATTAATCAGCAATTGCTCGACTTTGAAGATACCCAGCTCGATCAGAAATATCCTGAATTTGGACGGATAATCAAAGAATACCACGATGGCATTCTGCTTTTCAATATTTCGAAAGATAAAATCTGGGATGTGGCATCGACGGATACCGTTCGACTTCAAAAATTCTACGACAGCACCAGCAAAAAATATTTCTATGGCGATCGTTATAAAGGTTGGATCATTCAGGTAAAAGACGGCGAAACCCTCACCAAAGTTGAATCTTTGTTGGATCAAAAGGAAGCAAACAAACAGGAATTGACAGATGTTTTTAACACTCAAACAGAAAATAATATTCAGTTTACGGACGTTGCTGTTGAGAAGGGCGATAATCCGGTGGTTGATTATTACATTTGGAGTGGGCCAAAACCTGAAGGTTTTGATGAAACAACTACCTTTGTGCACGGAAAAATTACCAGTAACGAACAGAAAATGCTGAAAGAAGCATGGGGATTGTATTCATCCGACTTTCAGGAACAAGTTGAAAAAGAATGGATTGATTCGCTAAAAAAGAAATATCCGGTTAAAATTAACAAGAAAGCGCTCAATAAAATTCCAGCGGTTCAATGATTAAAAAATGGTTCTATAGTATGATTTTCGCTTTGTTTCTTACAGCATGCCATTTGTTTGTTGAAACTGGTGAGCCAATTGCACAGGTTGGAAATCAGGTATTGACCACGGAAGAGTTGTCAAAGAACATCCCTGATTACCTCGACGATACCGACAGTTCGCTGTGGGCCGACGATTACATTAAGCGATGGGTTCAGAGCGAACTGCTTTTACTGAAAGCGGAGGAAAACCTGAAAGCTGACATGAAAGATGTAAGCAAGGAACTCGACGAATACCGAAACTCGCTGATTGTTTATCGGTACAAAAACGAGTTGATGAAACAAAAAATGGATACCGCTGTCAATGAAGCCGACATACTGAAATATTTCAATGAAAACAGGGAGAGTTTTATTTTGAACCGGAATATTGTGAAAGCCATTTATATCAAAGTTCCGGTGGAGGTTTCGAACCCTGAGAATATAAAGGATCTTTGTGTAAGCAACGATCCGGAGCAACTTGCCAAACTGAATGAGTATTGCATAAGTTATGCAAAGACTTATGACCGCTTCAACGATCAATGGATAGCTGCTGAAATGGTGTTAAAGAATACACCTGTCGAAATTACCAATCAGCAGCACTTTCTGGAAAGGAACCGATTTATCGAAAGCAGCGATATGAATTATTACTATCTTGTCTGCATTCGTGATTATCGACTTTCCGGTAAAGCCCCTCCCCTTGATTATGTTTATAACGACATCAGGAATCTGATTTTAAGCAAGCAGAAAATGCAGTTTCTGAAACAAATAGAAAAGGATGTTTACAAAGACGGACTTGATAATAAAAAAGTAAAAATATTTAAAACAAAAAAATAATCGTTTATGATCAAAAAAATAATTGGTTTATTTATCCTTGCCGGATTTGTGGCCTCAAGCAATCAAACCGTTGCACAGGATAAAGTTGTTGACCAGATCGTGTCTGTTGTTGGTAAGAATATTATCCTGAAATCGGACATTGAAGGCATGTTCCAGCAGCAACAGGCACAGGGAATTACCACCGAAGGCGATATGAAATGTGAGATACTGGAAAATTTTCTGGTCGAAAAGCTACTGCTGGCAGAGGCAGAACAGGATACAACCATCATCGTTAGTGACAGCCAGATCAACCAAAACCTTGAACAGCGAATCCAGTATTTTATTTCGCATTTGGGTTCAGAAAAGGAGGTTGAGGCCTACTTTAAAAAGTCAATCATGGAATTGAAGGCTGACATGCAGGACGTCATTAAAAACCAGCAGATGACCCAGCAGATGCAGGGGAAAATTCTCGATAAAGTTACCGTAACTCCTGCCGAAGTGCGCCTTCACTTCAGAAATCTTCCGGCAGCCGAAATCCCGCAAATTGATGCGAAGCTTGAATATGCCCAGATTACCGTATTGCCCGTAATCAGCCTGGAAGAAGAAGACCGCATAAAATCATCTCTTCGTGAATTGAAACGACGTATCGAAAGTGGCGAAAGCAGCTTTGGCCCAATGGCAGTTATTTATTCGGAAGATGGAGCTGCCCGTACAGGTGGGGAACTTGACTACATGGGGCGCGGAAACCTCGATCCTGCTTATGCTGCGGCAGCATTTAACCTTAAAGGCGATAAAATTTCGAATGTCGTAAAAAGTGATTTTGGATACCATATTATTCAGGTGATGGACCGCAAAGGCGAACAACTTAAAACCCGCCACATCATCATGAAACCAAAAGTTTCTCCTGAAGCCATGGAAAAAGCATTCAATCAAATCGACAGTATTGCCGATTTTGTCCGCAAAGAAACATTCAAATTTGAAGAAGCTGCTTTGCGTTATTCGTATGACAAAAACTCTCGAAACAATGGTGGGGTTGTAATCAATCCTGAAACCGGCGAGTCGAAATGGAAACTGAGCGAACTCGATCCCGATGTCAGTAAAATTATTACCGGGATGAAAATAAACGAGATTTCGGAACCTTTCAAAACCCTCGATGACAAACAACGACCAGTATATAAAATTGTGAAACTCCTCAATAGCACCAGTGCGCATACAGCCAATCTGCGCGACGATTACGTTGAATTAAGCGACATGTACATGGCTTCGAAGAAAGAAAAAAGGATGGATGAGTGGATCCGCGAGAAACAATTGGGAACCTACGTGCGCATTGATCCTACCTATATGAATTGTAATTTCAAATACGCAGGGTGGGTAAAGTAAAATAAAGGAAAAGATGACTTTTAAAAATGAGGTTGAAGCTGTTAACGCACTGAGCAATAAATTTGACGAGCTGCGTTCCGAGATAAAAAAACGTATTTACGGACAGGATGAAATCATCAATCAGGTGTTGGTGGCCATGTTCAGCCGAGGGCATTGTTTGCTGATCGGTGTTCCGGGACTTGCAAAAACCCTTCTGGTAAATACCATTTCCGAAGTACTTGGCCTTCAGTACAAGCGAATTCAGTTTACACCCGACCTGATGCCGTCTGATATTATCGGAACCGAAATTCTGGACAAAGACCGTGAATTCAAATTCATACGAGGCCCTATTTTCGCAAATATCATACTGGCCGACGAAATTAACCGTACACCGCCCAAAACACAGGCAGCGCTGCTCGAAGCAATGCAGGAGCATTCTGTAACTGCTGCCGGTCAGAAATACCTGCTCGACAATCCGTTTTTTGTGCTGGCAACCCAAAATCCAATTGAACAGGAAGGTACCTACCCGCTTCCCGAAGCACAGCTCGACCGATTCATGTTCTCAATCTGGCTCGATTATCCCAAATTTGAGGATGAACTGACCATTGTGCAAAATACAACTTCCAACTTCGCCGCCCATCTGAACGAGATTATTTCGAAAGAGGAGATCCGCTATTTTCAGGATTTAATTCTGAAAGTTCCGGTGAACGAGAATGTGCTGAAATATGCCGTTAATCTGTCGTCGAAAACACGCCCGAATACAGAACTGGCAGCTCCGGTAGCCAACAAATACCTGAAATGGGGAGCCGGGCCGCGTGCCTCTCAATATTTGGTTTTGGGCGCGAAAACCCATGCCGCACTTCAGGGAAAATATTCACCTGATATCGACGACATTAAAAAAGTGGCTGTGAGCATCTTGCGTCACCGTATCATTAAAAACTATAAGGCTGAAGCCGAGAATGTTTCGGTTGAAGACATTATTTCGGAATTGATGCAATAAACTGAATGACAAAATCGGGTTCAATGATACTAAAGGGCAGTCGCCTTATTCTTGTCACTTTCATCGGATTGCTGGCATTTTCAGGAATTACCCTGGCTCAGACTAAAAAAAAGGTGGAGATTCTGAGTTGTGATGAGATGAACTACAACGACCGCATTGTTGCCAACGCCCAGCGCCTTTTGGGAAATGTGAACATTAAAGTTGACGGGGCGCTGATGTGGTGCGATAGTTTATATAACTACACCAACAATACAATCGATGCTTTCGGACATGTGCACATTATTCGTGGTGATACACTTAACATGTATGCCGACTTTATCAATTACAGCGGAAATACAAAACTTGCCAAAGCCCGCCGGAATGTAAGACTGATAGATAAACAGGTTACCTTAACCACCGATTCACTGGATTATTCCATGACAAACGATCTTGCTTCCTATAATTATTCAGGTACGGTAACAGACTCGACCAATGTGCTGAATTCACTGATCGGACTGTATTACGTGAACCAAAACAAAGCATACTTCCGGACAAATGTTAATGGGGTCACCAAAGATTACAAAATCAAATCGGATACGCTTATTTATTTTACCAATACGAAAAAAGTTTACATCGAAGGGCCGACCTATATTTTTAATGAAAAGGATACACTTTATGCAGAATATGGTTGGTATGACAGCAAAAAAAATCTGGCAAACCTGACAAAAAAGCCACGAATCTGGAATGAAAAACAGAACATAAAGGCAGATTCAATTTTTTATGACAAAATAAAGGGTGACGGGCTTGCTCAGGGAAAAGCGCGTCTGGAGGATATTGAAAACAAAATTATAGTTGAAGGGAACCGGATTGAATACAATGACATCACTAAAATTGCCCTGGCAACAGATTCCGCGATGCTCATTCAGTATTCAGAAACCGATTCGCTGTTTTTACATGCCGATCGCCTTAGAACAATGCCCGACACTACTGTATCAAAAAAATCAGTCCCAGTTAAAAAGGTTCCCACAAAAATAATTTCCAAGCCCATTGTTGCCGATACCTTGATATCTACTGCACCGGATCTTAAATTAATGACCAATAAAACATTAAGTTCAGATACACTGACTGCCGAAGTATTATTGACTGATACATTAAGTACAGAGACATTGGATTCTGTAAAATTAGTCAGTGATACATTGAGTGCTGATACGCTTGGAATAAAGCCGCCAAAAGATGCACGCCTGGTATTGGCATATTACAATGTAAGGTTTTTCCGTGAAGATATGCAGGGCAAGTGCGATTCGCTGGTTTACTGGTCGAAAGACTCTACCATCCAGATGTTTACAGAACCAGTTGTATGGTCGAATAAAAACCAGATAACAGCTAATTACATCGAAATGATTAACCGGAGTAAAGACCCCGACGAAGTGATCATGAAAGAAGATGCTTTTATCATTTCTATGGAGGATGACAGTATCCGTTTTAATCAGATTAAAGGGAAAAACATGACGGGTTACATCCGCAAAAATGAGTTATACAAAATTGATGTGAACGGAAATGGCCAATCCAACTACTACGCCCACGACAAAACTGGTATAATCGGACTAAACAAAGCTGAAAGCAGTAATATTACCATTCATTTGAATCAGGGCAAGGTTGCAAGGATAGTCTTTATCAAATCTCCTGAAGGTGAGCTCAAGCCAATGGCCGACATAGACGAAGGTGATAAGATGTTGCCGGGATTCAACTGGCAGCATGATATCAGGCCCAAATCGAAAGAAGATATTTTCAGAACAGATGGTGCTGTTATACAAAATAAACAAGGGCAGGAAATCCTGCCCTTGAAAGGTTCTACCGGGAATTGATTGATTAGTTCGGAATACCGATAGCTTTTTTATGAATTACTAAAACTCAATCAGGAGTAAAACTTTGCAAGAGCAGTTTTATTATTCAGAAACGAATAAAAATTTTTGTAAACGATATATTTCTCTGCTTTTTCCGAAACAATTTATTTTCATCAAGCTCATTGATTGCCAAATAAAACAAGTATTTTTATATCCTGTACTATTGCAGATAAAATCTAAGGTCATGAATATTTCCGAACAACCTTTTTATTTCAGGGCAACTGTGCAACTTTTGCTGGCTGGTTTATTAGTGACATTTCTTATTTTCGCAAAGAACATACTAATACCCTTTACAATAGCGGTAGTTTTTACCTTTTTACTAATGCCCATTTCAAAAAGGCTGGAAACTTGGCGAATTCCTAAGGTTATAGCTATTTTAATCAGCATTATTATGGCCCTTGCAGTTTTTGTTGCACTGCTTTACTTTTTCTATTCACAGGTAATAAGTTTTGTAAACGAGTGGCCGGCAATGCAAGAAGCATTAACTTCAAAGTGGGTAAGTTTCCAGCAGTTTGTCAGCGAAACTTTTCACGTAAGTGAACTAGAGCAGCAAGTATGGTTAAAAACTAAAATTCAGGAAAGTGCCGCTACCGGTGGAGTACTTGTTCTGGGTATTTTTTCGGCAACTACATCCTTTTTGGCCAGTTTTGCGCTTATCCCGATTTACATTTTCTTTCTGACTTTATATAAGGATAAGTTCAGGGAATTTGTCCTGCTGATTACCCAAGATGATAAAAACGATCATGCTTTAATGGTGGTGAAAAAAGTTTCAGTTGTTTCGCAAAAATACTTACGAGGGATTTTTCTGGATGTTGTCATACTTTCAGTATTAAATTCCACCGGTTTTTTAATCCTGGGGCTTCCTCATGCCATACTTTTCGGTGTGCTTGCCGCTTTGCTCAATATTATACCATACATTGGTGTGTTGATTGGTAGTATTTTGCCCATACTCATGGCATTCATGACCAAAGATTCGATGATTTACCCTCTGGCAGTATTGGGTATCTGTTTCTTTGTTCAGTTCCTCGACAATAACTTTATAACACCTTATGTGGTAGGAAGTAGTGTAAGTATCAATCCGCTAACTGCTACATTGGCGCTAATCGGCAGTTCACTTATCTGGGGCATTCCGGGTATGATACTTTGTATGCCATTAACCGGAATGGCCAAAGTTGTTTGCGACAATGTTGAATCCCTGAAACCCTATGGTTTTTTGATTGGTGAGGAAGTTAATTACAGGGAACAGGAGCATATTCAGGATAAGCTTGTAAAACGGCTTCTGAAGCGGGATAAAAAGATTTCCGGGACATAAGTAAAGATTTTCTAATGTTGAGTACCTGGTTTTATGTGGGGAGATTAGTGAATGTCCACAACTATCTTAATATAAATCAAATACCTGTACTTTAATAATTCGCTGCAATCAATCACCTTTTTCTTTGGTTCCCATGCAGATTTTTATTATATTGCAAGTGCAGAAAACGTTCGAGAAATCAAACGATAAATTGTATCAATAGTCATTAACAATTAAAATTTAGCATTATGAGTTCAGGAAAACTGTTATTGGGTGTATTGGCAGGCGCAGCCGCCGGTGCATTATTCGGAATCTTGTTTGCTCCGGACAAGGGGAAAGAAACACGCCGCAAGATTGCACGAAAGGGTGAAGATTATGTCGATGAGGTAAAGGGGAAATTCAATGAAATAATCGACGATTTAACCAAAAAGATGGATGGGGTACAGACAAAGGCCAAAAAGATGGCCGATGACACCAAGTCGAAAGTGGAAGACATGAAAACTTCGACCAATTAAACCTGATTTATTCCTCACTAAAAAAAAGATATGGAAGATCAGCCTGATTTAATTGAATCCCTTATTGAAAAAGGCGGGCAATACGGAAAAACAACCATTGAACTGCTAAAACTTAAAACGCTCGACAAATCGGCCGATGTGGTTTCAACTTTAGTTTCGTGGTCAATTGTGATTGTTTTTGCCGTATTGTTCTTTCTGATCCTGAACATCGGGGTAGCCTTGTGGCTTGGCGAACTATTGGGCAAGTCCTATTATGGTTTTTTTGTAGTTTCAGGTTTTTATGCACTTCTGGTAATTGTATTTACGATTTTCAGGAAACAATTGGTTAAGAATCCTGTCAATAATTCTATTGTTACACAAGTACTCGAATAAAATCATGGAAAAACAAAACGCAGTCGATTCGCTGAAAGAATCCATCAGGATACTCGAGATCAGACAGGCCGAAGAGGGACAACAATTTAATGCACAGTTGAGAATTACTTACGAAAGTTTAAAACCCATCAACTTGATTAAGAATTCAATAAAAGATCTGGCAGAATCATTCGAAATAAAAAACAACCTTTTCAAAACAGTTATTTCAATTGTTTCGGGCTATTTGACCCAGAAATTCATTGTCAATTCAAAGAGCAATTTACTCGTGAAACTATTGGGCATATTGATGCAATTTGGTGTCACCAACCTTGTTTCAAAAAACGCCGAAACCATCCGTAGTTTTTTCTCCGACCTGATCGAAAATTTTCTCCACTGCACTGACGAAGAAGACGAAGTTCCCGAAACTGAAGTTTAAACAAAACTCATCCCCTTATTTTACGATTCATCCTGAACAAACTACGATCCGGTTATTTTTATTTTTTCTCCGTGCTACCCTGCCGTTAATTTGGAGAAAAAATAAAGACAGCGATGAGATTATTATCCATTTTATCCTTTTTTCTGTTGCTTCGGACCAGTGCTTTTGCACAGGTTACGATTTCAGGGAAGGTTACCGATGGGAAAAAATTACCGCTTACCGGAGCCAATGTTTTTCTTCAGGACACTTACCACGGAACAACAGCCGACAGTCTGGGCCGATTCAGTTTTAAAACTGGCCAGCACGGTATTCAGCACCTATCCGTTACATTTATAGGCTACCAGACTTTTCTCCGGAAACTGGATTTGGACAGCATACAAACAATTACCCTGAACATTGTTTTGCAGGAATCCGATGACCAGATTGATGAAGTGGTGATCAATGCCGGAGCCTTCGAAGCCAGCGACGAAAAGAAAGCGGTCGTTTTGCGCTTGTTCGATATTGCCACTACACCAAGTGCACAAGGCGATATTTTTGGTGCGCTGGGTACTTTACCGGGTGTCCAAAAAGTGGGTGAAGACGGAAGGGTTTTCGTCAGAGGTGGTGAAGGTTACGAAACCAAAATTTTTATGGACGGAATGCTGGTTTCATCGCCGTATATGTCCAAAATGCCTGACATTCCCACACGTGGGCGTTTTTCGCCCCTGCTTTTCAGCGGAACTTTATTCAGTACTGGAGCCTATTCAGCCGAATATGGTCAGGCTTTGTCTTCCATAGTGGATATGAAAACCAATTCGGTAGAGACCGAAGATAAATCAAGCATATCGATTATGACTGTCGGTGTGATGGCCTCGACCACTAAATGCTGGAAAAAATCTTCCCTTTCACTCTTGGGCGATTATGTCACTGCCAGCCTTTCGAATGTGATCAACAAACAACAGATCGACTGGATTAAGAATCCGGTTGGGATTGACGGCACGGTTATGTTCCGGCAAAAAACCAGTAAGACCGGGCTGTTTAAAGTCTTCGGAACGTTTAACAACAGCACAAGTGGAATGGTTTACCCCAACACACAAACAGGTGTGAAACAGGATATTTTGCTGAACAGCAGCAATGTTTACCTTAACAATACATGGAATAGCATGTTGGGTGAAAAGTGGATGATCCAATCAGGTCTTGCATTTAATTACGACCATCAAAATATTGATCTTGACAATGATCAGGTGCTCACCAATCAAAAAATGGTACAGGCCAAACTGGGCTTCAGCCATTTCCTGAATGAACAAACCGAATTGAAATTTGGGGGTGACTGGGTAAACTTTTCGTACGAACAAAAGATCAGGATGGGCGGAAATTACCAGTTGCCGTTTACCAATAATGAACTTTCTGGTTTTGCCGAAATGGAATACAAACTTTCGAAGAAATTCGCTACACGCATTGGGGCAAGACTTGAAAACAGTTCGCTACTTAAAGAAACCACGCTTGTTCCCCGCTTTTCAGGCGCATACAAGACCGGCAAACACAGCCAGGTTTCGCTCGCTTGGGGTAAATTTTACCAGAATCCGGAAAATGATTACCTGAAATTTGCACCACAATTAAAACCTGAAAAATCGCAACATGCGGTAATGACCTGGCAGTATCTAACCGACTTGAAAACATTCAGGATAGAAGGTTACATGAAAAAATATAACAATCTGGTAAAATTCCTCAAACCGTTGGCTACCAACCCGTTTGATTACTCCAATGCGGGTACCGGCCATGCTGTAGGCATAGACATTTTCTGGCGCGACAAAGAGACCTTCGATTTAACTGATTACTGGATTTCATACTCTTGGATCAATGCAAGGCGCAATTACAAAGATTATCCGATGGCGGCGACTCCAACATTTGTATCAGAACATAACTTGTCGGTAGTTTACAAGCGGTTTCTTGTACCACTTCGAACGTATGCATCTGTAACTTATTCGTTGGCAAGCAGTCGGCCTTATCATGATCCGAATTTATCCGGATTTATGAATGCAAAAAACCAGCCCTATAACGACATCAGCCTAAGTCTGACTTACCTGATGGAATTATTTGGTAATCAATCCATTTTGCACCTGATGGTGAACAACCTGGCAGGATTTGACAATGTGTATGGCTACAACTTTTCAAACACACCCAATGCCACCGGTTATTACGAATCAACACCTATCAAATCGCCTTTTGTGCGACAGGTTATTTTGCTTGTCTCAATCATGTTATAAAATTAAAAATGAAAAAGTTAACTATTACCCTCGTTTTGTTATCGCTGACTTTCACAAGTTTTTCCGACGAAACCTATCAGAGAGCCATGGGCCAGTCGATCGAAAAATTGTTTCAGGCCACAACTGTTCCTGAATATGTTGATGCGGCCAATCAGTTCGAACGTATTTCGAAGATCGAAAAAACCGAATGGTTGCCGCTGTATTATGCCTCGTATGCGTATATCATGATTAGTTTTCAGGAACCCGAGAATGCAAAAAAAGACCAATTTCTGGATCAGGCACAAAAGTACCTTGATCAGGCAATGGCCATTGATCCCAATGAGTCGGAACTGTATATGCTGCAAGGCTTTTTGTATCCTTCCAGAATTACTATTGACCCGATGACCCGTGGCATGGAACTGATGCCTGAAATGAACAAGTCGCTTGATAAATCGCTTGAATTGAATCCGGATAATCCAAGGGTTTATTTTTTGCGTGCAACAATGACACTCCATATGCCTGAGGCTTATGGTGGAGGCGCAGCCAAAGCCCTTCCTCTGTTTCAACTGGCCGATGAAAAATTCAGGATTTTTAAACCAAAAACAACGATTTCACCGAACTGGGGCAAAGAAATTACTGAAGCTGAACTAAAAAAACTTCAGGACTCACCTGTTAAGTAGTTTACTTATATCACAGAATTCAGTACATTCGAAAAAAAACTATCAAATTGACTTTACCAATGACTGACAAACATATTCAATACAAAAAACTGATCTGGCAGGTTCCCGCTTTTATCCTGTTATTAATTGTAATGGGGAACCTGATCATGTTAATAGTACTCAGAGGTGAGAAACTAACCGGACAAATGATGCTGAATGGTTCGCTAAGTTCGATACTTGTGGGGGGTTCATTTATGCTCGGGCTGACATTGATGATCAACATTCTCGACAAGAAACTACCGTGGCTACGTTCACCACTGAAGCGACTTATCGTCCAGTTTCTTGTCACAGTTTTTTTCTCACTGGTACTTATAGCAGCTGCGATTCTGCTTACCGGATTTTTATGGAAGCAGAAAATCACTTCAGACTATTTTCTCGAAACCGGCTCTTTTATGACAAAGGTTGCCTTGATTTTTGTTTTTGCAGGCTCATTGATTTCGAATGCGGTGCTGTTTTTTAAAAATTGGAAAGAAGCCGCTGTTCAGCAGGAGAAACTCAAACGCGAACAACTTGCATTGCAATACGAAACACTAAAAAGCCAAGTGAACCCACATTTTCTGTTCAACAACCTGAATTCACTGACTTCGTTGATCAGCACAAATCCCGAAAAAGCGATTGACTTTGTGAAAAAGCTTTCTGAAGTTTACCGTTATGTTCTCGACCAAAAAGACCACGAACTGGTAGCACTCGAAACTGAACTGAAATTTCTCGAATCATATATATTTTTGCAGAAAATCAGGTTTGAAACCAATCTGGATGTGCAAATCAGCGTGAACCCTGGCAATTTCAGGATTATTCCTTTATCGCTGCAAATGCTGGTCGAAAATGCGATCAAACACAATGAAATATCCGATAAAAAACCGCTGCAAATCCGTGTATTTTCAAGCGATGACCAGTATCTGGCGGTTGAAAACCGACTTCAGAAAAAAACCGGTTCGGAAGGTAATGGAAGCGGCATCCAGAATATCAAAGACCGTTACGAATTTTTTACTGACAAGAAAGTGACTATTTCTTTCAATTCAGAGTGGTTTCGGGTAAGTATCCCTCTGTTAACCGATTGATTTTTATGTATAAAGTACTCATCATTGAAGACGAAAAGCCTGCTGCTGATTGGCTCGGGCATTTGATCCTGAAGTTCGATCCGCGAATTTTGGTGCTGGCCGTTGTTGATTCCGTCAGTGGTGCCGAAGAATGGTTTCAGCATCATCCAGCGCCTGACCTTGTTTTTATGGACATTCAACTGGCCGATGGACTGAGCTTTGAAATTTTTGAACGTGTAAAAGTGCCTTGTCCTGTAATTTTTACCACGGCTTACGAAGAATATGCAATAAAAGCATTCAAGGTAAACAGTTTGGATTACCTGCTAAAACCGATCGCATGGAACGAACTGGAAGTTGCTTTCCAAAAATTCGGGACCCAAATCAGAAACGTTCAGGCAGCTCCACCGATTACAATTGAGTTGTTGAACAAGGTAAAGGAAATGCTCCTGAAACAGTATAAAACCCGGTTTGTGATTAAAGTTGGCGAACACCTGAAATCTATTCCGGTGGAAAATATACTCTTCTTTTACAGCCTCGAAAAGGCAACATACCTTTGTACTGCTGATTTCAAAAATTACCTCGTTGATTATTCGCTCGACCGCATTTCGGAAATGGTTGACGAACACCGTTTTTTCCGCATCAACCGTAAATACATTTTAAGTAACCTGTCGATTGCCGACATTGTTGTTTATTCAAGCAGCCGCCTGAAAATTAAGCTAAAAAAGCCTGATGAAGAAAGCATCATCGTTAGCCGCGACAAAGTACCGGGTTTTAAGGAATGGCTTGATTTGTAATGGGTTCTGCTTTATTGATCCGATGAGCTTAAAGTAATCGGATCAATAAAATGGTCAGAAAAAAGCGCAACAAGAAAAAGTTCAAGCAGGTTTTGAATCCTGACAGGTGGGGTGTTAAATATGCACGAATTCGGACAATAAAAGTTCACCCCATAAATATTGAAATAAAATTTAATAAGGTTTAAAAAAGGAGGGCAACTACATTCCCTACTAAGGTTAAATAATAGAAAATAAGGTTTTTAAAACCTTATTAGTCCCTCAGTATAAAAAAAATAAAGCCCATAAATGAATAACTGGCGACCTTAAGCACCAGAGGTGCGAAATATTTGTAGAAAGAGAAAGTAAATGATGAAAATCCCCCTGTATTTTAACAACTTACTTTAAGCTATTTTCTCATGCCGCAACGCGACTATCTGATGCAACAACTGGAAGGAATGGGATATTTTCTGTCCGGTTTATTACGTCGTTTCCTGAAATTAAAAGAAGAAAACCGGGAAGAAGAAATAACCAGTGCTCTTCATGATTCAATTCAGGAAAAATTGTCGTTCAGTATTGATGAGGCAATTGTATTAAAAGATGACGATTTTCTAAAGTTGATAAAAGAACAGGTTAAAACAGAAAATCATTTGGAAACAATGGCTGAATTGTTGTTGGTGACCGGTAAGTCAATCCACTCCTTTGTGTCGCCTGTCAGGCTCAATTATCTGCAAAAATCACTGCTTTTATATACTCACATTCAGGAAACAAGTACCAATTTCTCCTTTGAACGGAAAGATAAAATTCTGGAAATCCAGCAAATTCTACGGGTTTGATTTTCCAGGGCAAATAAAGTTCCCTACTTTTTATGCAACTCATATTTTTTGTACGTTTGCCGTATTCAAACGAAATTGATCTTTCATGGCCAAACACCGCCCACTTAATTCAGTACTGATAAAACCTTCCGGACCGGATTGTAACCTGGATTGTACCTATTGCTTTTACCTTGAAAAATCAGCGTTATTCCAACAGGGCAAAGTTCACCGGATGAGCCCTGAAATTCAGGAGGAACTGATCAGACAGGTGATGCAACAGTCGGGCGAAAATGTTTCGCTTGCATGGCAGGGTGGCGAACCTACTTTGGTGGGCCTGGATTTTTATAAACGTGCCATCGAACTTGAAAAGAAATACGGGCACAACCAATCGGTCGGTAATGGACTGCAAACCAACGGTACGCTGCTCGATAAACAATGGGCGGCATTTCTGAAGGAATACGACTGGCTGGTTGGCATTTCGCTCGATGGGCCCGAACATATACACAACCGCTACCGGTTTGACAAAGGCCAAAAAGGCACGCATCAAAAAGTAGAAGAAAACGGAATCATGCTCCTGCAGGAAGGGGTTGCGGCCAACGCAATGTGCGTTTTGACATCCTACTCGGTGCAGTTTCCCGATGAATTGTATGCCTACTATAAAAATTTAGGCTATACTTTTATGCAATTTATTCCGATTGTTGAAACCGATAAAAATGATCCGGCCAAGGCAGCGCCATTCTCTGTTTCGGCCGTGGATTATGGGAAATTTCTGGTTCGCATGTTCGATTTGTGGTTAGCCGATTTTGTTGGTGGAGTTCCAACTACTTCAGTTCGGCATTTCGAATCGGTTTTCCATTCGTATGTTGGAATGGAGGCTCCTGAATGTACCATGATGAAAGAATGTGGGCCTTACGTGGTGGTCGAACACAACGGGAATGTTTATAGCTGCGACTTTTTCGTGGAACCCAAATGGAAACTGGGCAATGTAATGCACGACCGCATTATCAATATGCTGAACTCCAAAACCCAGCAAACGTTTGGGGCTGCCAAAGCTGTTTTGCCGCGTGAATGCCGCCAATGCAGCTGGTTGCGAAATTGCTACGGTGGTTGCACCAAAGACCGCATCAAAGATCCGGAAGATCACCGCAAACCACGATTCTGCACCTCTTATAAAATGTTCTTCAAACATGCTGATCCAACCTTGAAACTGATGGCTGAAGATTGGAAAGAAAATCAGGCCATTCAATACGAGAAGCAACGTTCGGGAGGCGTCTATAATGCCTTCGACGATTTTATGGGAAAGCATTCTTAAGTTGACAGTGTTAGTTTATTATAGCCTTAAACTTTTGTAGAATGACAGGACAATTCGAAATTACCCTTCCCGCTTTCAAACGTGGTTATCACCTGATCACCGATTTGATCGAACGAAAGCTGCCACCTCTTCCGGAGAAAGGCCTGGTGAATATTTTGCTTCAGCACACTTCTGCCGGAATCAGCTTGAATGAAAATGCCGATCAGTCGGTGAGGTACGATTTCGAAACCTTTATGAACAAACTGATCCCTGATTGTATGCAAACTGATCCCTTGTTCCATTCGCAATTTTGACCAAAGTGAGCATCACCGGAACTTCGACCAAAACGCCCACAACGGTAACAAGTGTAGCTCCTGAATTCATTCCAAACAAAACAATGGCAACTGCAACAGATAATTCAAAGAAGTTACTGGCACCAATCATACCTGCAGGAGCTGCAATGTTGTGCGGCAATTTCCATTTGTATGCCCAGCCATAACCAATGAAAAAGATGAGAAATGTTTGAATAGTAAGCGGAACAGCTATTAATAGGATGTTAAACGGACTCTTAAGGATTTTATCGCCCTGAAACGAAAAGATTATGACGAGTGTCAATAACAGTCCGGTAATGGTGGTGCTGGTAAATTTTTTCAGGAACACCTTTTCAAAATAGTCCAATCCTTTTCGCCTGATCATTGTTCTGCGGGTAAGCATAGCTAAAACCAAAGGGATTACCACGAAAAGGAATACTGAAAGGATAAGCGTATCCCATGGTATTGCAATTCCGGTAATTCCTAATAGTAGCGTTACAATTGGGATAAAAGCTACCAGAATGATCAGATCGTTGATGGCAACTTGTACCAATGTATAGGCAGGATTTCCCTTAGTGAGATGGCTCCAGACAAATACCATGGCTGTGCAGGGAGCCGCTCCTAAAAGCACTGCTCCGGCAAGGTATTCTTTGGCCAGATCTTCTGGAATAAAAGCCTTGAAAATAACATAGAAAAACACCCAGGCAATGCCGAACATGGTAAACGGTTTTATTAACCAATTGACAACCAGTGTAACTGTTAACCCTTTTGGCATTTTTACAGCGTCAACAATGCTCGCGAAATCAATTTTGAGCATCATCGGGAAAATCATGATCCAAATCAATATTGCAATTGGGATTGATACGTTTGCGTATTCGTACTTTCCCAATGTTTCGGGCACAATCGGAAGCAGTTTGCCCAAAGCAATTCCGGCCACTATACATATTGCAACCCATAAAGTGAGGTATCTGTCGAAAAAAGACATTCCTTGTATTTTGCTCATAAAAAGTTAATTTGATGATTTGATGATTTAACAATTCAATAATTGAAAGATTCAAAAAGAAGAGTGCCAATTGTATCGTCGAATTAATTATTCATCGAATTATGCTTGTTTGCAACCTGAAACTGTAATACTGAATATACCCGTAACTCCGTTTTTGAAACCTTCCATTTCAGGTTTCGACAGATAGTTTTCAAGAACTTCATCAGGGATTGATATTGTCTTTAATTTGTGAACAGTGACATTTTTAAAGCCTTGATCATTAATAATATCCATATATTGGTTCATCGTTACAGCCCCGGCAACACATCCGGCGTACATCTCTGCATCTTGACGAAGGGTTTCCGGGAGTTCACCTTTAATTACCACGTCCGAAACACAAAAATGTCCACCGGACTTCAATACCCGCTTCATTTGGGCAAAAGCTTTGTTTTTATCGGGGACCAGGTTTAAAACGCAGTTCGAAACAATCACATCAAAGTTGTTATCCGGCAATGGCATTTCCTCAATGTCGCCTTTTACAAATTCAACATTGGTATAGCCGAGTTTCAGGTTGTTTGCTTCAGCTTTTGTAATCATGGCATCCGTAAAGTCCAGTCCAGTAACTTTACCTGTTTCGCCAACGATAGCACGTGCTACAAAACAATCGTTTCCGGCACCACTACCTAAATCAAGTACATGGTCACCTGTTTTTATGCCAGCAAATTGTGTAGGAATTCCGCAGCCCAAACCTAAATCAGCTTCGGGATTATAACCTTCAAGCTTATTGTAATTTTCGCTGAAAATGGTATAATCCACTTCGTTGCAACAACTTGTAGTTCCACAGCAGGAGGATTGGTTAATCAACTTGCTTTGATTGGCGATTGCTCCGTATTTTTCCTGAACAACCATTTTTAATTCCTTGGCATTCATAACTGTGGTTTAATTTGTTCGACATAGAATTTGTAAAAACCTTCTTTAATTTCGTCGCGGACACGGATAAACTCGCTCCAGATGAATTCGTCGGTACCAGTTGCATGTGATGGATCGTCGAACCCAATATGCAATCGGTTTTTTACTTTTCCAAAGAAAGCCGGGCAATTTTCATTGGCACCACCGCAAACGGTGATCACGTAATCCCATTCATCGTTCAGGTATTTTTCAACCGAATCGGAAGTATGGTGACTGATGTCGATGCCGAACTCTTTCATTGCGGCAACTGCTTTGTGGTTCAGCTTGCCCGAGGCTTCGGTTCCAGCCGAGCAAACGGTAATGTTAGGATCGGACGACTGTAGGAACCCATGTGCCATCTGGCTGCGGCAGCTGTTGCCTGTGCAAAGGATCAGTACTTTCATGTTTATAGTATTTGAAAATGAGACAATTTGATAATTCGACAATGTGAAAATTTACCAGTCAAGTAATGAAATAGGCTAATCTTTCATTGCAAATTTCCGAATTGAATAATTGTCGAATTATTTACGTTCGTTTTGATGTGCCAATTATTTTTGAGATGATCTTTTTGATTGGTTCTAAGTCTGTAAGTAAATGAGTAGAATCAGGAAGCTTTTTTGAGTGTTTGCAAAGCAACAGCCAATATTCCGTCTCTTCAACTTCCTTGGCCGAAATCTTGAATTTATGGATGAAATCTGCCTTACTTTCTGCATTTTGTGCTTCTCTTGCATTTGCGCCTATTGAAGTTCCTGATTTGAAAAGTTGATTGGATAATGCAAATTTCCTTAAGTTATCAAGTTCATCACAAAAGTCAATAATTTTCAATGCAAACTCAAAGGTTAAATTGATTATCACATTTTCTTTAAATTCATCATTCATTTTGTTTCGTTTTATGGTGTATTTTATTTAAAGCCCAAGATTCAATTGGCAAAGTGTCAAATCGTCAAATACACTCATTTTTCAATTGTCGAATTAACCAATTATCGAATCGTCACATTGCTTTATTGGCAGGTAAAGTCTTCAGGCAGTTGAATTTCATTCAGAAAGGAGGTGAAAAGGTTTTTCATTTCTTTTACCTTTTCGCCATCGAGGCAATAGTTCATTTTAACGCCTTCCACATGACCGCGAATCAATCCGGTATCTTTCAACTCTTTCAAATGTTGATTTACGGTTGTTCTGCTCAATGGTAATTCGTCAGAAATGTCGCCTGATATGCAGGTTTTGGTTTCAGCAAGAAATTGCAGGATTTGCAAGCGGGCAGGGTGGGCCAGGGCTTTAAATAAATTTGCCTTTTCCTGAAGCGCTTCGTCGAAAAGTTCCGTTTTTGATGCTACCATGATTTCGAATTTTAAATACGACGTAAATATACGTCAAATATTAATACGACGTATATTTACTCCATTAAATTTTGATTAATCTTTGAAAATTTAAATCTTATTTCCCAGTTATTTGTTATACTCTATTACCACCTGAAAATCAACTTTAAGCGATGATTTGGCATGCATGCAATACCGTACATTGGGCAAACAGGCCGCCCCACTGATCATCCGGACACGTGGGCATCAATTGCAGGGAATCTGGCACGCCGGCTCTCCCATGCAACTCATCCTGGGTTCCCTGCGGGGAATTTTCCTCTGTGTCCCACGAAACATGACCCAGGCCACCGGCTTTTATAACACCTTGCTCGAAGCGAATGATCCTGCCCTGGTGATTGAACCACTGAAAGGATATAATATCAAAGAACCGTTGCCGTCAAATATTGGAGAATTTAAAGTGCCGCTGGGTATTCCTGAAATCGTTTCAGAAGGAACAGATGTGACCGTGGTAACATCAAATGATGCATGAGGTAAACGTAAAAAAATATCCGTCACTATAATAATTTCAATAATTCTAAAACAATAAACTATGCAAGAACTATTTAGCAAAGGAAAAGTACTGAATCTGGAAGAAATGGTAGAATATTCATCCGGAGGAGTAATAAGCAAGCAGGTTTTAAAGAATCAGTCAGGAAATATCACCTTATTTTCTTTTGATAAAGGACAAGGACTGACTGAACACACCGCACCGTTTGATGCTGTCGTTCAGGTATTGGACGGTGAAGCGCAAATCACTATTGGAGGAAATCCCAATTTGGTAAAAAAAGGTGAATCCATCATTATGCCGGCAAATGTATCTCATGCCTTACAGGCTGTTGAACGGTTCAAGATGCTGTTGACGATGGTGAAAGGATAAATGAATAAGAAACCCGATCTGAATAGTTTTAAACCGGGTTTCTTAAAATTTTATATTTCATGCTTTCTTTCCTGTATTTCGAATTGATTATCTTCGCGGTATGAATGCAAAAC
The DNA here is from genome assembly GCA_031421065.1 of Prolixibacteraceae bacterium. Taxonomy (GTDB): domain Bacteria; phylum Bacteroidota; class Bacteroidia; order Bacteroidales; family Prolixibacteraceae; genus Aquipluma. The sequence continues at coordinate 84,319 of JANONW010000288.1, forward strand.
CGAAACCCATATTTGAGAAACGCATATTTTGGGATGTGAACTTTGAACTGATTGACTATGATGCCAAAGCCAACTTTGTAATTGAGCGGGTTTTCGAGCGGGGCGATGTGGAGGACATCCGCCAGTGCCGGAGGTATTATGGCGATGAAAAAGTGGCCGAAGCCCTGTTGAAAGCCAAGTATCTGCCAGAACACCGGATCCACCTTGCCAGTGCTGTAATTGACAAACCGTTAAATGAATTCAGATGTTACATACTGAGACAGTTGAACCCCGAACTTTTTCCTTACTAAAAAAGCTGATGGAACTTCCATCGCTTCATCCATTTTCATTGGTTGGAGGAACAGCCTTGTCGCTTCGGTATGGGCACCGCAGTTCCGAAGATCTGGATTTATTTTTTCATGAAAAATTTGACCATTTAAGCATCGAAAACGAATTGATACATGAATTTGGAAACAATTTCGATTATGAAAGCGGCCATAAAAATTTTGGTATATTCTGCTATATTCATAAAATAAAGGTTGACATCGTTTACTTTCCACATTTACCTATTACCGCAATCGAAACAAAAGATAAGATCAGAATGTATGGCAGTGCCGATATCGCTGCGATGAAAGTTCAGGCCATACTTGGCAGGGCGAAAAAAAAGGACTTTTGGGATTTGTATGAATTGCTTCAGCATTACTCTCTGCAACAAATAATTGACTGGCATAAGCAAAAATATCCCAGTCAAATGCTCGCTATTAGCATTCCAAATGCCATCACTTATTTTTCTGAGGCTGAAGAAAGTGAAACTCCGGTGAGTTTTAAAAAGCAAACATGGCAAAGTGTTAAAAAGGGCATTCAGCGGGCTGTAAGCGATTATCTGCGTTAAACAGCAATCACTTAACTTCCTCACCAAGCAATAAGCGAATTAAAAAAGCAACGATCCGGTTTGAAAAATGATGGACCCGTAAATAATAAACCGAAGTATGCGGCTTAAACTAAAATAGGAGAACTTGCTGTAACTGTACCCTACCGTACCCATAACCAGTGATATGGTAGCCCAGGGTAGTGGCGTAAATGCAGCAATTATAATAAGCAACCCCCCAAACTTTTTCACAGCGGGTAAATATTTGGAAATGAATTTTTGTTTTTCGAGATATTTTCCAAAAACTTTTGCCAAATATCGTCCTCCCCAGTATGCAAGATGTCCGGCTCCCATCGAAACCGCTGTAAAAAAGATAATATTTAGTACATAGCTTGTTGTATTGCCAGCATTTAGAGCCCAAAGCATGAAAAGTTCAGGAGGGAAAATTCCGAAAAACAGTTCGGAGCCTACATAAATGAGGTGAATCATTAAACTATTACCATAAAATTTTTCGATCCAATACTCAGGATCGTGATCGAAAAAGAACCTTTTAAAAAGTAACAAGCCGCCAATAATTAGTCCAAACGAAAGCATTGCACGCAAAGCATATTTGAGTACAAATCGTTTCCTTTCGCTTAATCTAATATGTAGCATTATTTTCTGTTTTCTATTATTGCTGAATAAACCTCCGAAATCCGCAGTGGCAGGAGTTGGATTTTTCAACCTCGCAGCCATCTATGAAATAGCAGGACAAAATTAACTATTTGGAGGGTATTCATGCAGTTAAGGATATTCTCCTTCTTATAACCGTTTCAGGTTATAAGAAGGAGAATAAATTGGAATTTCAGATCCGTTTTAAATTTTTAAAATCAATTTGCTCACCCGACATTGGTTTTTGAACTACTTTCCTACTTTGTTTTTGCTCGCCTGAATTACAGCCGCAACCGCCAAACGATGGATTGATTTCGAAAGGCAATCCTTTTGCTTTCCACATCATGAACCCGCCATCGAGACTGGCGACACTGGGATAACCTTGAAGGTTAAGCATATTGGCAACCTTTACGCTCCGAACACCGCCGGGACATGCCACAATAATATTCTGGTCTTTCGCGATATAGGGCAATCGGTCCATTACAACCGACATTGGGTGATTTAAAACCCGGTCGAGTGGCACGCTTTCAAGCCGAACTTCGTTCAATTCGCGTACGTCAATCATAACTGCATCGCCAATTTTCAATGCTTCAAAAGCATCAGAAACATTGATGTGTTTTACGCCTTCAATCTGAAAATTCTGAATTATTGGTTGGTCTGTTGTTTTCATTATAAAATAAAATTAAATAGATATCCGAGTAAAATTATAAAAATGGTTATAGTTCCGAAGAAAATGCCGATAAGTTTCCACTTCATTACTTTTTTGAGCAGGGTAGCTTCGGGCAATGATAACCCTACTGCGGCCATCATAAAAGCAATGGCAGTGCCCAGCGGTACGCCTTTGGCTACAAAAACCTGAATTACAGGTACAATGCCTGCTGCATTTGCATACAACGGCAAGGCTAGTATTACGGCAAGGGGCACTGCATGCCATTTATCGGCCGAGAGATATCCGGTAAAGAAATTTTCAGGAACATAACCGTGCATTGCTGCGCCAATACCAATGCCAATAATAACATACAACAACACTTTTCGAACAATATCCCATCCCTCACGGATAATGATGGGCAGTCGGTCTATAAATGGGGTTTTGTCTATTTCCCATTGTTCAGATCCTTGTTCCGAATTGGCCTGAATTTCCTTTACCCAGTCGGACAGATACTTGTCTAATTTGAATTTGCCAAGAATAAAACCACCAACTGTTCCCAATAATATGCCGCTTATGGCATAAACAAGCGTAGCTTTTATACCGAATAAACCTAGGAACATGGCTACGGCTACCTCGTTTACCAAAGGCGAGGTGATTAAAAATGCGAAAGTTACCCCAAGCGGTATTCCTCCTTTTACAAAACCAATAAAAAGTGGAATGGATGAACAGGAACAAAATGGCGTAATGGCACCAAATAACGATGCAAAAAAGTACTGAAACCCGTACAATTTTTTTGTGGTCAAATAAATACGAAGCCTGTCAACAGGGAAATAGGCATTTATCAAACCCATCAGCGAACTGATGAGAAAGAGCAGGATCAGGATTTTAATGGTATCGTAAATGA
>JANONW010000289.1:0-9575 GCA_031421065.1 Prolixibacteraceae bacterium
AACCAACTTTTGCCTTTTCATATTTCGTTACTCCTGAAACAGCGATTCCGTTTGCAGAAAGTCTTTTCCTGAATTCGCTGGCTAAAAGTGCTGCCGGGTCAGGAACCGAAGCTTTGACAATGAAGGCAGGTTTGTTTTTCGACCGAAGCCGAAATTTTTTTGGCAATGGAAGAAGTACGGGACATTTGGTGGGCCCGCGAAAAAAAATTGCCCAGTGGCCGGGTATTGTTGCAGCGCCAACTTCAGGTTTACGACTGTTTGAAACCCTGGTTGGTTCCGGGTTGGATCGATGAGAACCAGGTACAGTCGGAACTTAATGTACCGCAATATACCTCCGATGGACAGGCGCTCAATAAGTTTTATGAACTGGAATTCAAGCTAAACTATAAATTCCCATTCCGAAAAATATTTTCTGAACGAAAAGATAGAAATATTACGCATAACGATTTTGATCGGTTAATTGCGCAAGTTGCAACGGAACTAACAAAAAAAGACAATCGGTTCCGTAAGAATTAATCTTCTTCCATCTGGGCTTTTCCCGGATCCAATTTTTTGTTTCTCTGTATTCGTGCCTGAAGTTCGAATGTCCGGATACGGTCTTTGTACAAATTGTGGGCGTTCATTTTTGCTATATCGAGCGATGTATCGGTATTGTCTTCCCAACGGCGGCACAAATAAACAGGCTGGTAAACACGTCCTATTTTGTATCTTCCTGAAATGGCCAATCCCAGAGCGTAATCTTCTCCGTAACTAACATTGGGTACACGGATTTTGCGCAACAACGGCGTATAAAAAGCCCTTGGAGCTCCCAAACCGTTAATGCGCAAAGCGTTATTCGGCCCGTTATCATCAGTCCATTCGCCGTGATCGATTACGCCCGGAGGAATTTCTTCCAGATTAAAATTGGTCATCCGGTAACTGCCAATCACCATTGCACAATTATCTTCATAAAATTTATCAACGATGGTCTGAAGCGTATTTTCATTCACATACAAATCATCACTATCAAGTTGAACCACAAATTTGCCGCATTCAGGATGAAAGATGGCCTCGTTCCAGCACCCGCCAATTCCTAGGTCACTACGTTCAGGAACGATATGAATGAGTTTTCCCTGCTCAGCATAAGATTTCAGAATTTCTGAGGTCCCATCGGTCGAATAATTATCGACAACAATCAGGTTGAAACGAAAAGAAGTATTCTGTATAAGTGCCGACACCACTGCATCCCTGATGGTTTTAACCCTGTTTCGCACGGGAATAATTATTGAGGCTTCCGTTTCAAAATTTTCAGAAAAAATAGTTTCTGGGAATGGGGCCAAAAGCAAAGCGCCTATGTCGCGCAAATGTGTTGTGCAAACCTGCTCCATTTCAAGCTGACGCTCACGCGCAGTAGATTTTACGTAATCATATTGTATTTCACCTGAATTGCGGCTATCTGTCTCAACTTTTGTAAACAAAAATTCAGGAATATGGACTAGTTCTCCCATTCGGCTGGCACGTAAACGTAAGGCATAACAACCGGCATATTTCAGCATGTCATAATTCTCGTACCTGAATGCCTTTAAAACTTCAGCCCTGAATAACCTAACTGCGCCAAAGTTGAAATCGTCGCGCAAACTACCGGGTTGATAGTGGATAAGCGGATGTGGTGCAAGTTTGCCATCTTTCATTTCCATGTAATCGGAATATACCATTGGCGCTTCGGTATAATCCGACACCTGAACCAGTCGTTCAATGGCGCCCTGTCCAAGTGCAATTACAGAACCTCCAAGTGCAAGAAGCGCAAAATCAGATTGTACCAACTTGGCCAGATGCCTGATGGTGGAACATGAACCAAACTCTTCGACCTGCACCAACTCACAATTATTTAGGCGAACCGGTGTTTTGGAAAGAACATATACTTTATTCACCAGGCTGGATGCACAGAACTGATCGACGAGCCTTTGACTGGCTTCTTCGTTGCTGAAGACAAAGAAACAATCCACTTTTTGATTCATGATCCTATCTTTTAGAGTTTAATCACTTTCACTTTACTTATTTCGCTTTCGTTGTGAAGGCGATCAAGGGCAGATATCCGTATTTCGTATTTCCTTCGTAATTTACGGGAATTTGGCTTAAAAACGATGCTATTATCACGGGTAATTGTGAAGATATTTTCAGGATTTTTTTCATCAAACTTTTGCCCGGCAGGATTCAGATAAACCAGGTAACCAACTGCCCTGTCCATTTCAGCTTCTGCTTTTTCCGGCTTCCATTTCAGTTTGCTCCCCCGCTTCCGAAAACGCTCCGGTTTTGCTGGTGGCTTGTTGTCGATCCACGGCATTGCAGGCACCAGTGCAGCATGATTGTATATTTTATTCTGAAGGGTTTCGCTAAACCCAAACAAATCGCGTTTAAAATGTTTACTGCTGTAAAAAGCGCTCCCTCCCAATTGAGGTGTCTGACGGGTGATCTGTATTTGTTTTAGTAGCTGATTCGGATCTTGCCATTCAGGAATGGTTGCATTGGCTTCCAGTTTATATACAGCATGCCCAATGTACATTCCCCGGTTATAGGCATGGTCAGCCCACCATTTGCTAAGTGTAAGAAAATCGACTGATGGATGGCCGATCTGCCAGTATAGTTGCGGTAATGAATAATCAATCCAGCCATTTTTTTGCCATTTCAGTATGTCGGCATACAAATGATCGTAATTGGTGGTGCCGGCAGTGGTTTCAGATCCCAGCGGATCGTCAGCTTTGTTACGCCAAACGCCAAACGGACTAATTCCAAATTTAACCCAGGGTTTTATTTTTTTTATATTTTCTGAAAGCATTTGTATTGTAATATCCACATTATCACGTCGCCAGGCTGCCTTTTGCATCAATAAAAATCCACGGTCGTACTGAGCAAATGAGTTTTTATCGGGAAAATCTTCTTTCAGCGGATACGGGTAAAAATAATCATCGAAGTGAATGGCATCCACATCGTAGCGGGAAACAATATCATTTACAACCCGAACAACATATTCGCGGGTTTGTGGCAGCCCCGGATCAAAATACAGTTTGCCACCATAGTTCACAATCCATTCAGGATGTCGGAAAGCAATGTGATTCGAAGCCAATGGTTCGCTGGCATATTGCGCCACACGAAAAGGGTTCAGCCACGCGTGAAATTCCATGTTACGACTGTGACATTCCTCAATCCAGAATTGGAGCGGATCGTAAAATGGTTCCGGAGCTTTGCCGGGAGTGCCGGTCAGATAACGCGACCAAGGCTCAAGTTCTGACGGATAAAAAGCATCGGAGGCAGGACGGATTTGCATGATGATGGCATTCATGCCGCTTTTGTGGTGCATATTTAAAATCGCGACCGCTTCCTTTTTCTGCTCATCAGAAGAAATACCGGGTTTCGAAGGCCAGTCGATATTATTGACCGTTGCCACCCAAACAGCCCGAAACTCGCGCTTTGGAGCTATTTGGGCCTGCGAGTTCACACAAATAATAAGAAAAAATGCAAAAATAAGCCTGTACATACAATCAAAATTAAAATCACCGCAAAATACAGGTATCCCAACGAATTTGATGCAGGTAAGTATAAGTTTTTATCAATGCTCAATTGTTGAAAACCTTGCCGGAATAATACTTCAAAATTTCACCAATTTTTTGTGGGCCGGCATTTGGATATTACTTATTAAGCTACTCAAAGCTGGTTACTTTGGTGGCTCATGGTTTATTAGGTTTAGTTGGTTTAGGTTAGTTTCCCGTCTCATACGGGTGAAAAGGCTGTCAGAGGACAGCCTTTTCTAATTTAACTAAAATACCCGTCCAGATATTCTTTGGTCAGTTTTTCTTTCGGATTATTGAAAAATTCGGCTGCAGGCCCTGCTTCGATCACTTCTCCCAAATACATGAACACCACATAATCGGCAATACGCCTGGCTTGCCGAAGGGTGTGCGTAACCAAAACAATCGAATACTGATTTTTCAGTTTAACGAACAGTTCCTCAATTTTTTTACTCGAAATAGGGTCGAGTGACGAAGTTGCTTCGTCGCCCAAAATAATTTCCGGTTTAACTGCCAGGCCGCGGGCCAGGCAAAGCCGTTGTTGCTGCCCAATGGACAAACTGGTTGCCGGAGATTTCAAACGGTCTTTCACTTCGTCCCACAAACCGGCTTCCGTCAGGTATTTTTCAACCATAATGGTCAGGGTTTTCTTTCTCCTGATTCCGTGAACCCTCGGTCCATAAGCAACATTATCGAATATCGACATTGGTAACGGGCATGGCCGTTGCGACAACAAACCCATTTTCTTCCTGATATTTTCAACTTCGACACCCTTCCCATGAATGTTTTCACCATCAACCAGCACATCACCTTCAATCTTTACATCAATCGAGTTTTGAAGCAGGCGGTTGAAGGTTTTCAGCAGGGTGGTTTTTCCGCATCCTGAAGGGCCAATGATACAAGTAATTGCTTTATCCGGAATATCCAGGCTAACATTTTTCAGGATATGATTTTTCGACAGGTACACATTTAGGTTCCGGACACTGATATGTGGTTTGTGCTTACTGAAAATACTGTCAGCATCTACTGTATTCAAAATTCGGGAATCTTTCATGACCTGCATTTTTTTGAAGGGTGAATCTAAGTATTTTTCGACCCGAAGCAAATTTCGTATCATATTTTGTTTTTTGAAAATTTACGGCTGTAATAACGTCCGGCAAGGCTCAGGATTAAAACGATAAAGGTCAGTATCAATGCGGCTGCATAAGCCCGGTCCTGAACTTCAGCGATTGGACTGCTCAGTTGGAAAAAGATAGCCAGCGGCAAGGTTGCCACCGGTTGCGAAAGAGAGGTTGGAATACTGTCGGTATAACCGGCCGTAAACAGCACCGAAGCAGCATCGCCGATACCACGGCCTACCGAAAGCAGGACGGCAGTAATGATTCCGGGCGCTACCTGTCGTAGTATGACTCTGATCATTTCAGACCGGGTCGCGCCAAGCGACAGGGCTGCATCTTTCATTTCTCTGGGCACCCGTCGCACAACTTCGTCAATTGAACGGACAAGAATGGGAATAATAAGCATGGTAACCGCCAGGATACCGGCCAATAGTGAAGACCGCAGTCCGAGATAAACCATGATGGTAAAACCAAATGCCCCATAAACGATGGATGGGATTCCAAACAAAACATCGAACGACAAGCGTGTAAACTGCGCCAGCCTTGACTTTTCGGGCAGATAAAGGTTGATGTACAAAACGATTGGAAGGCTAAAACTTAATCCCAGCGCAATTGATCCGATCACAATATACAACGACCCAACGATTGCGTTCAGCAAACCGCCTTCCTTGCCAATGTAAAACCCACCGCCGGGAATTTTCGAGACCATGTCCCAGCTCATTGCCGGAAGCCCCCTTTTGACAACTGCAACAATAATCATAAAAAGGGAAACTACAATGACCAGCGTGGCAGCCATCATCAGTCCTTTGAATATTTTTTCTTCCAATTTCTTTACCCGAAAATGTCTCATAAGGCAAACCTTTTTTCAATGCGGATTAAAACCAATCGTGAAATGGCATTAAAAGCCAAAATAATTACAAACAGCAGCAAGGCGGAAAGCATAAGCGCCGCATCGTACATCGGGATCGACATCATTTCGCCATAATTGTTTGCCAGCAGCGCAGGCAGAGGGTAGGCCGGATCAAAAACCGATTTCGGTATTTCTGAAACATTTCCGCAGACCATGAGTACGGCAATTGTTTCGCCAAAGGCACGAGAAAGGGCCAAAACCACAGCCGCCGCCAATCCCGGAAACGATTTGCGCAGAACCACTTTTTTGATGGTTTGCCAGTTGGTGGCGCCTAACGAAAGCGAGGCTTCGCGCAAGCCGCCCGGCAGAGCATTAAAGATCTCGATAAAAACAGAAATCATGATCGGGATGATCATAATTGCCAATACAATTCCTCCGGCCAGTACACTGTACCCGGTTGAGAATTCCACGAAATGAGGGGCCAGTTCATCAGAAATAAATGGCACCACCACCAAAATACCCCATACGCCATAAACAACTGGTGGGATTCCGGCCAGCACATCGACCATTGGGAAAACAATCTTTTTTACATACGGGTGGGCATACTCGGAAAGATAAATGGCTGACAGAAGGCAAAGCGGCAGCGAGAATAGTATTGCCAGTCCGGTAACCCACAAAGTTCCCATAATAAAAGGGTAAAACCCAAATTCTCCTTTTAGTGGCCTCCAACTTTCGCCTGTTAAAAGGTTCCACAACGATTGTTGGTCTAAAATCGGGACCGATTTATAATACAGGCTTATGCCAATGATTACAGCGAACGACAAAGAGAGCAGCGTCAGGAAAAGCATGGAATTCCTGAGTGCAATCTCTTTTAGCTGGCGGTAGGCGTTATATCGTATTTTGTCCATATCGTACTAACTTCCCTATTATTTTATTTTTTCAAGTGCGGCTGCAAGTTTTTCTTTCGATAGGTTGGCATATCCGCTGTCAAACACATATTTCTGACCTTCGGTGAGCGACCATTTGATAAATTCGACCAGTTCCTTTTTTACCGGTTTTCCTGAAGTCACAAAATAAAGGTCGCGGGCCGGAGGCGAAGGATATTTCCCTGATGCAATTGCACCCACCAGTTTATCCAGCGTACCGTAAAAATCTTCATCCGGATCAATCTTGCCATTGTTGTTAACATCCAGCGGTAATACTTTAATACCCGGATTTGGCTGCTTCGTTTCTATGTCGTATGCATAACCAATGTTGTTGTAGGCAATTCCTGATGGATCTTTGGATACCGCCTGTGCCAAACCGGGATCACCGAAAACACCGACGCCCAAAAGGTCTTCCTGCTTTTTTCCCAGATATCCTGCCCAGGTTTCGCCAGCCCCACATGCATCAGAGCGGGTATAAATGCGAATTGGCACAGCACTTTTTGTTCCAATAGCCTGCCCCCAGGTTTTTGTTTTGCCTGAAATAAAAATATTGATGGCTGCATCGCGGTCTAAGCCGTTGGCAAGGATGTCTTTGATATTCGGATTTGTAGCACTGACAGTAGGGACCACTGCATCTTTGGTAACGGCAATGGCAAAAGCGCCCTTTTTGAATTCTTCCGGATTTATTTCGCGTGATATCAAACCAATATCTACCATGTTTGACAGGACATCGGTCATACCCTTACCAGCCCCTCCGGCCGAAATATCGATTTTTACCCTTGGATGGATTTTCTTGAATTCTTCGGCCCATTTTACAGTAAGCGGATACAGGGCAAATGCTCCGGAAATGCTGATGTTCCCTTTTAAATCATCCTTGGACTGGCTCAATACTTTATTTGCTGAAAGAGTTGATATCAGCAGGAAAACAAAAAAATATGAAGTGAATTTTTTCATCGTATATCAATTAAATTGGTGAATTATTAAAAACCTATTTGAAACTGGACATTGGCAAAATTGTTATCAATGTTTGTTCCTTCTTCCTGTTTGGTTGAATAATTGACCTGTAACTTGGTATTGGCATTGAAGTTGTAATTCGCGCCCAACACCACCCAGGTCGAAGCATCGTCGGTTTTGGCCTTGTCGGAATCGTAAAAATCGTATTTGGCCAATACCTGAAGTTTTTTCTCCATAAAATAGTAACCGCCTTGTACATAATAGCCTTCTCTTTCAAATTGTTCATCAGTTCCATGAATATATTCACTGCGTACCGACAGATTTTTAAGGTCATAACTCAGGTCGAATCCGTAACGGTTGCGGTCAACTGATTTTTCCGCTGCATAAGGAGTTGTTACAACTCCGTTGGTTTTTACTTCCTTTACTTCGGGCACAAAACGTGATCCATTATACAGTGCGCCACTAACAGCGAGACCAGTTACCGGATAAAAAATCAGTCGTGCAGCATAATCCTTTTTTTCGTCTTTATCCGCGGTATTGATTCCTGAACCGTTGTAAACTCCCAAACGGTAATCAACAACCGGGCGGTCTTTCAATTTTAGAAGTGTACCACCAAGCAGGATACCTATGTCGCGGCCATTCTGGTTGCCACCAACATCTTTTCCACGTGCAGTCAAAGCCTCGACCACCTGCGATCGGTCTATCAATTCCAGTTTGGTCGAACTGGCAAGGTTTTCAAGCGAGAACGGGATTTTGGCCTGACCGAAAGTGATATTCAAATAATCGTTTAGTTTCAATTCGGCATAGGCATCGATCAATTTCGGAGTTCCGGCCAGATCGAATTGAACACGGTATGACCAGTAAGGAGAAATAATTCCTTTAACATCGAGCCGGGCACGGCGAATATCAAAACCATCAGGTTTACCGGCTTCCTCCAGCACTTGATAACGCGCCTGGGCATAACCGGCAAGTGCTATTTTTTTACCTGCGTTTACCGGAAACGATTTTACTTTGGCCAGATTAACCTGGGCAGCAATGGCGGCTACCGCGCGTATCGAATCGGCTTCCTGTTGTGCGATAAGATTCTTCTGAACTAAAACGTTCAGTATATCATCGGTTGTTTGTGCTTTTGCAGTAAAAACCCACCCGCCCAAAATAAGTATTGAAAAAAATAATCCCTTCATTTTTCTATTTTATCGATTGATTTACAGTATAATTCTTCAAATATTAATTCCCATTTTCTGAAGTCAAACCCGACAGTCAAAAATACATACTCCTCTAAATTTTAATGATTAACCCATAATTGGATAATTTAGGACTGGGAGTGAAATTTAATAGCATGAACCATTAAATATTTAATGTCGCTTGGATAGGAAACACTGTTATCCCTGGTTGGATAATTATTTGGAAATGGATTGCAGTTTATATGCACATTCGCATTCGGAAAGTCCAACTACACATCTGGAAACAACAACACGAACAAGCATTCAGCTCGCCAGTAACTTTCATCCGGAGTAAAATCTGATTAGGTAGTTGTTGTATAGTTTCCATTTTTTGATGTCGTTAAATGACATTACAAAGATGAAGACGAAAACGATAACAGGAAATACCTTGTTTCGGGTAATTAATATACCACGAAATAGGTATGCAACCCGTTTCGGGTTGTGATCTGTGATAAGTAACTTTCCCCCAGTTGTACTGGGGGTGATTAACATTAAACTCCATCGGAGTTCAGAATATGCCGTTGAATATCAATGGTTGAGGTGGTCAACCCGCATGGGTTAAATCTTAATGACCTCCAATAAAATTGGAGGCTAACGAGCAACCACAGGCTCCAACCCGAAACGGGTTGAATATAATTGCCTAAAAAATCACATCTTCAGTTTGAATATAAAACAGCGATTACTTAGCCCAAGTTGCATTTTCAATTTTATAAGTTATTAAATATTAGGGCATAGCACTGTATCAACCGGTTACGGTCAACCGTCCCACTTTCGGGGCAGTATAATTCCATCGCCGCTGAATTTTCGTTTAGCCATTCAGCTGTTTTCTTTTCAGAGTCAGGGCATAACATAACCATTCCCCGCCAATTTCGTGCGAACTGATAGATTCAAAGGTGTCAAGTTTTGCCTGCTGTATATTGTCCATAGGTGGCACACTGTAAATATTATCAGGAAACAAT
>JANONW010000290.1:0-1628 GCA_031421065.1 Prolixibacteraceae bacterium
ACCGCATTTGGAACCGAGCTCGTCACATTTGGAGCTGAGGTCCGAAGGTTCAGGCACGAGCTCCGAAGATTTGAAGACGAGCTCGTCACATTTGAAGGCGAGCTCGTCACATTTGGAGCCGAGCTTGTCACATTTGGAGCCAATGGAGGTCTCCAAATTGGTCAAAATCGCTGAAACGGTGAGGAACTCCGGGAAAGCCGACCCTCAAATCATCCAACGAACGATCTTGGAACTGTGTCGGGGGAGATTCCTTTCGGTCGTCAATCTCGCCTCCCTCCTCAACCGGTCTTCCCGAGGGCTGAGGAATCGCTTCGTCAAGCCCTTGATCGAAGAAGGGCTCCTTGAGCGGCGCTACCCCCAGCAACCCAATCACGAGCAGCAAGCCTACCGAACCCGCGAACTATGAGCAATTTCACATTCCTCCCCCCAGCGTTCAAGGATCTAGCGGAAGCCTCCAGCAAGGCGGAAGAACACATCATCGGCGATCCGCGCGCCGCCTGCTTCCACGCCCGCTTCGCGCTGGAAATCGCCGTCCGCTGGCTCTACCGCTACGATGCCAGTCTGCGGATGCCGTATGACACCAGCCTCGGCGCGATGATCCACGATCCCGGTTTCCGCAATCTGTTGCCGGAAGCGGTATTCCAGAAGGCCCGGCTCATTCAACAGGAGGGAAATCAGGCCGTCCACGAACAGAAGCCGGTCCGCCAGTTGGACGCCTTGCAGGTGGTCAAGGAGCTCCACCACCTCTGCTACTGGCTCACCCGCACCTACGCGCCGGATGCTTCCCGCGAGGGTGCCGCGTGGGCGGATGCCCGCGTGCCGCAGCCGCTCACCAGCGCGGCGGTCGTCCCGCGCAAGGAACTGGAAGCACTTGAAAAACAGCTTGAGGTGCAGGCCAAGGAAGCCCTCCAGCGGCAGCAGGAGAAGGATGCGCTCGATTCCGAACTCCAACTTCTCCGCGCCCACCTTGCGGAAGCCAAGGCCGCAGCGGAGAAAAAGCCGGACACTCACGACTATTCTGAAGCACAGACCCGCCACTACCTCATCGATCTCGAACTCAAGCGCGCCGGTTGGCCACTCGATCAGAAGCGCGACAAGGAATTCGAAGTGACCGGAATGCCGAACCAAGCTGGCAAGGGCTACGTGGACGACGTGCTCTGGGGCGATGACGGCAAACCCCTCGGCATCGTGGAATCGAAGAAGACCACGGTGGACGCCCGCGTGGGCCAGCAGCAGGCCAAGCTCTACGCCGATTGCCTTGAGGCGATGTATGACCAGCGCCCGGTCATTTTCTACACCAATGGCTATGAGATATGGATCTGGGACGATACCGCCTATCCACCACGCCGCGTGTCCGGATTCTACAAGAAGGAGGAGCTCGCCCGCCTCATCCTCCGCCGCAGCACCCGCAAGCCCTTCAAGACGGTTTCTATCAATGGTGTGATCGTCGAGCGCTACTATGCGAAACGCGCCATCACCAGCATCTGCGAGCATTTTTCCAAGAAGCAGCGCAAGGCCCTGCTGGTCATGGCCACCGGCACCGGCAAGACCCGCGTCGCCATCGCCCTGGTGGATGTGCTCCAGCGGGCCAGCTGGGCCAAACGCGTGCTTTTCCTCGCCGACCGCGT
>JANONW010000291.1:0-51604 GCA_031421065.1 Prolixibacteraceae bacterium
CACTTATATTCTGAAATTGATCTCCTATACGAGAAGTTAAACCTCGAAAGGATTGTATTTGGTGGAAGAATCCCCAATTATTACAAATAGGCCAGTGAGTATTCAGCCAAGGAATACCTTGAAAAGGTAAAAAGAAAAGAATTGCACGATCAGGTATTAAGTTTTCAAATTTCGTATGAAAGTAAAAGCACTAATAAACATTTGATCCCGATTGTGGCAAAATTGGCATCTTAATTTGTTACGACACTGAATTTCCGGAATTAAGCAGATTTTTAGCCGATGAAGGGATGGATATTCTGTTTGTGCCATTTTTAACGGATACACAAAACGGATATTCCAGGGTACGGCATTGTTCGCAGGCAAGAGCCATTGAAAACGAATGTTATGTGGCAATAGCCGGAAGCATTGGCAATTTGCCCAAAGTTCATAATATGGACATTCAGTATGCCCAGTCAATGGTTTTTACCCTTTGCGACTTTTCATTTCCTTCGAATGGAATTAAAGCAGAAGCAACACCAAATACTGAAATGATCCTGATATCTGATGTTGACATTGATTTACTAACAGAGTTAAATCAATTTGGAATTGTTAGAAACCTTAAGGACAGAAGAAATGATATATACAAACTGAATAAAACCGGAGTATAACAAAACTAATGTGTAAATGACAAAAACAATCTTCAACAAATTAAGTACCCGCTTCTTCAATGCAGTTGAAAAAGGTGGGAACGCCCTGCCACATCCTGCCGCCCTGTTTGGAATATTCGCTTTAATTACACTTGCATTTTCGGCAATAGGTTATTATTTGCAATGGGGAGGTATTAATCCTGCTACCGGCGAAACGGTAAATGCAGTTAACCTGATTTCGAAAGAAGGCCTTCACCGGATAATCCTCGAAATGGCAAACAACTATACCGGATTTGCACCGCTGGGAATTGTTATGGTGGCCATGCTGGGAATAGGAGTTGCTGAAAGCAACGGGTTGATAAAATCTGCCATCAATACTTTGCTGCAAAAAGCACCAAAAAATTCGATAACCTTCATGATTGTGTTTACCGGAGTCATATCCAATGTTGCTTCTGATTTGGGCTATATCCTCATAATACCAATGGCAGGCTTAATTTTCCATTCACTGGGGCGACATCCAATTGCCGGAATGTCGGCAGCATTTGCAGGTGTCAGCGGCGGATTCAGCGCCAATTTGCTAATTGGTACAATTGACCCGCTGCTGGCAGGCTTATCAACAGAAGCAGCCCGTATAATTGATCCTGAATACTATGTGATGCCTACCGCCAATTACTACTTCATGTCAGCATCAACCTTTGTGATAGCTTTTGCCGGAACATGGGTGACCAAGGTATGGGTCGAGCCCCGCCTGGGAAAATATACAGGTACCGTTGTACAGGAAGCGATTACTCCGCTTTTACCTGCTGAAAAAAAAGGGCTTAAATGGGTACTTTTCACCTTATTAATCTGGATTATAATATTTGCCGCCGGATTAATTCCTGACCACGGTTTTTTTAGGGGCGCTGATAATACTGTTTTACATACACCTCTTCTGAAAGGTTTTATTGCGGTTCTATTCATTGTTGCCAGCATATCTGGAATAGTATATGGTTATATAGCAGGTACTTTTAAAAAACACGAAGATGTAATAAACGGTATGAATACCAGTTTTAAAAGCCTGGTATCGTTTCTGGTTTTGGTATTTTTTGCAGCCCAGTTTGTTGCATGGTTCAAATGGAGTAACCTGGGGATTTTAATTGCCATTAAAGGAGCTGCATTTCTTCAAAGTACCGAAATGGGTTTAATACCACTTGTTCTTCTTTTTGTAGTATTTTCGGGCATAATTAATATGTTCATGGGAAGCGCCTCCGCAAAATGGGCCATAATGGGCCCGGTCTTTATTCCAATGTTTATGCTTCTGGGATACTCGCCCGAACTATCGCAGGCTGTTTTCAGGATTGGCGACAGCGTAACGAATGTAATTTCACCAATGATGAGTTTTTTCGCACTTATTATTGTCTATTATCAAAAATATGACGACAAGTCGGGAATTGGAACATTGATAGCCACCATGATGCCATATTCAATAGTTTTTTTCTTCGTTTGGACACTGCTGCTGATTATCTGGATATGGCTTGGGATTCCGCTCGGCCCTGATTCCGGTTTGTATTACACAAAGTAAGCTAAAAGTCATTCTGAAACCCGGCCGTGTGTATGACACCAGCCAATACGAATGATATCGATAGGTACATCTCTGATTTCCCAGCTAATACTCAGGTAATTTTGGAGCAACTTCGGGACACAATCAGAATAATTGTACCAGAGGCTGAAGAATCCATCAATTATGGAATTCCGGCGAATGGACTTGGTACCGTGAAAACGGACAACTGTGGCAAACCGGTTCGTTTAACGAAGAACGCAAATCGGGTCTGTGGAAAAGATACCACGAAAACGGCGCGCTATCGGACAAAGGCGAATTTCAGGACAACAAAAAAACCGGAATTTGAAAAATTTACGACACTGATGGAAACCTGATCAAATCTCAACTGTTTAAAGTCAAATAAGAACAAAGACAATCCTAACTTTATGCAAAAAACCTGGAAATTTAAACTCGGAATAGTCCTTCTCATAGTATGCGTTATCGCATTTCTGTCCATTCCTGCTGTACCTTTTCTCGATTTTGAAAACAGCACAAAGATCACTTTGTCAACCGTACTTTTTGTAATTGGAGAAATTACGTTTTGGGTTGGCGGAATTCTTCTGGGAAAAGAACTGTTCACAAAATACAAATCGTACATGAACCCGAAAAACTGGTTTAAATCGAAATCTGGGGAAAACACGAATAATAATATTTAAGTCCACTCCGAAAAGTCACGAAAAATAAAAATGCCACTAAGACACAAAAGCCCAAAGAATCACAAAGAATTACATATCAGTAACTAACATTTCGGAGGAGTTGGAACTACTCCTTTTAATTGATTGTACTTAAATGAAGACAGTTTCGGAGGCAGTTATTTCCAAAATGGAAACAACTGAATCTTCTACTAACTCACCTGAATTGAAAATATTTTTAAAATGTTTGCTGATGGCAGGAATTTCAACCCCCAATAAAGTGGCAATCGCTTTTTGTGTGAGCCAAAGTGTTTCATCCTGAATAATTA
Source organism: Prolixibacteraceae bacterium (assembly GCA_031421065.1). GTDB lineage: Bacteria > Bacteroidota > Bacteroidia > Bacteroidales > Prolixibacteraceae > Aquipluma. The sequence goes on from JANONW010000291.1 coordinate 3,167, forward strand.
CTTCTGATTTAATAAACTTTATCTCTATGAACAGCCAAAAACTAGCAAACCAATGTAAAACCTTTACAGGTTCGTATGGTATTTAAAACCGATTTAAACTTTCTGCACCTTCAATTCTATAAAATTGATCGTTTCGTTAGCCTCAAAAACAAAAACCTTAATGAGAGGAGCAAAAATGAAACTCAGTGAAATTACTGAAATCTTAAAATCTGTGGGACCTATGTTATGGAAAGCGTTCAAAAGAGGTCAACTTTTTAATCCCGCGTGTGAACTCACCGAACCGAATCCGGACATTTTATGTGAATATGATGTCAAAATCCCCATTAGCGAGGGGTTTTCTGTAACCGCAAACATTTTTCGGTCAAAAAATGCGGAGGAAACAGGGGAAAAGGTTCCAGTGGTGGACCGGCTACTATATTTCAAGACAATCAGGCAAAATGTTACTATGAAGCCATTGAGTGGATTGCGAAACAACCCTAGTGTACTGGAAAGGTGGGACTCTTTGCGTGTGGGCACCCATTTTTCGCACTTCATACCGTTGCACTTAGGGCAATGCCTATCGCGGCAACCATTGTATGCAAATCGTTCATGTAAACATGCAGGGTCGCTACACCGCTCTTTGTGCCCGCCAAGTTCTGACGTGCGGCAGTTGCAGCTGGCCGTCATTACTTTTTTCTGATGTGCGGTTAATTTACCCTTTTCAGCAAGTTCACTGCCATGCGCCCGGGCAATGTCGGCCACTTCGAACAGTGGTTTTTGCATGGTCATGGGTAGATGGTGTCCATGGGGCTCCTGGGCTGGCTGTTTGGCCGGTTGCCAAGGTGGAAGTATTGCATGGTGGTGCGGATGTCGTCGTGTCCCATGAGCTTTTGCACGGTCACCACATCGGTATGGATGGCCAGCAGGTGCGAGGCAAAAGAGTGGCGCAGGGAGTGCAGGCATACGCCCAGCTTTTTGATTCCGGCACGTTCAATGGCCTGATCCATGATCCATCGGGTGGAGTTCTCACTAAGGGGCAGGTATTTATTGCGCCCGGAAAAAAGGAACTGTTGTGGTGAATATTGTGTTACATATTGGTGGAAATCGGGCTTCAGGCTATGGGCAAGGACAGAGAACCGGTCTTTTTTGCCTTTTCCCTGCCGGACTAAAAGTTGCATGTTTTTCCAGTCAAAGTCGGCAAGCTGTATGGATATAACCTCGCTGCGGCGCAGTCCCGACGAATAGGCCAGTTTGAGCATGAGCCGGTGTTTGATGTTGGTGGTTTTTTCGAACAGTGCCCTGACTTCGGCACCGGTGAGGATGGTGCGGATGTGCTTTTCCTGTTTCGGGTAAGGGACTTTCCCGGCCAGTGCGGTCATGCCCAAAATGTGGCGGTAAAAATACTTGACGGCACTGACAGCAATGCGCATTGACACCGATGAAAGGTTTAGCCCCTCTTTGATGTGGCAGACAAAAGCCACCAGTTGGTCTTCGGTGAACACCGGAGATGCGAAACCCACCTCCAAAGGAGGTTTAGTTCAACAACCACAGGTTCGGTTATAGTCACCGCTTGAAAGTCATCAAATTGATCCCGTTCTACCTTATTCCACAGTAACTGATTTTGCCAGGTTTCGTGAAAAAATGAATATGACAGACATCCAATTATATACAAAATTGTCAAGTTTGCCTACGAATTTAAAAAATGAGGTGGCTGATTTTATCGATTTTATAAAATACAAATCGGAGAAAAAATCGTTCAAGATAAAAAGAAGACTTGCCGGACAGGCGAAGGGGTTAATTTTCAGGAAAGATAATTTTGATGATCCTATTGAAGGATTTAAAGAATATGTGTAATGGAATTGTTGATTGATACTCACGCAGTAATTTGGTTTATTACAGAAGGATTCCCTTCTCCCGTTGAAAACAAAAAGAGTAATTGAGAATCCAGATAATACTTGCTTTGTGAGTATTGTCAGTTTTTGGGAAATAGCGATTAAACAATCAATCGGAAGGCTAAATTTATGTTCGGGTCTGGAAGAAATCTTTCGAATAATTGAAAATACCGGATTTGAATTACTCCCAATAGCCACGAATCAAATTCTTATAAATGCGAAGTTGCCACTTTATCATCAAGACCCATTTGATAGAATAATTATTGCACAAGCCATTTGTGAAAATTTACAAATTGTGACAAAAGACGGGCAATTTGAAAATTACGACATTTCTTTAATTTGGGATAAATAGGCTCACTGGCTACTCCACCGTAACCGATTTTGCCAAATTTCTTGGCTGATCGACATCGCAACCACGCAATACTGCAATGTAATACGAGAACAATTGTAAAGGAACAATTGCAAGCAATGGAGAAACTGCCGGATGTGATTTGGGAATTTCGAACACATCGTTTACCATATTTTTCAGAACATCGTCACCTTCAGTAACAACAGCTATAATGTTGCCTTTCCGGGCTTTCACTTCCTGAATATTACTGACAATTTTTTCGTAATAATGGTCTTTTGCAGCAACAACAATCACCGGAAGATTATCGTCAACCAGGGCGATCGGGCCGTGTTTCATTTCACCGGCGGCATAACCTTCGGCATGTATGTACGAAATCTCTTTCAATTTAAGTGCGCCTTCCAATGCTACCGGGAAAAGATAACCCCTTCCCAGATACAATGCATTTACAGAATCTTTGTATTTGGCTGCAATCTCTTTTATGCCAGGATGCTTTACCAGAATCAACTTTAATTTCTCCGGAATTTCAGTCAGTTCTGAAATTAATTGAAGATATAATTCAGGAGCAATCTGACCTTTTTCTTTGGCCAGCTTAAGTGCAAAAAGTGTGATTACCGTAACCTGCGCAGTAAATGCTTTGGTCGATGCCACTCCGATTTCGACACCTGCATGGGTATAAACACCGGCATCGGTTTCGCGGGCAATGCTCGATCCTACCACGTTGCAAATACCCAGAATAGTAGCGCCCTTTTCCTTGGCCATGCGCAAAGCTGCCAGTGTATCGGCAGTTTCGCCGCTCTGAGTGATGGCGATTACCACATCATCGATGCTCAGTATCGGGTTGCGGTAGCGAAATTCTGAGGCATATTCAACTTCAACCGGAACGCGGGCATATTCTTCGATCAGATATTCGCCAATCAAAGCTGCGTGCCACGAAGTGCCGCATCCAATGATGATGATCCGTTTTGCTTTCATAATTTTTGGAAAAATATCCAGCAAACCGCCCAAAACAATGTCTGAACGATCGGGTAAAATGCGTCCCCTGAAAGTATCTTCAATGGTTTTGGGCTGTTCGAAAATTTCTTTCAGCATAAAATGCTCGAAATCTCCTTTTCCCAGATCACCAATGCTCATGTCAACTTTCGTGATCTTGAAAGCAACCGGATTATTTTCCACTGTTTTCAGTGTCAGGCTATCTTTGGTGATAATGGCCACATCTTGGTCGTTCAGATAAATCACACTGTCGGTATAATTTACAATCGGGGTTGCATCGGAGGCAATAAAATATTCGCCGCGGCCAATTCCGATCACCAGCGGACTACCATTGCGGGCTGCAATCAACTGGTCTTTTTCATTTTTACAGATAACCACAATCCCATAAGCGCCAACGACTTTCGAAAGTGCCAACCTGACTGCAATTTCAGCATTCACCTCTTCTGCGTTCCGGTAAAAATATTCGATCAGGTTGACCAACACTTCAGTATCGGTATCCGACTGAAATGTATAACCTATCTTAATTAAGTCCGTTTTTAGTTCAGCGTAATTTTCTATGATACCATTGTGAACCAGTACAAAATCCCCGTTCATCGAAGTGTGAGGGTGGGCATTGCGGTCGTTTGGTTCTCCGTGGGTAGCCCAACGGGTATGGCCTATTCCGATATGTCCGCTGATGTCTTCAGCCGAAACAAATTTTTCAAGATCAGCAACACGTCCTTTGCATTTGAAAACCTTCAGTTCACTGTTATAGATCGCCAATCCTGCGGAGTCGTAACCACGATATTCGAGCCGTTGAAGCCCTTGAACGAGAATGGGATAAACATCTTTATCGCCAATGTAACCAACAATGCCACACATACGATTATATTTTTAGATGATCGAAAATGGGTGCTAATTTATTTTTGAATAGGTAATTTCCAAACGGATACCAGTCTTGCTGGTGGCTCCTTTTAAAACTACCCTGCCGTAATTTGTATTCCTGTCGGCCATTGACAGGAAAAAACCATAATTTTCCCTTAGATATCCCTTATTATCAAATCTCTTAGTCATCAATTCCTGCATGTGTTTGGCGATGTTAAAACGGTAAGTTCCGTCTTTTTTGTTATATATACCACCAAAATATGCCTGCGAGAAAGCAAGATCAGAAGGGAAATATAAACTGTCCTTTTCATTGATCGCACTCAATATCACCTGATAAGGAGGCAGATATTTAGCAGTGTCGGTAAAGAACTGGTCAACCTGAAAGATTAGTTCAGCCTTGTTGATGGCAATATTGGCAGAATCTCTCCAGAAGTTCAGATTTGGAATTAATATTTTACTTGCCAGACCTCCGGTTGTTTGCAGATAAATCAAACTGTCCTGATTTACTTTTTTATCGAGGTTGGCTGCAAATGCAGTATTTGTATAATTGTGACTAAAGCGGCTGACCCGTGCTGAATTTTCGTTGATATTGTAATTATAAAACAGTGAATCTTTCTCGCTGTTGTGGTAATGCATAATCATTCTTGATCCGCCGGCAAGACTATAAATCCTCATAATGGCCCCACCCTGGTTCAAATCTCCGGCTTCGATATACAAACCTTTAAAATATTCAAGAAAAAGGTCATTCTTTGATAAAGTAAGCGAATCGGCAGCCCAAAGTTTATTTAATATTGAAGTGCTTAGCTTAATTGCAATTTCCTGAATAACAGTATCTTTTGGATTTTTTTTCGTCGATCCGTATGCTTTCGATAACGAATCAAGCTTGAATTTAGGCACATAATTATAATCGGCCAATACTTCAACTTTCGAAATTGCTTTCAGGTTTACATCCTGATCATATTTCGCATCGAATGAAAGGCCAGATGCAAGTTCATAAACTTTCAATCGTTGTGGGGTCACAGTGTCACCGAATATTTCCATGTATAAAAGGTAAAGAACCAATGAATCGGGCTGAGCATCTTTCGATAAATCGGGATAATTGCCCAACCGGAACTGACAGGCAAAATCGGTAGTGGTTTTTCCGAAAACCGGATCATTAAATGTACCCAGCAAATTGTAGGTAGTTTCATCGGTCCGTTGCTTCAAATCGGTAACAGTGAATGATTTGATGGACGATTTATCAATTTCGGTCTTTTTTACTGAAACCAAATCACCTTTATCCAATAAACCATATCCTGTTTTGTTCAGTTCTTCCTTACAACTCCAAAATACAAGTGACACCAATGCAAATCCGGCCACGAATTTGTACATTACGCTGAGTTCTTTTTTCACCAATTAATATGTTTTAAATTTGTTTAACCTATTATCTTACAGTATTTTATCATACAAATCATTGTAGGCATCAATATAGGTATGTTCAGGTTGGTAATCTAAAAATAATTTTTCCGACGATTGTATATATTCTGTTAATTCACTGTTAATTTTCGGGCTTCCCTGAATAACAGCATCAGAATACTGAATCGCCATCTTGCTTAGGTTAACATAGCTTGGTTCATCAACAAATTCAGTGTCTTCGCTTATAATGTTACTCATCTTTAGCTTGTTCCTGAAATTTACATCCAGCGACTTTTTAAAGTCATCATGAAAAACAGAATAAACCACTTTTGATTTTACAAACAATGGATTGTCGTTGTATGCCTTTTTGATGTAAAGGGGCACCAAAGAAGTCAACCATCCGCTACAATGAATTAAATCGGGAGCCCAGCGCAGTTTGACAACTGTTTCAAGTACTCCACGTGCAAAGAAAATGGCCCTTTCGTCGTTATCGGCGAATTCATTTCCTTTTGAATCTTTCAAAACTTGTTTACGCTGAAAATAATCTGCATTATCTATAAAATAAACCTGCATTCGGGCTGATTGTATAGAGGCCACTTTAATAATCAACGGGTGGTCGGTATCATCAATGATCAGGTTCATCCCCGATAAGCGGATTACTTCATGTAATTGATTGCGACGTTCATTCACACTACCATATCTAGGCATAAAAGTCCGGATTTCCTTTCCTCTCTCCTGAATTCCTTGTGGAAGGAACCTGGATTTCTTTGACATTTCTGTCTCGGGAAGATAAGGGGTAATTTCTGATGAAATAAATAAGACTTTTTTCTTTTCCATTTAATTCGCCTGAGTTTAATTGTGCAAAATTAGTAAAATATCGGCAATATTCAATTCCAGCAGGTTACAGAGGTCATAAAAAAGCTTAACAAGTTAGGATTGGTGTTAATTTATTTATTTACTTTGCACCCTCATTTATTATCCAAAATGCAGATAGTAAAGCATATAAACAAACTTCAGGCAATACTGGACAATAAACGGAAAGAAGGGTTGAGCATTGGTTTTGTTCCCACAATGGGCGCATTGCACGCTGGTCATCTTTCGCTGGTTGAGAAGGCTGGACAGCAGACCGGGTTCGTGGTAGTCAGTATTTTTGTTAATCCCACACAGTTTAACGACAAAGGCGATCTGGAACGTTATCCGTGCGATTTTCAGAAAGATGTTGATTTACTGGCACCAACTTCCTGTCAGCTTATTTTTGCTCCTGAAGCCGATGAAATTTATCCTGAACCCGATACCCGTCAATTCAATTTTGGAAGCCTCGAACTGGTGATGGAAGGTAAATTCAGGCCCGGACATTTTAATGGAGTTGCACAGGTGGTAAGCCGTTTGTTTGAAATAGTTCAACCCGATAAAGCTTTTTTTGGCCTGAAAGACTTTCAGCAACTGGCCATTATCAACGAAATGGTCAGAAAACTGGGACTTCCGGTTGAAATTGTTGCGTGCCCTATTGTACGTGAAACCGATGGACTGGCCATGAGTTCGCGCAACATGCTGCTTAGCAACCAACAACGACTGAATGTCGTGCTCATTTCGGCCACATTGTTTGCAGCTGCAAACAAATCCGGCGAATTAAACGTAGAAGAACTCACCAATTGGGTGATTAACCGCATCAACGAAAACGAATATCTGAACACGGAGTACTTTGAAATTGTTGATGCAATGACCCTTCAGCCAATTAAAAGCTGGAACGATACTTTCAGAAAGATGGGATGTATCGCTGTTCAATGCGGAAAAATCAGGCTAATTGATAATATTGATTTTAAAAGTGCCTAAAGTGAGCTAAAGTGAGCTAAAGTACTTAAAGTGCACTAAAGTTTTAAAAATGAGATTTGTCTCTGATTCCGGAAAAAGTACTTTAGGCACTCCGAATTTTAGGCACTCCGAACTTGTTGAAAAAGTAGCATTCATTAAAAAAATGAAAATGATCATAGAAGTTTGCAAATCGAAAATACATAAAGTTACTGTAACAGAAGCCAATTTACAGTATGTTGGAAGTATTACCATCGATCAGGATTTGATGGATGCTGCCAATTTGATTGAAAACGAAAAAGTCCAGGTAGTAAACATCAACAATGGAGAGCGCCTCGAAACCTACGTGATCAAAGGAGAACGTGCTTCGGGAGTAATTTGCCTAAATGGACCTGCAGCGCGAAAAGTGGCTGTTGGCGATGTGGTCATCATTATCTCCTACGCTCAGATGGATTTTGAAGAAGCCAAAACTTTCAGTCCATGGCTGGTTTTTCCCGACACCGAAACGAACCAACTGATTTAATTTCAGAACAATATAAATTAAAACCTCATTGCTTCGGTCAGCAATGAGGTTTTTCTGTTTTTGATCCGTACTTAAATTGCAATGCTGCATTTTCGTTATTTCAAACGGAATGGCCATTTCCACTATCCACTTTTGATCAATATCATTAGGATTATTGAGGGTTCCGTGAAGCGAAACAGCACTTTTGAATCCTGATGCATCCCAGCTAATCTGCGGAGTACCACTGTTGCAGTATGGTTTGGGTTTCAACGGTCCTTCAATGTCAATGAATTCATCTGTCCAGATGGCTTGATTCCACGAATGTTCATCAGCTTTCCCATCAATCTCCATCTGACCGGACGTTTTGTAAATGACATAGTTCCTTGTGGGCTGAAACAGGTGTTCGTAATCCGTCCGAAAATCCTGAGCAAATGACAGTAATTTTCGTGAAGTGTCAGAGTTAAGAATAATAACAACCAAATTCAATGGCAAATATTTAGGGATGATATGAGAAGATATAAGCCTGAAACAACAAGTTTTGCTATTTTTACAGAAATACTTTTTTTAGATGACACCAACAGAAATTATTCAATCAAAAATATATACAGATGCCCGGTCGTTTGCCTTGGTCCTGAAAGAATGGAAGCAAGCCGGTGATAAGTTGGTGTTTACCAACGGTTGTTACGATTTGGTTCACCGCGGACATATCGGCTCTCTCTCACAAGCTGCTGAATTTGGCGACCGGCTGATTGTTGGCTTGAACTCGGATGTTTCGGTTAAATTACTGAAAGGAGAAAACCGTTCGCTGATTGATCAGCAATCCCGCGCTATTTTACTTGCTTCATTACTGATGGTCGATGCAGTGATCATGTTTGACGAAGAAACTCCCTACGGCCTGATTCGCAGCATCCAGCCCGATGTTTTGGTAAAAGGAAGTGAATATCAGATTGAAGAAATTGCCGGGTACGACATTGTTCTGGCTTCCGGAGGAAAGGTTGAAAGGATTGAACTGACTGAAGGATTTTCAACGTCAGACCTTATACAAAAAATAAAAGACAAGTTTTAAATAGTTATTCTGATGGCCAAAACAAAAACCAGCTTCTTCTGTCAAAACTGTGGGGCACAGTCGCCCAAATGGGTTGGCCGGTGCAATTCGTGTGGCGAATGGAATTCGTTTGTAGAGGAAATAGTTGAACGCGAAAGCACGAAAACTGCATCCTTTTTAACCGGAACCGGCAATCAGCCCAAACTTTTGCACGAGGTTTCTTCGGAACACACCGAGCGGATCGATACCTTTAATCAGGAACTAAATCGTGTTCTCGGCGGCGGACTGGTTCCGGGATCGATAGTGTTGATCGGTGGCGAACCTGGTATCGGAAAATCGACGCTCGTGCTGCAACTCGCACTGGACTTGAAAAACAAGAAGATTTTATACGTTTCGGGCGAAGAAAGTATTCAGCAAATCAAGATACGGGCACAACGCCTTCAGAAGGAAAATCCCAGTTGCTACTTTTTAAGCGAAACTTCGCTCGAACATATTATTGCCCAAAGCAAGCAAATTGCCCCCGAATTGCTGATTATCGACTCCATCCAAACCGTTTCGACCGAGCTGATCGAATCATCGCCCGGATCAGTTGGGCAAATCCGTGAATGCACCCACGGCATACTGAAATACGCCAAAGAGAACAATGTTCCGGTAATCCTTATCGGGCATATCACAAAAGAAGGAAGCCTGGCCGGACCAAAAGTGCTGGAGCACATTGTAGATACCGTTTTACAATTCGAGGGTGAAAATCAATATATGTACCGCATTCTGCGCGCTACCAAAAATAGGTTTGGGTCAACTTCTGAACTGGGGATTTTCGAGATGGGCAATTCAGGTTTGCGCGAAGTTTCCAACCCATCCGAACTGCTGATAAACCGCGCACACGAAGGGTTGAGCGGCACCGCGATCGCAGCGGCCATCGAGGGTATCCGTCCGTTACTGATTGAAATTCAGGCACTGGTAAGCACCGCGGCTTACGGTACGCCTCAACGGTCATCCACCGGATTCGATTTGCGACGGCTCAACATGTTGCTGGCAGTTCTGGAAAAACGGGCAGGTTTTAAATTAGCCACCAAAGATGTTTTCCTGAACATTGCCGGTGGGATCAAGGTCGATGATCCGGCCATTGATTTAACGGTTATTACGGCAATCCTATCGTCAAACTTCGATTTACCGATCAGGAAAAATGTTTGCTTTGCAGGTGAGGTCGGGCTTTCAGGTGAAATTCGTGCGGTAAACCGGCTCGAACAGCGTATTGCCGAAGCCGAAAAATTAGGTTTCGACAGTATTTTTATTCCAAAGGCCGGAAAAGGGATCAACCTTAAAAAATTTAAAATCGAAATTCTGCAGTTCGACCGGGTTGACGAGTTTTTCAGGCATGTATTCAGCAAAAAAGGCTGAGGATGAAATTTGGTAAAAATGCCAATTACATATCTTCAGTTCACCAATCATCTTCTGACTTTTTCATTTCCTGATTCAATTTGGAAAGAAGATCTTCCATCCTTAATTGAAACTTTAATTGTGAAATTCGGATACCAATCCATTGTAATTGGGACGTTAATAGTAGTTTATTCATTTTGATTTATTTTTGATTTTTCCTTGCAAGTTATGAAAACAAACCAATTGAATAGCAGAAATTCAGATTACTATCCAGAAAAAAACGAGTGCTCTGAGCATCAGCTTTTACAACCGTTCCTTTGTTATTTTGTAAATTATTCAGCTTACCTTTGGCATTCTAAAAACTGGTTGAAAGAATGAAACAACTCATTGTTATATTGCTATTTGCAACTATTGTATCTGGACTTTCATCGTGTTATAATACCACCGTTCCGAAACCCGACAAGCTTATTGCAAAGGATAAATTTGTGAAGATGATGATCGACGTCTATCTTGTTCAGGGAATCAACCTTGGACCCGATACTGCAATGCAACTGAAGAATATTACTCAAACTGATTTATATTATTCGGTCTTGAAAAAATATTCGGTCCCCGATTCGGTTTTTATACGTTCACTCATTTATTACTCCAGCTTTCCCCGCGAATTTGAGAAAATGCACGTTCAGATCATGAACAATCTGAACGAATCTGAACTTCAATTCAAACCCAAGGATAAACTGAACACGGAAACAAAATGAGGAAATTTGCTGCCAACTATCTTGTTTCTGATGACGGAGTATATCTGAAAAACGGGATTATTGTGGCCGGAGAAAATGGATTTGCAGTTCAAATCATTGATACAAAGGGCGATTTGAGGGAAATTGCACGGCTCACTTTTCTGAATGGAATTTTGATGGCAGGATCTACATTTAAAAAAGTACATGCAACGAAGTCTGTATCTGACTTGCCTTTCGAAAATTTGGTATTAAAGTCCGCAGCAGGGCCAACCCAATTTTCAATACAAGATATGATCAATCTGGGCAAACAAGTTCAGCTTCAATTTCAGGAGATGAGAATTCCTGAAATATTGAATGAAATAACCGCAACCTTGCAAACTTACGGAGGATTTTCAAAGGAACCCATTTCCGGAATTTATTTACTTACCGGCGCGGATTTGGTTAATTTACATTTTACCTCTAAAAGCCAATTGAAAAAAATCCTCTGATTTTAATATGTAACTTATTCAAAGAGTCGTTGGCCGGACTTGTCGAAGCCTGTACCTGAAACTTGAAACTTTTTTATAATGTCAACTTTTTTATTTGATCAAATCATATTCGGGCCTGTAAATAGCAGGAGGTTGGGTGTTTCACTTGGCGTAAACTTACTGCCCACCGACAGCAAAGTTTGTTCGTTCGACTGCATTTACTGCGAATGTGGCTGGACTCCCCGAAAACGTGAAAAAAAAGCTGTTTTGCCATTGCGCGAACTGGTAAAGCAAATGTTGGAAGAAAAGCTGAAGGACATGATCCGGAACAATGAATATCCCGATGTGATAACTTTTGCAGGCAACGGCGAACCAACCTTACATCCTGAATTTGAAGGAATTATTGACGATACTATCGGACTTCGCAACCAGCTCGCTCCCAAAGCACGGATTGCAGTACTGTCGAACGCTACCATGTTGCACAAACCCGGAGTGGTAAGGGCATTGCTGAAAGTTGAAGGTAACATCCAGAAGCTGGATTCTGCTTTTGAAGAAACCATACGGAGAATTGATTGCCCGAATTCGAATTTCAGCCTGAAAAAAGTTGTTGAAAACCTGAAGTCATTCAACGGGAAAGTAATCATTCAGACTTTGTTCCTGAAGGGAAACCACAAAAATGAAATAATTGACAATACCACCGAATCAGAACTCACGGAATGGATGAAACTGCTTGCTGAAATAAAACCCTTGCAGGTGATGATTTATACCATCGAACGCGATACACCGGCCGCCGGACTTGAAAAAGTGAACTTAGATGAACTTGAGGCTATTGCTGAAAGGGTTCGTGCAATTGGATTTGAGGTACAGGTTTCGGGATAGGAGAGGAAGCCCCACCCAAACCCTCCCCACAAGGGAGGGCTTAAAAAGGTGCAATGAATAAAATTTGCTCCCCAGTTCTTTCCCCCCTCTTGTGGAGGGGTTGGGGGAGGCTCTTATTTGGCAGCTCTGGCCCAGGCTGTTGACCTTCCCAACCATTTGATGCCTAGTAGATTACTGTTCCAATGAACTTTCCATTTTCTTCTTTAACTTTCATTTTCGACGTTTTTTTGTCATTCCACCATATACCGGAAATTTTCCAATAGAAAGGAACCCTGATAAATCAATTGTCAGGGTTCCTTTTACCCTTTTATTCTTCAAATTATTTTATTTTTCGATTTGTCCATGCGGACTTTTAATCCTGCAAGTTTGTTTTCAGAAAATTGTTGTTTCAGATTTCAACTCGTTCGGATTGATAAGCAAAGGTTTAAATAGATGGCCGGAACCTTTTTCCTGGGCAATAAGAATGAAGAAACAGGCTAACCATTCTATTCCACCTATCTTGAATTCAAATATCCGTTTACTGTTTTGGGAATTGAAACCGAACCTTTCGCAGGCCTGACACCATTTAGCGGTTATTATGCCGGTAAATTTGCCTTCATCAATACCGGAATTTAATTCAGCAAAGAAATTGACCTGAAATTGACCTTTACCTTTCCGTTGAGCCTTTCATTTATTTCAAATCCTTATTCCAAGCAGAGTTTTGTTATTTTTGCCGTAGGAATAGCGTTCTAAAGCAACAAAAAATGGCAAAAGTAAATTGGAAACCGGGAACCATGATTTATCCACTTCCGGCGGTATTGGTGACCTGCGGTGAAACACCCGAAGAATATAACCTGCTAACAATCGCGTGGACAGGCACGATCAGCAGCGATCCGCCGATGTGTTACATTTCGGTTCGCCCGGGCAGGCACTCGTACGAAATTATTAAACGGACGGGCGAATATGTGATAAACCTGACCACCGAAGAACTGGCCCGTGCAACCGATTGGTGCGGCTGCCGTTCGGGCGCCAAATACAATAAATGGAAAGAAATGGGATTGACTCCTGCCCCTGCAACCATTGTAAAAGCGCCCATTTTGGCCGAAGCTCCTGTCAGTATCGAGTGCAAGGTAAAACAAATCATCGAGTTGGGCGTTCATCACATGTTTATTTCTGAAGTGGTAAACGTGATTGCCGACGATCGGTACATCGACCCCGAAACTGGCGCTTTCAGCCTGAAGAAATCAAATCCGCTGATCTATTCTCACGGTCATTATTTCAAAATGGGCGACCCGATTGGCAAATTTGGCTGGTCGGTAGAGAAGAAAAAGAAGTGATCTCTGGTCACCGCCTGCTGGCGAGGCAGGAGTGGCAGTTGGCAGAAAAAGTACAAGAAAAGACTACGACATTCTCTTTCCGGAAGATTTTATATTCGAGTTATCGGAAACCGAATTCTCAAACTTGAGGAGCCAAATTGGCACCTCAAGTTGGGGTGGGATACGTTATGCGCCTATGGCCTTTTCAGAACAGGGAGTTGCGATGTTATCAAGTGTATTAAGCAGTGAGCGTGCAATAACAGTAAACATTCTGATAATTCGCATATTCACAAAGATGCGGGCAATGCTGTCCTCGCACAATGAAATACTGCAAAAGCTCGAACAGCTTGAAAAAAAAGACATTGAACAAGATGATAAAATCATGCTCATTTTTGAATACCTGAAGCAGTTTGAACAAGCCAAACAATAGGAATTAGAACATAAGGACCGCCCCCAGATAGGATTTAAGTCACAGAAATAACCCCGCAAGAAATCAAGAAAAGTGTTATGCCCCAAAGAATTTGCAGGATAGAAAATAGTTAACAAACCACGACCTCTTAGTATACGCCAGTCTACGGTAGGGAGCTTTAAAATAACAAATTATGACAAACGAAATTCAAGATACCGAAAATCCGTTACTGAAACCATTTCAGGGAATTTATCAGACTGCCCCATTCATAGCTGTAAAAATCGAACATTACCTGCCCGCTTTTGATGCTGCCATCGAAGGAGCGAAGCAGGAAGTGCAGATAATAATCGACCATCCCGATGTTCCCGATTTTGAAAATACAATCGTTGCACTCGATATGGCTGGTGAACGGCTGGAACGTACCAAGTCGATATTCTTTAACCTGAATTCGGCTGAAACCTGCGATGAGATGCAGCACATTGCTCAGGAAATTGCCCCAAAACTTTCGGATTTCAGCAACGATATTACCCTGAACGAACATTTGTTTGGCCGGATCAAAGAAGTATTTGAAAATCGGCAAAGTTTGATCCTGAATGTTGAAGAGACTACTTTGCTCGAAAAAACCTATCGCCGGTTTGTGCGCAGTGGAGCCAACCTGAACGAAACTGACAAGGATAAATACCGCGCGATCACCAAAGAATTGTCACAATTGGGCCTTACATTTCAGCAAAATGTGCTGGCCGAAACCAATGCTTACGAACTGCTGATTACCGATGAAATGGATCTGGGCGGACTTCCGGGGTCCATCGTTGAAATGGCAGCCCAAACAGCTAAATCGAAAGACAAAGAAGGCTGGTTGTTTAACCTGCAATACCCGAGTTATGTTCCTTTCCTGAAATATACGGATAACCGGATACTTCGCGAACAAATGTTCCGCGCTTCAAGTTCGAGGGGAAACCATGGAAATGAATTCGACAACAACGCAGTGATTAAACGCATCGTTGAATTAAGACTTGAAAAAGCCCGACTGCTGGGCTTTAAAACTCATGCCGAATATAAACTTCAGGAAAGAATGGCAGAAACTCCAGAAAAGGTTACCCAATTTTTAGACGACCTTCATCTTGAGTCAAAACCTTTTGCAATAAATGAATTTGCCGAAGTCCAGGAATATGCTGAAAAAAACGGTTTCGATGGAACCATACAACGCTGGGACTGGGCTTATTATTCGGAAAAACTGAAGCTGGAAAAATACAATTTTACTGATGAAGAAGTAAAACCATATTTACAGCTCGAAAAAGTGATTGACGGTGTTTTCATACTGGCACAAAAACTTTACGGGATTCATTTAAAGGAAAATAAAAACATTGAAGTTTATCATCCTGACGTGACTGCTTACGAAGTGCTCGATGAAAATGACCAGTTTGTGGCAGTGCTGTACCTCGATTTTTTTCCACGTGAAGGAAAGCGATCAGGCGCCTGGATGACAGACTACCGCACGCAGTCAAATGTCAACGAAAATCAAATCAGGCCGCACGTTTCGCTTGTGACCAACTTCTCGAAACCAACCGAAAGTGCTCCTTCGTTGCTTACTTTCGACGAAGTGACAACTTTTCTGCACGAGTTTGGACATGGTTTGCACGGAATGTTGTCGCAATGCCAGTTTTCCGGTACTTCAGGAACAAACGTATATTGGGATTTTGTTGAGTTGCCCTCGCAGATGCACGAAAATTGGGCCTACGAAAAAGAGTGGCTCGATCTGTTTGCGGTTCATTACCAAACCGGTGAAACGATGCCGGAAGAATTGGTTCAAAAAATACAGAAAGCACAAAACTTTCAGGCAGCATACATGATGGAACGGCAATTAAGTTTCGCGATACTCGATATGGCTTACCACAACCGCGAATTACCAGTTGATGGCGATTTGAAAGAGATGGAAATGCAGGCAGTCGCCTCCACCGATCTGTTTGGATCGGTGGAAGGCAGCATGCAAAGTACCGCCTTTTCGCACATTTTTTCAGGTGGCTACGATGCTGGTTATTATAGTTACAAATGGGCAGAAGTGCTGGATGCCGATGCTTTTTCGGTCTTCAAAGAAAAAGGCATTTTTGACCGCGAAACAGCAGGTTCGTTCAGGACAAATATTCTGGAAAAAGGCGGAAGCGAACATCCGATGATTTTATACAAGGCATTTCGCGGGCAGGAACCAACGGTTGCGGCATTGCTGAAAAGAAATGGACTGGTTTAAAAAGTTCATTCCGGTAATTGAGCCGCTGCCTGAGCGCGAAGCTGGTCGAAGGCAGATTTCAATCAAATAAACGCAATGACAAGAGCAATGATCATGAAACCAAGCGTGAATCCGGCGTAAACTTGTGATTTGGTGTGTTTTAACAAGATCAGGCGCGAGGTTGCAACCAGCCCTGCCACGATAATAAGCAAAGATAAAATCATGATCGCATTTTCATGAAGCCGGAAAGACAAAGTGCTAACTCCGCCAATTAAACCGCCAATAGCTGCTGAATGAGCACTGATTTTCCATTTCAGGGACACAACAATAAGTGAGATTTGAACCAGAATGGATGCAATCAGAAATAGGTTATAAACAGGGTAAACCTGCACCCGTTCAAGTATCAAATATCCGAGGTAATAAAAAACCGAACTTATTAAAAGTGGCAAAATCCGGTCGGTACTTTTTTCCATGTTCAGATCGAATTTTGGGCTCATCGATAGAACCAGAATACTAAGGGCTGGTAATATGCAGGTAGAAAGAAACACCGTTAACAGCATAAATTTCTTAACGCTCCAGGGCAAAAGCGCAAAATAAAAATTGGAATTTAAAAGCAGCAGGAACCCAAGCGTTGGAATCAGCAACGGATGAAATAGGATGGAAATAACCTGCGCGATAGTGGATGATATTTTATTCATCAACATCTTTTTAAAGTTCCTTTCTCATCCGAGCAACCGGAATCCCTAGTTGTTCACGGTATTTGGCCACTGTCCGCCTGGCCACAACATACGATTTTTCTTTCAATATAAGAGCCAGCTTTTCATCGGTAACCGGATGGCGTTTGTCTTCATTATCAATACATCCTTCCAGGATTTTCTTGATTTCCCGGGTCGATACTTCTTCGCCGGTATCCTTTTGCATCCCTTCAGAAAAAAAATATTTAAGCGGATATATCCCAAAATGTGTTTGGATATATTTGCTGTTCGAAACGCGCGAAATGGTTGAAATATCCAGACCGGTTATGTCTGCAATGTCTTTCAGGATCATTGGCCGCAGCTTGGTTTCATCGCCATCCTGAAAAAATTCTTTCTGGAATTTGACGATCTCTGTCATGGTAACCTGCAATGTTTGGTGGCGTTGTTTTATCGCATCAATGAACCATTTGGCCGAATCGAGCTTTTGTTTCATGAACAACATGGCATCTTTCTGTCCTTTTGAGGCTGCACTTTTGTTCACCGAATAGGTTTTCATCAGATCGAGATAGGTGCCGTTCAGGTGCAGGTCGGGAACATTTTTCTGGTTCAGGCTCAGATGAAGTTCGCCTTCCAGGTTATCAAGCAAAAAATCAGGAACAATTACCTGGTTGGATTTACTCATCGGATTACTGTATGAACTTCCGGGTTTCGGATTCAGTTTCAGGATTTCATCAATGGCTTCCTTGAGATCGGCTTCGGTAATTTCGAATTTACGAATAATCTTATCGTAATGCTTTTTGGTAAATTCTTCAAATGTTTCCTGAAGTATTTTGGCTGCCATACAGGTCGGATCTTTGCCTTTTTTACGGTGGATCTGCAGCAGTAAACATTCCTGAAGATCGCGTGCCGCAATGCCTGGCGGGTCAAAATCCTGAATGAGTTTGAGGTAGTGTTCCAGATTTTCAAGCTTCACCTCCATGTTGAGGTGAAAAGCCAGATCATCGGAAATCGAGAGTAAATCGCGGCGCAAATAGCCATCCTCGTCAATATTTCCGATGATGTATTCTGCAATCAATTGTTCTTCCTCATTCAGATTTGTAAGCCCTAACTGTTCGATCAGCGAATCGTGAAAGCTGATGCCAGAAGAGTATGGCATATCAATCAGTTTGTCATCTTTGGAGTAATTATTGGCAGATAAGCGGTAGCTGGGAATGTCTTCATCGTTCAGGTAATCTTCGAGCGAAAATTCATCGTCTGATGAAGAATCATCAGATTCATCGAACTTCTCGTCCTCATCGTTTTCTTCCGACATTTCCAGAATTGGATTTTCTTCCAATTCGCTTTTTATCCGCTGTTCGAGCTGAATCGCAGGAATCTCGAGCAACTTGATAACCTGTATCTGTTGCGGTGAAAGTTTTTGTAATAACCTTTGTTGTAAACTGAGTCTCTGGTCTGCCATTCTTATTCAACTTTCCCCAAAAATAAGATTTTTAATTGAACCTTGTAGCTTCTGTTCCCAAAAAGAAGAAAAGGACGGAAAAGCTGGGTGTACTTTTTAAAATGCGCATAACCCCGGCCTGGGCAAGGGTGTACGACAATTTTCCCTTTTATAGCCAATTTTGAACTTTGAGTACCGGAATAGGTTGTATGTTAAAATTATTGTTGTTTTTCTCACTCGCCCCAAGCCCCGCAAGCGTTCGACTGAGCTCACGCCGAAGTCAGGGCTTTCCCCTCTACGAGTAGAGAGGGGGAGGGTAAGCGAAGCGCACCCAGGGTGAAAAAGCTGAAAAATCATTCTTAGGAATGAACCTGTTAAAGTAGAACCAGGATCGTTTTCAATTACCTTACAGATGCTCTTGTATCATTTCAGAATTTTCTCCAACTTGGATCCCTGAACTAATTAACCTAAAACCATTGAATACTATGACTAAGCTAACTACCTTCCTTATTGTATTTATCTCATTTTTCTTCCTGGATACAACCTTTTCACAAACCGTAACCAAAGATGAATTACCCGTCAGGGGATTTTGCATTGCAGCTCCCAGTGCTGACAGGATCGATGATTTTGTGAAATTCATCAACGATGAACTGGCATCGAGAAAAGTCAACACACTGATTTTGCGTGTCGATTACAATTACCAGTACGAAAGCCATCCTGAATTGCGCAATAAATCGGCGCTCTCGAAAGCCGACGTGAAAAAGCTGGTCGATGTTTGCCGCAAAAACCAGATCCGGATTATTCCACAGGTTAATCTGCTAGGGCATCAGTCGTGGGCCAGTGATCTTGAAAATTTACTGAAAGTTTATCCGCAATTCGACGAAACTCCGCATGTAAAAATGCCCGAAAAATATGAATGGCCCAATTCCGACGAGCTATATTGCAAAAGCTACTGTCCGCTACATCCTGATGTGCATAAAATTGTTTTTGCTTTGATGGACGAAATTTGCGATGTATTTGAAACCGATGCTTTCCATGCCGGAATGGACGAAGTTTTTTACATCGGCGATGACAAATGTCCGCGTTGCTCTGGCAAAGACAAAGCCGAATTGTTTGCCGGTGAAGTGAACAAGATCCGCAACCATCTGGCTCTTAAAAACCGAAAATTATGGATTTGGGGCGACCGTCTGATTGATGGCAAAACCACCGGAATGGGCATGTGGGAAGCCAGTATGAACAACACTCACCGATCTATCGACCTGATTTACAAAGATGTGGTAATTTGCGACTGGCACTACGAACGCCCCGATCAAACCGCGGTATATTTTGCCACCAAAGGTTTTAACGTAGTAACCTGCCCATGGAGAAATCCTGAAAATGCGGTAAAACAAACGCAGGACATGTTCCGGTTCCGGGCTTCCGCAACTCCTGTAATGAAAGACCGTTTTCAGGGAATGATGCAAACCGTCTGGTCGGGAGCCGAACAGTTTATGGACGAATTTTATGGCCGTAAAACCGACGATAAACAAGGCGCGAACACGTCAAGTAATTGCTTCAAAGCCATGTTCGCTGAGATTGAAGCGCAAAACAAGTGATCAGTAATCGGTGATCTGTCGCAGAATGCAGAGGCCAAGCAGGATTTTCTGGGCTTTTCCGACATCATTTTCCCTTGTTTCCTGTTTGTCGTCGGAATGTCAATTCCGTATGCAATCCGCAATCGCATTGGGAAAGGCGAAAAGAACCTGAAGATTTTGGCGCATATCCTGATTCGATCGCTGGCACTGCTGGTGATGGGCCTTTTTACGGTCAATATTACTGATTTGAACGTGGAGGCTTCAGGACTACTGGGTCTTTTTATGCAATGGAATTTCATTCGGTTTTTTTGCCCTGATTTATTTAGTGGTTGCCCTGAAAGGAAAAGCCAACTGGTTCGACCTGATTAAACCTGCCGGAATCCATTATCGTTTCATCTCCGCTTATATTCCTTATTTTAATTCGTTTCGGTTTTGTTTCACTTATTATTTTTCCGTCCCAAAAGTTTTTTGATTTCACTCCGTTTGTAATTACATAGCCAAGTTTGTCAATTTTAATTTCGGTTGTGCTGTGCCATTGTCCTTCTGTGTTTTTGCAATCAAGTGCAATTAATTCTATGAGTTCTAACCCTTCGTTACTGATATTAATAGGGTCAAACTTTTTGCCTTTGGCAATGGATTGTAAATTTCCTTTTTGGTTGAACTCTCCAATTTTCTGAATTAATCGGTCGCTTGTGAAATTGATAATGGTTAATTGATAATGGTAAATTGTTAATGGTTAATGTGTCGCCGGACTTTTTTCCATCAAATAGTTTCTTTTCTAAGTCCTTATCGCCATTAATAATAACGATTTCCTGATTTTCATTCACCATTAACCACTGACCACTAACCATTATTTGGTCTTCAATTACCACATCGTGAAGCAGATTTTTCAGGTCTTTCAGTTCCACTTCTATTTCTGTGGCGTTGTTGTCTTTAATGAATTTTTCTAAACCCTTTTGGTCATCAATGTCTATGTAATACACAATTACTTTTTTGGCGTTGACTTCTAAGTTTTGCAATTCCTGATTAATAATGGTGTTTATTGTGGGAATGTCCAAAACCTTTTCTTGAGTGTTGAGCAAATTGGGAACATAAACCGGAATAGTACCTTCTTTGCTATGTACCACTGCACCAAACCAAAACTTACTTATGCCAGGCAAGCCTTGTAGTAAACCGGGAATTAACATTTTTAGTTTATCCATCGTCTGCTGTGGGTTGCGGAATAGGCTTACCCCGTCTTTGATTTCTAATATTTGAAAATTTGCCTTTGCTTCTTTTAGTCTATCTCTTACCGTTTGAATACTGTTTAAACCAATGTCAACGTGAATAAACTTTCTTCCTAAATCATTGGCTACTTTTGCTGTAACACCACTACCCCCAAAAAAGTCGGCTACAATCATTTTTTCATTGCTACTTGCTTTAATAATTCTTTCTAAAAGTGCTTCGGGTTTCTGTGTGGCATAATCTACTCGTTGTTTGTCTGTCGAAGCAACATATGGAATGTCCCATACATCATTAGCTTTAACATCATATGATAATTCGTAAATAATGTTTCCGTCTTCATCACGTGCTCTCATGTTTTTTTGACCAGTCCAAACTCGTTTACTTTGCTGCACAGGTTCATCTCTTACAATTTTTATCTCATTGAATATATTATCGTCTGAATTTTTATAAAAGAATATGCTATCGTGAGCACGTGCAAAATCTTTACTATTTCTGCTCATTTTATTTGAATAATACCAAACTACTTCATTCAAAAAACTGTCTTCACCAAATACTTCGTCTAAAAGAATCTTAACATAATGACCAACATGCCAATCTAAATGAACATAAATGCTTCCCGTATCACTCATCACGCTTTTGATTGCCATCAGATTTTCATACATCCAATTCAAATAATCTTCTTTTTGCCAAATATCGCCATACATTTTTTCCTCAAATGCTTTGAGTTCATCAATGTCCATTTCTTGTTCGGCTGCTGCTACTTTTTCGGCAAGTTTTGGGTTTTTACGCAAATACACCTTTTTTGCATAATCTGCTCCGCTTGCAAAAGGTGGGTCAATATAAACCAAGTCCACTTTAATCCCTTTTTCTTTGAGGTAAGCACAAGCCGAAATACATTCGCCACGTATTACCAAATTCTCGGGCACTGAGCCTGTCGAAGTGCCAACTGTTTCCAATTGCTCTACTTCGTAATAGGGCATTCCCCGTTTTATTCGGTCGTAAACTTTGTCGTTTTCACGGTAACGCAAAACCCTTTGTGTTCGGGTAATGTTATCTAATATAGCTTGTCCTTCAACCGTGTTCGGGTAATATGGAATGTATTTTACTGGCATTTTTTATAATTGTTAATGGTTAGTGATTAATTGTTAATGTTCAACTTAACCGATTTGATAATTGATGTAAGTAGTTTGATTATTTCTACTGCGTCTGTGTTGATACTTTGAAATTGTTCTATGGTTAAATAGTCAGTTTCTTTCAGCAGTTCAAGCCAATAGATGCTTTCATTAATTTCCTTTTGAGCAATAGCCATTTTATGTTTAAAATCGGCTTTACTTTCAGCGTGTTCAGCTTCCCTAATCAACGCACCAACAGCAGTTCCACTTCTTAGTAATTGCTTTGAAAGCACAAACTCTTTTTTTGTTTCACACAAAAACTGATAGAGTTTGACAACTCTAATAGCAAATGCAAAACTTTTATTTTTAATTACGTTTTCTGTCATTTAATTAACCATTGATAATTAACCATTAACCATTATTTTTCAGTTTTTTGTTCGCATTTTCGATGCTTGCAATGAATTGTTTTTCAACTTCCGAAAGTTCGTCAATTGCTTTTGTTTTATAGGTTTCATATTCTGCCAATGCTTTTTTCTGTGCCAGATCGGCTGAAATTGTGCCGGCATTTGTCAGGATTTCTTGTCTCGACATCTTTATAAATCCATCGAGTACTTCAATCCAGTCTTTCATTGTCATCTTTTTTCGCTGCATGGCATTCACTTCAGCAATATCAAGATACGCCGAAACCAGTCGGTTCAAAATTGCAAGTTCCTCTTCTTTCAGGTAGTTTTTGGCAACAGTAATTTCATTTTTTGCCGGTTTGTTTCCTTTAAATGCAGTTAAACCCATAAATGGCTGTTGGGCATTTGCTCTTTGAAAAATAATTTCGGCAGCAGTATGTCCATGCGAAGCCCAATGCATTTTGTTTTGTACAGTTTGGGAAAAAAGCTTTGTTGCTTCGGCATTGGGGTTATAATCAACACTTGTAGCGTAAATTTCCAGAACTTTCCGATAAAACACTTTTTCCGATGAGCGAATATCGCGAATTCGTTCAAGCAATTCTTCAAAATAACCTACACCACGTTTAAGTAAATCATCGTTCATTGTAAAACCCTTAATCAGATATTCACGCAATCGTTCAGTTGCCCAAATTCTGAATTGAGTGCCTCTTAACGATTTAACACGATAACCAACCGAAATAATTACATCTAAGTTATAAAGTGTGGTATCATATTCCTTGCCATCAGCGGCAGTTAGTCGGAATTTCCGACATACTGAATTTTCGGACAATTCACCTTCTTTAAATATGTTGCCAATATGTTCGGTGATTGTAACTCTGCTTTTTTGAAATAATTCGGCCAATTGAGCCTGTGTAAGCCAAACGGTTTCATTTTCCAAACGGGTCTCAATCTTGGTAATTCCGTCTTCAGTTTGATAAATGATAATCTCAGATGATGATGAATTTTCCGGCATATCTTAATCGTTAAAAAAGTTGTTAATCTTGTTGTTCAATTTTGTGATGTTGGCTGCAATGTTTTTGCTGTCTTCCAAATACAGGAAGTCGAAACGCCTATAGCCGAATTTCTCCTGATTGAGTTTTAAAAATTCGGTTTCTATATAGTTTTTCTTTTTCTGAAAAACTTTGTCCTCCGCATATAATGCACCTTTGGTTTCAATAAGCAGTGCTTTATGAATTTTACCTGCCTGTGCGGCAGACAGGTCTTTTTCGGTTCGCTTAATTATCAAAAAGTCGGTTGTGTAACGTCCAATATTTTTCCAATACTTACCTTCTTTGGCAAAGCAGTTAATTACAAATTCGGTTAAGCCACGTTCGCCATTGTAATAAATTTCCAATTGTTTGTTTTTAAAATCAGACAATTGCAAAGCCTTTTGCAAGGTTTCAATTTCAAAACCACTGCTTCCGCTTCCGCCAAAGTTGTAAGGTAAATAATGGAAAGTGTGATTCTTTGATTTTATTGGTAATGAATAGTCTTTTGATGTTTTATAGCCTTCATAATCAGGGATCCACTTTTCCATACCTTGTGCAGTCAAAGTTTCTTTCATGGTTTGATAGGCATTTTCCATTTCGCCCAAATCAAAATCAACGCTTTCGTTTTTGCTGTCTAATTCCAAAATTTTGGCTGTATCTGCTTCATTCGGAAATAGTTTAGGGTTTTTCTCTACTTCGGTCAACCGTTCGGCTATAAGTAATTCGGCTTGTTTGGGGATTATTTCTGTTTCGGTTTGCAAATCTCTTTTGATGCTGAAAGCAACACGGATTTTTGATTTAATTTGATGTAAATCGTAAAGTTCGTTGTAAAAGCGGTGTCCATCTTTTTCAAATGAAACGGTTTCAAATATTTCAGTTAATTCAGCATCGTATTGATGCAATTGTTTGTCTGAAATCAAACCGAAACTTTCGCGTGAAATTTCAAAAAGCCATTGGTTAAAATTGGCATACGCAATTCCTGTTTCGTTAATTGTTTCAATTGTAGCAGTGTCTATGTTATATATTTCGCTACTGCTTATTAAAGCCGAAGCCTTGTAATCTTCCATTGATTTAATGATGGCTTTCAGCTTTGCTTTGGTATTGGCTGTTTCTTCTTCGTCAATACTTTGGTAAGTTACTTTCATTTGGTAAAATTCCACTTTTGGCAATAGCAAATACTCCATGCGTGAATGGCGTTCTACCATTTCGACATTACCATTGCGTCTGGTATTGTTAAGTTCGTCAATGCTGCTGTTTTGCTCCTGTTTAAGCTGTTTGTTCAGTGTGTCGGCATTGTCTTTATTCAACCAAATCAAAGCGGTCTCTACTTTGCCTTTGTCCACTTGGCGTAAACACCTGCAAGAAGTTTGTAACACCATATTTTGCGGACTGTCGCCTTTTTGTGAAAGAATTACGCCCGTTAAACTTGGGCAGTCCCAACCTTCTTTACCAACTTGTACCAAAAGAATGTAACGCTTTTTTGAAATAGCCAAATCCAATGAGCGAAACTCTAATTCATTTTCTTTGGGTAAAGTATATTTCTTATTGCCTCCGTGAAATTTCAGTATTTCAGCAGGATTTATTTTCAGTTCAGAAGTCAAATAAGGATAAACTTCTTCTTCCAATACTTCAATATTGCTGCAATAGATGGCAATTTTGGCAATTGTTCCGTTATCGTAAACTTTGGCTTTATAAAGTTTATCAAAGTCCTCAATTCCCTTTTTGATAATCTGAAAACGGTCAAGGTTTTGCCCAATTTTTACCATCGGATTTTTAAGGAATTTTTTGATAGCCGTTACCAAAGGATAGTAATAAACAGTATTGGTAATTTGTGAAAATTTGAAAGCGTAATCGCCTGCTTTGATGGTTTCAGCACCTTGCAAATAAGGCGTTCCCGAAAAACCCAATACGGTTGTGATGTTACCTTTGCTGTGCCAATAATTTACGGCTTGCCGTAATTTAATATCATCGGTTGCAGCATGGTGAACTTCATCTATCAAAATTGTCAGGTTTGGAATTTGTCCGAATAATCGTTTTAAGTCATTTGTAGTGTCCTTTTCTTCTTCGTCAAGTTCTAATTCTGTTTGAGCATTGAATTTAAAACTTTCTAATATTACTTTTTCAGCATTTACAACAAACACTTGCCCAAATGGATTCGGCAAACAAGCATTTACTTTTTGAGCATTCGGGTTTCTTGCCTTGTTACTTTTCTTACCTGATTTCTGTTCGTCCAATATATCAAATTTTAACTGCCTTTTAAGATTTGTTGCAAAAGGTTCGGGCAAAACCCATGAAGGGTCAAAATTCAAGATGGTCTTTAAACTTGGTACAATGGACAATTTTAGTCCTGATGGAATTAAAACCAGAAAATTATGAGCAAAACATTTATTTTCGGGTTCTTTTTCGGCAAAATATAAGTCCAAATAAATGAAAGCTGCCATTAAAAAAGTTTTACCCGCACCCATAGGTAAACTCATTAAATAGTCTGCATAGCTTACATTGTAAAAGATACTTTTAATAATTGTTTCGTAATTTAATTCCGTTGGCTTATCAATAATGAGTTTCTCCAATTCAGGAAGCAAAGTTCCTTTTTCAATTTTGGTTCTCGCAAAATCGTAAAGAGCAAAGGCGTATTTATTTTCGGTCAAAAAATCCCTTGCAGCTTGATTAATATTCAGTTTTGATAAATCGGTGCCATTTGTAAAAAAACCTTCTGTAAACAATTGCCAAAGTGGTTTGTTTTGTCCTTTAATTTTCAAAAACAAATAGGTTTCAATCGCTTCAATTTGAGTATCACGCAAATGTCCTTTGTCTCTGATATATTTAATCAAATCAACAATGGTGCAGTTGGCAGACTGCAACCATTGGTTTTTCTTTTCATGTATAATATTATTTAACATCCTTCTTTTCTATTAATAAGTCTTTTACTTCAACTTCAAGTATTTCGGCAATATGATATAAAACTTCTAATCTTGGTTGTTGTCTGTTTTGCACATATGAGTTTACCATATTGTAACTTTTCCCCAACTTGTCAGCCAACCAAGTCTGCCTTATTCCTTTTTCGTCCAGTACTTCCTTTATTCTGTTCATTGACTTTAAAGTTATCAAGTTCCAAAAATAGTCATTTGTATTATTTATCTCACTTTTCTTTTTTTGAGTTGATACGCTAATAAAAATATCGATGTTCAAAAAACTGATCCTATGAGAAAAATTTTACTTATTGTACTGATGTTATCGGGTTTGATGACCAGTGCCCAGACCAGTATCACCGATGGAAATTGCAAAGCAGCATTCAAACATGCGGTGAACGACAAAATAATGTCGCTTCTACCTGCAACAGCCATCGACTTTTACGACCGCTCCGAAGGAAATGTGACGTATTGGTTTTGGGATCTTGGCGATGGAAATACCAGCACCGAACAAAACCCCAGTTTTGTGTTTAACCACCCTTTGGGAGGTCCAAACGTAAAAATTAGTCCATACCGCACTGTCTGTCTGACTGTTCTTACATCCGACACGTGCAAAAGCTTTTACTCCGAAATCATCAACATCATGGATGGAAGTACGTACATTCAATTCGATATGGACAACAAAGACAATACTCCGGAAGCCAGTTGAACGAAATGCAGATCGAGATTTGCGATGTCGCCGGAAGAACAATTTCATCGAAAAAATTCTTTAATGTAGAATCAGGACAGCAAATCAGCCTGAACGTGAATTCACTCCGGCAGGGAATCTACTTCTGTAAGTTGCTCTCCGGTAAGCAGATTATCAGGATAGAAAAGTTCAGTAAAATAAATCTAAAAAATGCGGAGGTTGAAGCTTCCGCATTTTTTAAGGAATATCAAGGTGTGAAGGTTTTTTACTTTCAGACCTTTCTTATTTCCATGTTAAATAACAATTCAATATTGTAACATTGGTTACACTTTCATACGTGTAATAGACTTACCTTTATACTGCAAACTAAAAACAGGCGCTTTCGCTTTTTCTTAAACTGATTTTGCCTGAAACAATTTGGAAGTGCAGACTTATGAAACTTATTACGAAACTACTTCCGCCAAAAGAATGGAGATTTCCTGTCTTAATGATGGCAGGAATTTTTGCAGGACTCTTCTTTTTCCTGTTTTACATCAGCAAGGCACATTCGTATTTGTCTGACGCACCGGAAACATGTGTCAATTGCCACATCATGGCGCCGCAGTACGCGACCTGGTCACATGGTTCGCACCGCGAATATGCCAACTGCAACGATTGCCATGTGCCCCACAACAATGTTCTCAACAAATACTTTTTTAAGGCCAAAGACGGGATGCGCCATGCCTCCATGTTTGCCCTGCGCCTCGAACCTCAGGTCATTTTCATCCACAAAGCAGGGCAGGAAGTTGTTCATCAAAACTGTATCCGCTGTCATTCCGAGTTGTTGCTCGATCCGAAACTGGGTTCCACTGTAAAAAACCAGAAGGTTCATGCAACCGACAGGGTTTGTTGGGAATGTCACCGTGAAGTTCCGCATGGCAGGGTAAACAGTTTAAGCAGCACGCCCAATGCAAGGGTACCGCTGCCCGAAAGCCCGGTTCCTGCATGGATCAAAGAGTATCTTTCAAAATAAATTTACATAAAATATTACATCATGAAACCCATATCACACCTTATCGAAAATCGCCCCTGGATTGCCTGGCTCATCTTTTTTGTTACCATTGTAGTAGTTTTTCTAATCGGATTGCTGGCATCGTCGGTAATCGAACGGCGGGCTGAAGCCGTTTTTGTGAATGTTCCAAAAACTGTAGTTTCCCAGTTTGAGCCCCGAAATGAAGTTTGGGGCGAAAATTACCCACGCGAATATCAGTCGTATTACCAGACTTCCGATACCATGTTTGTCAGTAAATACAACGGAAGCCGATTGATTGACATGCTTGAGGTTGATCCCCGGATGGTAGTTCTATGGGCAGGGCATGGATTTTCAAGAGATTACAAACAGGGACGCGGACATTTTTATGCCATCGAAGACACCAGGAATTCTTTACGTACCGGTGGCCCAACCGATGGTACGGATGGTCCGCAACCTTCAACCTGCTGGACTTGCAAAAGCCCGGATGTTCCGCGAATGATGCAGGAAGAAGGTGTTGCCGAATTTTATAAAGGAAAATGGTCGCGTTTGGGTGCCGAGGTGGTCAATCCGATTGGCTGCGCCGACTGTCACGATTCGAAAACAATGAACCTGCATATTTCACGTCCGGGATTAATTGAAGCCTTTGCGCGTCAGGGAAAAGACATTACCAAAGCTTCGCATCAGGAAATGCGCACACTGGTTTGTGCGCAATGCCATGTGGAGTATTATTTCGACAAGCACAAAGTGGAAGGCGCCAACTACCTGACATTTCCTTGGGACAAGGGAATGACGGCGGAAGCGATTGAACAATACTACGACGAAATTGAATTCTCAGACTGGAACCATTCCCTAAGCAAAGCACCGATGCTGAAAGCCCAGCATCCTGAGTATGAAACTTATTCGATGGGAATACATGCTGAACGTGGAGTTTCGTGTGCCGATTGCCACATGCCGTATAAAAGCGAAGGCGGCCAGAAATTTACAGATCACCACATACAATCGCCACTTAATAACATCGCCAATTCATGTCAGGTTTGTCACCGCGAGGAAACGGCCAAACTGATTCAGAACGTTTACGATCGTCAGGATAAAATAATTGAAAATCGCGACAAATTGGAAGAATTGCTTGTTCGTGCACATGTTGAAGCTAAAAAAGCCTGGGATTTGGGTGCAACAGAGGCACAGATGAAAGATATACTGATGGGAATCCGTCATGCACAGTGGCGCTGGGATTTTGCGGCTGCCAGTCATGGCGCATCCTTCCACGCACCTTTGGAAACCAGTCGCATCATTTCGACCGGACTGACTATTACCGGCGAAACTCGCATCAAACTTACACGCCTGCTGGCGACACTTGGCTTCAATCAGGAAGTTCCCTATCCGGATATTACCACCAAAGCCAAAGCGCAGGAATTTATAGGGCTTGACATGAAAAAATTGAGGGAAGAAAAACAAACTTTTAAACAAAACCTGTTGCCAAAATGGATCGAAGCAGCCGAAAAACGCGAGGCAGACTGGGGCAAAAAGGTAGAAATGTAAAAGCATGAAAAAATCAATATTTATAGGAATCCTCTGCCTTTTTCTGGGCAGCCAGGTGAAAGCTCAGTTCAGCCTTTCCGGCGAATTCAGGCCACGCACCGAATACAGCCACGGTTATTCAACGCTCGCTGCCGAAGATCAGAAAGCATCACTTCCAAATCATTATTCTGGTCAACGTTGGTTCAATACAGCAATCAACGCGATAATCTCGGTGTCAACTCACGGTTGCAATGGCGTTTTGCACCGCTGTCGGATTTATATTTAGTATATAATGACAATTATTCGACAGACCATTTTGCACCCAGATTCCGCTCGATTAACTTGAAACTGACCTATTGGCTGAACATTTGATTATAGGTCAGTTTATTTATGATGGTAGCAAAGTACGTGCAGCAAGAAAATCTTTGGCCAATCAATTCCTCCGGAATTACCATATACTCTGGCTTATATTACCAAACGTATTGACCGTAGCAAAAGCGAAAAGCTCCACATGGAAGATATGTGCCAGTTAACTGAAAAATTAACGGAAGATAAGTACCACGGCTCCTTTGAACAAATAGCCAAGCCCATTTTGAAATATTCAACCAACCCGGGTTTAGATGTAGTGAATTTCTTTGAGTACGTTCTTTTTTCCTTCCTGACAGGAAATGCCGATATGCATCTAAAGAAATTAATAACTAACAATTCTTCGACCTTGATTATTTCACCACAGAAAACTCACTTTTCCCGCTGCCAATCCTGCCATTTTCTGAAATTCCCTGAACTTCGATCACGAAATCAGATATTACCTTTCCGGAAGAGACTGATATTTCGGCCTCACCGGTTTCGTCAACAATAAGTTCAGGAATCCATTGCAATGTGGTCCTTAAATCACGTCGTACGTTGGTTGGTCCCGACTGAAATACATTTGAACCCATGTTATCGTCTTTGCCCCGGCTGGTCTTTTTTTCCTCTTCCGAAGTAGTTAGTTGCGGACCTCTCTTCAAAAATATTTCAACGATACCTACCGAGTTAAGCCCTGTGTAACGCTGAATATCCATTGGATTAGTGGAAACATTGATGCTTTCAACTTCCATTGGTGAAATGTTATTGATCGCCGAAATATCGGTTCCAACCTGTTGACCGTCCAATACAATTAATGCGCCCCCCTGATAATTGATCGAGTTTTCGCTGCCATAAAATACAATCTGATTGTTCATCAATTTGTAGGGTTTTATGGTCTTAATCACGTCCATTATGCTTGTTGCAGTACTCAACATCTTTTTTTGGTTATCGCTGGCAACTGTATTTGGCCTTACAATTTTGGGGGCCTTGTTAAACAAATCAGGGTTGTTCCTGAAATAGTTTGCATCTGCGCCCATATCAGAGTATTGCAGCGTGCTTCCCCTTCCTAATCTGGCAACATATTCTGAAATTCCTTCTTCAAAGTTCTTAACGAAATCGATGTTCAGTTCCCGTTTTCCTTCCGGGTTGGTTGCCTTTGCCGAGAAATCATCCAAACTTGCCGGGTCGAGGTTTGGAAATGAAAACAAACCATCCGCGTTGGAGGTGGTGGTATGCAATTGCATGTTTTTGTTGTTCACCATGCTAACCTTTGCTTTGTTTATCTTATTTCCGTTTTTATCGGTTACAATTCCCGAAATGCCTTTGTTTTCCTGAATATTATTCGAAGCACTTTCAGGTTTAAACTGCATTATTTTTTGCCAGTTAAAATTCCTTTGCCGGTTGGCTATCAGAAAAATATCCATCAGTGCAGTATTTGTAATTTGTTCCTGAAAAGCTGCCGAAATAAGGACGAAGGGGGTTTCCAGTTCCGGCCCTGCCAAAAGGTATTCTTCAATTTTCAGGGCGGTATTGGTTTTTCGAAATCTATCGGCAATCGAAACGCTCACATTTCCGCTTACTGGCTGATTGTTTTCATCCGCCAACCTGATTTTGATTTTCATGTTTTCTCCTTGTTTCAGGCTAATTTGCTCAGGCTGAACCTCCACTTTCATGTGTTGTTTATTATCAACAAAAACCAATCGTGTGGCTGGCAAGTTTGCATCGTTTACAAAAACCGACAATAAATTAATACCTTGCGGAAGATATTCAGTCGGGATTTTTATCCGGCCAAGTCCGTCAATATCCATATCAGCCGCCCAATACAGGCCACTTCCATGGGTAGCAGTCAGCGAAATGGCATGTTTTTGGTTATCCGCAAAAATCAGATTGGCCGAAATGAAGTCAGCATCGGTTTTGGCAACCGAAAAAGCAAGTCCGGAGGTATTTGGAGCCGGTAACTCAAAGTGCTGGTTTTGTCCGGTTTTTCCTGAAATGACCAGTTTCAATTTTTGTTTTCCGTCAGTTTCAACCGCAAAAAGGCCCAGGCCTTTGGTAAATGTTTTTACAATGGCAACCTGTTTCCCGTCCTGATTCACTACCGATCCTTCCAAATCCACAGGCATTCCCCATTTATTAAAAGCGGTAAACCCTATTTTAACAGGTACTCCCGTTAAAATGGCCCCACCTTCAGGATAAAAACTGATTGTAAGCTGATCGAGGTTTGAAGGAAGGAATACTTCTTTTTCCCATTCATTTTTATTGTCGGTCAATTCGAAAATAAATGGCTCTCCGTTCGATTTGGTAGGCAATGTAAATGGAACGACTGCTTTCCCGGAATCATCTGTTTTAAGTTTTCCTTTTCCGATTATTTCGGTGCCGTTCATTAATTGATAGCGCAACGAAGTGTTTTTCACGGCTCCACCTGAAAGATTCCGGATCAGGATAGAAAGTTCGTTTTTCTGGCCTGAGATTGAAATACTGTCACTGGTGTTGGCTGAAACAACCCATTGGTCACTGTATGCCGGATCAATATATATTGCGGTGAAGAAAACTTCTTCAGCAGCGAACTGTGAAAAAGTATAAGCCGCCAGAAAATATTGGCCACCGGTCAGATTATCCGGAATTTCCAGATCGCCCGATGTTGAGCCATTGGTCAGTTGCAGCAATTGAAAAGCTACCTGTTCGCCATTTTTATTGTATAGTTTCACAATAAAATCCTGACTTTTTATTGACGGTACTTGTGTTTTTCCATCGTTCACCATTGCTTTAAACCAGATTGTTTCCCCGGGTTTGTAGCATTGCTTGTCGGTTGTGAGAAAAACTTTCTCTTTCGGAAAAACATTGAAATAATCGGTTACTTGCTGACTAATGTGTTTGATTGGGCTTTCGTTTTGTGCAAAAACCCCGAAACAGTTGCTTATCAAAAATGAAAGAATGGTTAACGTTTTCATATTCAGTGTTATTTTTCGATTAGGGTATTTTCACCCTTTTCGTTGGGTTGAACTAAGGGATCATTTTCCAGAGAGTACTTCTTAAGTGCATTGCGCAAAGCTTCTGAAGGTTTTATCGTATTGTAATCGCCCCAGAAAGCCTCATCATAGTCGGTTATAATTTCAGTAAAAATGTCTTTCGGACTAAACAGTTCGTTCCGTTTAAAATGTGTTCCGTCGTCTGATTTAAAATCGGTAATAAGCAATTCGGATGTACTGTGAAATATTGAGTTGATTTTGTCTTTTTTGCTTTTAACTCGAAAATTAATAGAGGCCTGCGCATTGCTCAGATGCCATTTACCATCGGCTCGCCTGTAACTTACCTGATAATTAACATGAACTGGCCTGACATAAAAATCTTTGGGCTTTTTCCTGATCAGCGATTCGTGCGCGAATTTCAGTCCCGAGCGGCTGAGTTCAAATTCGGCATGTACCAGTGCGAACGACGACATATCGACATACAATTTACCCTGATAACATGGATGATCAACCTTTTCTTTTGGCTTGAACCGAATGACATAAGTATCGCGGTTATTAAGTTCAACAATCTGGTCGAGCGAGTATTTGTAAAATTCGCGGAATTCGGGATCAAGAAACGAATCGAGTGTTTTTACCACATCCAACTTGGTAATATAATACGGGCCACCCTGAATTTTGAAATCGACGAACTTAAAAGGTTTTACATTCAGGCTTTTCCGTCCTTTTAAATATTTCACCTTGTCCTCGGCAAAAGTATTTTCGTACGATGATTTTCTTATTTCCAGTATGGCTTCGGCAACATCAATGTATTCGTTGTCCTGCTTCAGCACTTCGCGGTAAAATGCAGTCATAATCTCCGGATTGCGCGGATAATTGAGCGAAATTTTCGACAGTATCCGGCCAAGGATGCCTTGAGGGTTGATGACCGTTACTCTTATTTCTTTGATCGGAAAGGAAGTAGGCCGAAGAAAAATTGTTGCCGCCCCATCAGTAATTTGAGTAACAGGAATGTGGTATTGTTTATAGCCCAAACAGGAAATCACAATGGTATCATTTATCATTGTTCCGGGTATTTTCAGCTCAAATTCGCCATCAATATTCGAGATGGTCCCGATGTTTCTTCCCAGAACAGAAATACTTGTATATGGCAACACGTCTTTCTCTTCCCGATCAATTATTTTTCCGCGGAAGTTGATTATGATTGGTTTTTCCACCGATAACTCAACCTCTTTTTTTTTTACTCCTTCATCTTCAGGTTTAGTGATAATAACCTGATCGTCGAGCACCCGGTAAATAAATTTTGATTCTAAAAGCAGGTCGAGAATTTCTTTAATGGTTTTATCCGAAAGTGAAGCATCAATTTTTTTCGTATCATCAATCAGCGAGGCGTCGTACGAAAAATAGATTTGTGTTTTTAACGATATTTTTTCAAAAACCGAAGCAATGGTTTCATTTTTAACTTCAATAGTAACTTTTTTATCCAGCGCGGAATTGTTTTCCCTTTGTCCGAAGGTAACCTTCAACGACAAAAGGAAAACAATCAGGACAAGTCCGCAGGCTGATTTCATGTTCAGAACATCTTTTTCAGGAAGAACTCTGTTTTTACCTGTTCTCCGTTTCTTAGAACGGTCATTTTTATTCTTCTTTCTTCCTGGCTTTGAAACAGCAAATTTATATCATTTAAATTTAATGTTTTATGATTGCTATTATTTATTGCAATAATCTGGTCGTTTTCCTGAAGTCCGGCATAATACGCCGGCGAATTTGTGCGGATATTGCTTATCAGGAAAATGGGCGCTCCCGGCATCGGATTGGTTACTTCCAAACCACTCATATTGTAGTTGAACTGATCTTTAATATCACTGTTTGGCCTAAGTATGAGCCGTTTGTTCGGATAATCCATGGTAACATGAAAACGGCGAAGGATTTCGGCGCCAAGGGTTCCGTTGCGGTCGTTTTTAATAAGTAGCTGATCTATCAGCTCATTATCGGGGAAAGCCACAATTGGTTCATAAAGTACCAGTGGGCCAACCCAAATGGCCCCTATACGGCCTTTTTTTCCAAACAAATCACCACTGAGACCACGTCCAAGAAATGTTTCAATGTGGTTTTCAGGAAGCGATATCCGGTTGTCAGAATTGGTCGATAGCCAAAGTGCATCGCTTGCACCGGTATCAACCAGCAGTTTAACCGGAACATCTTCGTTCTTGTCTGTTACGATACTGGTTCTTACAAATGGTTTGTTCTGTTCAAAAGTCAATGGCAGGACGATGTCTTTGTCTTTTTCTTTGTAAGTAAAATATTCGGGTTTGATCAGGGTGATTTTATTATTGGTATAATCAATTTTCACCACGTAATCTTTAAACAGGTTAAAGCCAATCAGCCCATGTACCGGAATTCCGAGAATATGCGAAATCTGGAAATTTTCGCTGATCACCATGTTTATTTCCTGATCGTAAGCCACCAATCCGTTGATATTTATAACGTTGTTGCCCGATCGGTAAGCTGTCAGCTGTTCGCCTTCGCCCAGGCCTTTTATATTGATGGGTTGCAAAAAATTCAGGTTCAGCTTGTTTACAAACGGAAGTTCTGTAATAATCGGATAACGGACACCTGTATCAAGAATAAAATTAAGTGTGTCCGAATTGTTGATGGCAACTGGGATGATAATCAGGTTGCTTGATGATTTGAAATTAATTGTGATGGACTTTCTCTTCGGGTTATCGAAAATAAAGCCGGTTTGGTCGCTGTAATTCCGGGCTCTCTTATCGTAATCAAGACTTTTGTCCATTGGCACGTAATCTCTGATAACCAATATATTGTCCTCAATTTCAAAAAGAAGGTAGAAATCTTTCATCAATTGGTCAAGCACAAATTTAATTGGTTTGTTCGATACGTTCAGATTAATGTTTTTCCCTTCAATCAGTTTCGAATTGTAAGAATAATCGAGGTTGAGATAATTGCAGATACGTTCGATTACGGTCGAAAGTGATTCGTTTTCAGCGTATATGCTGATATTTTGGTTAAGTACATTGGGGGTCTGATCGTCTTTTTGTTCTTGTTTGGTATTTTGCTGGGGACTTTGTTTCCTTTCAGGTTTTTGGCCATAGGTTGAAACCGGTGCCACCGACACCAATAGACATAACGCTAATAATATAATATGGGGTACTATTCGTTTTGTTTTCATGGCATTTCAAATTAAAAAAAATTAGGATTTTGCCTTTAAAATATACTGCCCGTCAATCTTTTTTGTTTCCATTTGGAAAGTGGTTCCGATTACCTTCAGGATAAATTCGAGGGGATAATCGTTGAAATGGGCAGTGAGCAGAAGTCCGTTTAGTTTAGGATCGTCTAACCGGATGTTTACTTTGTAAACTTTTTCAAGATTGCTAATTACTTCGCTAAGCGAAGTCGCCCTGAAAATCAGGTTGTGGGTTTTCCAGGCCATAAAATTTGGGTCTTGATTGGTGGTTTTCAGCAATGCATTGCTCGAATACACCAGTGTTCCCTTATCCCCCGGATCAAGGATCAGTTCATTGGTTTGTTCAGTTACGGTTAACTTATTCGAAACCTTCACTTTGCCGGTTTCAACTATAACTTCTACCAATCTTGCACGGGGATAAGCACTTACATTAAAACTGGTACCAAGAACTTTAATCTGTGCATTTCCGGCATGAATGATAAAAGGTTTGTTTTTATTGGGTTTTACTTCAAAAAATGCTTCTCCTTCAATAGTAACCTCGCGGGTATCTTTGCCAAATTTCTTTGGGTATTTCAATTGGGTGTCGCTGTTAAGGCTTACCAAAGTGCCATCGGATAATTTAAATGATTTAACAACTTGATCGGCTGATGAAATCTCGAGTATTTTTGGTGATTCGGCTTTATTAGTGACCATTTCATATCCGGCTACCGAAAGCATAGCGGCTACCAAAACCGCAGCAGCAATACGCATCAGCGGATTCGAAATTAATTTTCCGAACCTCGTTGAATTGCTTTGTGATTTTTCCTGAATCTTATTTTGAACTTTCTCCAGTGCTTTTTCAGCGGGGTATTTTTTCAAATCGAAGTATAAATCAACGTTTTTGACCATCCTGAGAAGCTGATCTTTCTCCTCCGGCTCAGAAAGCAATTCTTCTGCAATTTTATTTTTTTCTTCGGCAGTCAGGTTCATGTCATCATCGTAAATTGACATGGCCAGTAATGCCCATTTTTCGTCTTCTATGTAGTGATTTGGTTTCATATTGCCTTAAGACATTAAAGTACAGGCCTAACCCTTATTGCAGGTGCCCGATTTTTTTAAAAGCAGAAAAAGCGTCACTAAATGGTGACTAAATTCCTTTAAATCTTCGCGTAAGTGTTTCAATGCCAAACCCATTTGTGCTTCCACTGTTTTTATTGAAATATTTAACTCTTCGGCAATTTCTTTATACTTTAGGCCTTGCTCGCGGCTGAGCCTGAAAATCTCCTGACGTTTTGCCGGCAACGAATCAATACTTTTTTCAATTCGTTTCAACAGATCAACTTCAATATAATATTGGTCAGGGTCGATATCCTGATGAGTGGCCTCTTTCACCATGCTGGCATATTGCTGTCTGATTTTTTGATGCTGGATCTGGTTCAGGCAATGGTTGCGCACTGATCTGAAAAGATAATGTTTAACGGAGGATTCAATGTTTAACGATTCACGTTTTTCCCAAATACGCACAAACATATCCTGAACGGTTTCTTCGGCCATTTCGCTGTCGTTTAGAAATTGACGGGCAAAATGGCACATCGAAGAATAGTATTTTTGAAACAAAGTGTCAAATGCACGCTCGTCTCCTTCTTTCAGCCTTTGATAAAGTTCTTTCTCGTCGGTCAAGTCCATAGGTTCTGCGCAATACGCGGCGATTTTGAGAATTCGGCTAAAGGTATAAAAAATTTGAAATCCGTTTACATATCCTCAAAACTTATGTTTGAAAACCGGATTGAAATGAAAAAGCTAAAATATTGTTGGAAATGCTTTGTGCAAAGGAATTTTCCATTATTTTTGCAGCCGGTTTACAAACAAGCCCGAATGGCGGAATTGGTAGACGCGCTGGACTCAAAATCCAGTGATAGCAATATCGTGCCGGTTCGATTCCGGCTTCGGGTACTTTAAGACCGCTTAACTCATTGATCGTTAAGCGGTTTTTGTTTTTGAAAGAGGGAATGAAAGAGGGAATAGGCACGAATGACAATATTAACAAGTCCTCTGGAGCTATTAAAAAACACAAACATTGTTTTATAATCTATCAAAATAAGATGCTTTGATATTGGTTTGACATTATTACGATTGCCCGAATATCTTTAGATCCACCATCAATAAAACCCTGAATCAATAGGTTTTTGCTTTTCTTATTGAAGTTCTTTAAAAAAACGTTCGTCTGGTAATTTGATTCCAATGGATAAACTGCATTTCCCTGTGATCCGGTTATTTAATATGTCCATTCTCCGTGGCTTACTGGTAAACGATTTAATTCTTCTTTATAAAACTTCCATTGAGGCATATATCTTTCCATCAAGGTCAGGAAACGGTCGTTGTGGTGTCTTTCTAAAAAGTGTATCATTTCGTGAACCACAATATATTCCAAGCAGTGCAAAGGCTTTTTTGCAAGTTCTAAGTTTATCCAAATTCGCTTTTTCTCAATGTTGCAAGTTCCCCATTTGGTTTTCATTTGTTTTACCTGCCAGTCGTCAACGGTTACGCCAATTTGACTTTCCCATTTGTCAATGATGGGTTGAATGAGTTTTTTTAACTCTGTCCGATACCATTCGTTAATGATGATTTGTCGGTGGTCGGTGGTGCTGTTTGGTCTTACATACAGGTCAATATACGTTTTGGTCTTAAACACAACTTTGGGCGGTGCTTCCTGTTCTATAATTCGCAACAAATAGCGTTTGCCCTGAAAGTAATGGCTTTCACGTTCTTTAAATTGTCTTGGTGGTTGTCGGTCTTGTGCAACAAAATTCCGTTGGTGCTTTCTTATCCAACTAATTTTTGAAATAGCAAAAAGCCGTGCCGTTTCTTGTGGTGTATCATCTGGGACCGCTAAACGTACCCTGCCTGTGGGTGGATATACCGCTAAGTGCATATTCTTGATTTTTTTTCTAATCAAATCAATGCTCAAATCGCCTACTTTAAGTTCTTCCAGGGTCATTTGTATTGCGGTTGATTTTTTATTACACTAAATATATCTTCCAGCCTTTCAACTTTGTTGTACTGTTCCAAAACTAGTTTCACCACTTTGTTTTTCAAATGTTTTTCTTTGGATAATGTACCTTCCCAATCATCGTGTTTACCGTAAATTACAGCACTGTCCATTGCAATTGTTAAAGGTTCCTCTCTATCCAAGTTATCATACAAAGCCCTTTTGGCTTGGGTATTGATGCTTGAAGGATATTCGTTGCTTGTTTCGGGCTTCTTTACTTTTACAGCTAACTTAACAATCTCTTCCAAATACTTTTCATATTCTGCCGCCTCTTCGTTTCTCAACTTAATTAACTCGTCCAGCAAAACACTCATTTTTTCGTAGTAAATAGGGTTGGTTGGGCTTTCATCAATAATTACTTTTCGTAAGTTATTTTCAATGGTTTCTGCCATTGCTTCATTATTTTTCCTAATGTTTTCGGGTAATTTTTCCAAAGCACCTTTGCCATCTTTTACCAGCAATTCCACCAAACTAAAATCATCAAACGCAGAAACTTTTTCACTTTCTTCTGCTGCAATGTAGCTGTCAATTAAATGTCGCATTGCAGGTTCGTATTGTTTCAAATCAACCCAATCGCCGCTTGCTAACTGAATTTCTTTGCGAACACTTTCAAAATGCTTTAAATCGTTTTTAATGGCTTCAATTTCGGTTGGTTTGTAACTGGCTTCTTCCATTTCGTCTGCGATGTTGGCATAAGCACGAATTAGTGAAATAACCGCTTTGTATAATGCCACCCGTTTTGGTTCGCTGTCTTTTAAGTCTTCGGGAATTTGTGTATTGCCACAAAAATAAGCAATGAATTGCTGTGTGCCCTTGGGTGGAACTACTTGTTCGCATAATGCTTTGATGGTTTCCAAGGCATCATCCAAGCGTTCTTTGCCTTTGGCTAATCGGTCGCTTAACAACCCTTCTACATCTGACTTGTCATAATCTTCAAA
The DNA here is from genome assembly GCA_031421065.1 of Prolixibacteraceae bacterium. Taxonomy (GTDB): domain Bacteria; phylum Bacteroidota; class Bacteroidia; order Bacteroidales; family Prolixibacteraceae; genus Aquipluma. Next base: position 43,461 of record JANONW010000291.1, read on the forward strand.
AGCTTTGGAAGTAAAATCTTTGTAGGCGTTTTCTAAACTGCCGAATAAATCTTTGTAGTCAATAATGTAACCGTAATCTTTATCGTCTCCGTCTAAACGGTTTACCCGGCAAATTGCCTGAAACAAACCGTGGTCTCTCATACTTTTATCAATGTAAAGAAAGGTGGCGCTTGGAGCATCGAAACCAGTGAGCAGTTTGTCCACCACAATTAATAATTTCATTTGTGCTGGTTCATCAATGAAACGCTTTTTGGCTTCGTCTTCAAAATCTTCGGTGCTTTTTCCGTTGAGCATTTTTTGATAAATGTCATACTGCATCAATTTTTCGGTGTAGCCTTCTCCTTCGCCTTTTATGTCGCTGTGTGTTGGGGCAAATGATGTAACGATTGCACAACGTGTAAATCCTGCGTCTTGAAATAATTGATAAAACCTGCAAGCATTGTAAATACTATCCGAAACTAAAATAGCATTGCCTCTGCCATTTTGCAGCCGTTCACGGGTTTCCATATCCAACAAAATGTCGGCAACAATTTTTTGTAAGCGTCCAACAGAACTGAACACTTTTTTCATTGTTCCCCATTTTTGTTTGAGTTCGGTTTTAGCAAAGTCGGTTAGGCCTTTGGTTTTACTATCAAACCAAGCATCAATCTTGTCTAACGAGGTTATTTTTTGTTCTATGTCTCTGGCTTCGTAGCGTAAATCCAATACCACACCGTCTTTTACGGCTTCATCAAATTTGTAAGTGTGTATGTATTTACCAAAAATTTCAATGCTTCTTTTTTTATCGGCTTGCATTAATGGTGTTCCTGTAAAACCAATAAACACGGCTTTTTCGCCTAATAGTTGTCGCATTGCTTTGTTCAAATCTCCGCTTTGTGTTCGATGACATTCATCTACAAACACATAAAAATCTCCTTTGGGTTTAAAGTCTTTCGGTAAGCTATTTTTCAGTTCTTCTAAATAGCTGTCGTAATCAGCTTCTTCTTTGTTACCAAACTTGTGAATGAGCGAACATAACAGCCACGGCTTTGTATCGTTTAGTTTTTCAATTAAATCGGCTCCGCTTTTTGTTCTTACTATATGTTCGTCAACGCCTTTAAAAACTTTTTCAATTTGTTTATCTAACTCGTCTCGGTCGGTAATGATAAGCACCCTTGCATTTGGATTATACTCTCGTATCCATTTGGTAAGCCAAACCATTGTTAAACTTTTGCCACTGCCTTGTGTATGCCAAATAATACCGCCTTCTTTTTGGCGAATGTTTTCTTGTGCTGCTTTTAAACCAAAGAATTGATTAGGTCTGCAAAATTTCTTTTGCCCTCGGTCATATACTACAAAATCGTGGAGTATTTCAATCAACCTTTCTTTGCCAAGCATTTCAATAATTTGCTTGTCCAATTGATTATCGGCTTTGTCGGCTTGCTCTCTAATTGGCCTTGTAAGTTCTAAAAGGTAAGTATCGTTCGGATTAAATTCTTCGCTTACTTCTTTCCATTTTAAATAATATTTTTCTGAGGTGTCAATGGCTGCATACCGTAAACCTTCTACATCTTGCCCTGCCATTACTAATTGAATAGTTGTATAAAACGGTTTGATGAAAAGATGTTTTTGATTGTCGTTGTTTTGGCGAATGCCTTCTGAAACCGAAACAGTGCTTCTTTTCAATTCCAACACACCTAAAGCAATGCCGTTGATGTAAATAACTATATCGGGGCGTTTGTTGTGCTGTCCTTTTATGGTTACTTCTTCGGCAATGGCAAAATCGTTTTCCTGTGGGTTTTTCCAATCAATTAAATAAACGGTTTCTTTATTTTGCCCTGCTTCTTCTTTTACATTGATGCCATAGCGAAGTGCTGCATAAACATTTTTGTTGGCTTGATAAAGGTCATCGCTGGTATTGATGGTTACGAGTTTTTTAAATTCAAACAATGCTTTGCTGATGAGTGAAGGGCTATAACCTTTTTTAGTTAAATGTGCTGTTAGCAAAGTTTCATCCACGTTGCTGTTTTCTTCTTCTTTTTCAAGATTGCCCAAATAGCGATAGCCCAATTGCTTCTGAAACAAAGCAACAATGCGGTTTTGGGTGGCACGTTCAATTTGACCTACTTTCATAATTTTCTTAGTTGTTTATTTCCTACCAGCGATTTCATTTGGGTTATGGCAATCGTATTTAATTGCTGCAAGCGTTGGTTTTGCGGCAAACCCTGATGTATTAATACTGCGTTGATACTTTCCATATTCGATAGCACCACCAATTGCTCAATGCTTGCCATATCACGTATATTGCCTTCGGCTTTTGGGTTGGCGTCTCTCCACTGTTTTGCTGTTGTTCCAAACAAAGCCATATTGAGCATATCGGCTTCATCGGCATACACAAAGTTTATTTTATCTTTTGAAAGAGTAGTTGGAATTAAATTTTCTTTGATGGCATCGGTATGAATATGGTAATTTATTTTGGCTAATGTGCGCTGTAAGTTCCATTCGAGTTTAAGACGGTCGCTTTCATCGGCTTTGAGGCGTTGGAATTCTTTGATTAGATACACTTTAAATTCAGCCGAAACCCACATTCCAAATTCAAATGCTATATCTGAATGGGCATAAGACCCACCATACCTGCCTGTACTGGCTTTAAGTCCAATTGCATTTGTTTTTTCAACCCATTCCTTTACACTTAGTTTATAGCTATTTAGTCCTGCCTGGCTTTTAATTATGGCGAATTCGCCATAATTAAAATTTGGATTATAAACACTTTCCCAAATGCCTAAAAACTCGATGGTGTTTCGGTTTCTTAACCAGTCTGAAATAAAAAAATCACCATCTTTGGCTTTTAGCATATCGGTTAACGAAATGTATTTCTGCCCTGCTTGGTCTATAATGGTTATAGATATCCCTTTTACTTCTATCGTTTTATTTTTTGCCATACTTATTTTTCATTTTTAAAAGCATCGAATTCGATGCTTTTAATTACCCCGAATTCGGGGTAATTAAAAGTTGTTGATTCACTTCTAAAGGTAACTAATCCGTTACCTTTAAATCTCCTTGAATTCGAGTGGTTTAGATTTTCTTTGCTCATACTAATCTAATTTTACCAGTTAATAAATTTTGCATCATACCCAATTTTACCTTTTTGTATTTCTCCAGTTTGGTTTCTAATGCTTTTATTTCTTCATCCATATCGGAAAGGATTGTTGAGATATTTTCTTGTTCTTTATATGTAGGTGGAAAAGGGATTTCAAAAACTTGAAAAGTTGGAAGTCTTAAAGAATCAACCGTGGCCTTTACTGAATTTTCCATTGCGTGTCTTCCAAAGTACTCTGAGATATAGCGATAAATATACTTTGAGAAATATCCACTCCTAAAATCACTGATTTTATATACTCTCTGATGGTAATCAAATTTGCCATTTATATAATGAAAAATCTTCCCAATGTTTCCTTCACCAGGAATTAAAATTGCTTCACCGTCAAAGGAATAACTGTTTATGCTTTCAATGGTCTGAGAACGTACAAAAAATGGATACATACCGTTTTCAACTTTATCTTGGTTGTTTTTCTTTCCTGTATAAATCTCCGCAATATCCCCCAACTTCTTCACTTCCCAACCCTCCTTCGGCTGTAGCAATTTTTGCATTGCCCCTTGCTTAATGTTGCGTTTTTTGGTAATGAGTGTTGATAAACTACTTATCAAGGCATCGGCATCCGATAGGGCAGTTGCTATGGCGGTTTGTTCGGCTTTGGTGGGGGGAAGGAGGATGTTAAGATTTTTTATTATCGTCAAGTTCAAGCCACCTCTTCCGCCATCACCTGTTGACAAACCTCTTAATTCGTAATATCTTGAATCCAGATTAAAATATAAAAAGGAATAATCTACTTCATCACAAGGCAAGATTGCCGCTATTGACTGATTAGTGCACAGTTCCACTTTATTTATTGCAACGGTTCCTCTTGTTTTGCCTTGACCCGCTAATCCTATCAACAAACAGTTTATAGGAATAAGTCTCGTTGCTGAATTGTTTAATCCCAATTCAGTAATTCTGTTTTCAACTTCATAAACTGTTTTCAAATTCAATTCACCAGAATTCATCCACCGAATATTTCCATTCCAATAATCTCTTACAAATGTACTTGGAGTACCACCTGCACAAACATCTGTGAATGAGCCAATATTCTTCACTACCCAATCCTTAGGAATAACACCCACCTCCGTATTTTTATAACCCGCTTTTAGATCCATTACTTTAATTTTTTTATTTGAGGGTTGCCCATAATAGCTTTTAGTTGGCTTATTGCTATTTGGTTTAGCTTCAATAATCTATCTGCTTGTGGCAGGTTCATTTTTATAAATTCGGCATTCATACTTTCTATATTTGCCAATACCAATAATTGTTCAATAGTGGCTTGGTCTCTTATGTTGCCCTCTGTATTTGGATTTTCATCTCGCCATTGCTTGGCAGTTTTGCCAAACAGGGCTACGTTGAGCACATCTGCCTCGTTGGCATACACCAAATTGGCTTGGTCTTTTGTAATGCTGTTGGGTATGATGTGTACTTTAATAGCATCGGTATGTATGCGGTAGTTTATTTTGCTCAGGGTGCGGTGCAGGTTCCAGGTAAGGTTTAATCGGTCGTTTTCATCGTCTTTCAGTCGTTGAAATTCTTTGATAAGGTACAGTTTAAATGAAGCACTAATAGCAGACCCAAATTCAAAAGCTATATCTCTGTGGGCATAAGTACCACCATATTTGCCTTTTTTTACCGATATTCCAGTGGCATTGGTTTTTTCAATCCATTCAGATACGCTTAATACAAAACTTGGCAAACCTGCCTGCATTTTAAAGTGGTCAAATTCGACCACTTTAAAATTGGGATTGTTAATTTGTTCCCAAGTTCCTAAAAATTCAAGGGTGTACCTGTTTCTCAGCCAGTTCTTTATAATATCTGCTGCCCTGCTTTCGCCTTCTTTGGCATTTGCCATATCGGTTAAGCAAAAAAAATCATTTCCACTTTCAGTAGAAATAGAAATCGGTATATTTTGAACTTGTATTATTTTATTCTTCGCCATTTTTATTTTACTTTTGCCTCATCTTATTCCCATTAGTCCCTGAAGCAATTCAAACTAGTGGGTTTCGTTTTTTATAGGGCTTGCATTGTAAAACCCATAATTTCCAAGTGTTTGTTTACCTTGTCTTCCAATAGTTTTAGCTCTTTGGTTTGCAATGGCAGTGGTGTTTCATAGCGTTCTGCCAATTCCTTTATCCGTTGGGTAAGGCGTTGGCTAATGCGTTCCATTTCGGTACTTACGCTTCGTTCAATGGTTGCCATCCATTTATCATCTACCACCAATTGTTTTATTTCTGTTTCGGTGAGTGTCTTGTAGCGTTCAATTACTTTAATGTCAAGGGCTGCAATGGCTTCTTTTATTTTTTTGCTCAGCTCGGCTTGGTCGTCCAATAATTTTAAATACAATTCTAAAATTGCCTGTTCGCCATAAGCCGTTTCTGGTTCGGCTGCTATTGCCAATGTTTGTTTTTTAGCTTTTGGTTTTGCTGCCAATAGTTCTTTCAATCGCTTTTGCACATTGGCTTTATTCACTTTATCCAAATCAGCAAAATAGCCTTCTTCGGTGCTGTGTTCTTCTTCAAGTTCTGTCATTTGCGTAGCAATGACTTCTTTATCGGTTTCTAATTGTTCAATCGCTTTTTTCTCTTTTAAGAAATATCGGTCAATCACCAAAACCTTTGGAACAAGGTCACAATCCCAAACGGTAGCAGATTTTGTTTGTTTAATAATGCTGAGTTCGGCTTTCCAACCATCAACGGCAATCAAGTAGCAATCGTCTTGCATTACCTCATTCCAATAATTCATCAAATGCTGATACACATCGTATTTATCCATCAGGGCTTTGCCAGTGTATGAGGTAAGCACATCTTCAGAAATTCTCCAACTAGTTTGCTTTGGTTTTTGCCCCCCGATAGCCATCGGGGTTAAAGCTTTCAGCGTTTTGGTAATTCGTGTTTTCCAATCGGTAAACAAGTCGTCCATCTCTTTGCTGAAACTCACAAATTCGGGATGTTCTCTAATTGTTAATTGACAATTGTTAATTATTAATTTTGAATAGTTTGGTCTATTACCTGGCTGAAACAAAACGACTTTTAGTGATGGGTAAACGTCCCAATAATTTTGCAAGGCATCAATATCACGATTGGGAATATCGCCCAGCAAATGTGCTTCAATGTCTTGTATATCCTCTGCTTCTTGGCTGTCAATGTAACGTGGTATATTTAAATTGAAATCGTTTTTAGGGTCGCTAATTTCTTCTACACTAACCAATCTACTAAACTTTGGGTTTTCGGTTTGCTTATTAAAAATGTCAACAATCTTGTGAATGTCTTGTTCACGCAAACGGTTTTTGTTTCCGTCTTTGATATATCCTTTACTTGCATCCAGCATAAAAATATGTTTGCGTTCGGATGCACCTTCTTTGTCCATTACAATAATGCAGGCCGGAATACCGGTGCCGTAAAACAAGTTGGCAGGCAAACCAATAATGCCTTTTATATATCCTCGCTCAATTAAACTCTTACGAATTTCGGCTTCTGCATTGCCTCTAAACAAAACACCGTGAGGCAAAATACAAGCCCCTTTGCCTGTACTTTTTAATGATTTAAGAATGTGTAATAGAAAAGCATAATCGCCATTTTTATCGGGCGGTGTTTTGTAAGATGCTTTGCCTGTTTTTAAACTTTCTACTTCGTCTTTTTCAAAACGCCCAAAAAGGTCGTCTTGCGGATTAAAGCCAGTAGCCCAATTCTTAGAGGAGAAAGGTGGATTGGCAACTACAAAGTCAAATGTTTTTAAATAACCGTTGCTATCTTTAAAAAATGGGTCGGAAAGTGTGCTTTGTCCTCTGTGAATTTCAATCGCTTCTTGTCCGTGTAAAATCATATTCATACGAGCCAAAGCAGCCGTTGCCACATCTTTCTCTTGTCCGTAGATAGTGCCTTTGCCATCGGCTTCGTCCAATGCTTTTAAAAGCAATGAACCCGAACCGCAGGTTGGGTCATAAAAAGTTGTTTTGTTTGTTGCATTGTGAATGTTCAATACTTTTGCCATTACACGGCTTACTTCACTTGGCGTATAAAATTGTCCTTTGCTTTTCCCGCTTTCGGTCGCAAAGTTTTTCATTAGGTATTCAAAAGCATCGCCTAAAATATCATCACCACCTGCACGGTTTTTACTAAAGTCGAGTGAAGGGTTTTCAAAAATTGCTATGAGGTTGGTGAGCTTGTCCACCATTTCTTTGCCTTTGCCCAATTTATCATCGTCAGCAAAATCGGCAACATCAATCACGCCTTTTAAGTCGTTGGCTTTCGCTAATTCGCCAATAATAATATTGATTTGATTTCCGATGTCTTTATTGCCCTTTAAGGCTTGCATATCTTTGAAACTACCACCTTCGGGAATTTCAATCAAGGCATCAGGGTCATCGGCATATTTGTCGGACACATATTTTACAAATAACAAAACAAGTATGTAGTCCTTGTATTGGCTTGGGTCCATTCCGCCTCTTAGCTCGTCACAACTTGCCCACAGGGAACTGTATAATTCAGATTTTTTAATTGCCATTTATTGTTCTTATCCTTTTAATTTATAATTCGTTTTTGTGACGGTAAAGATAGTTTAATATACCCGAAATCGTCTTTGGTGCGGTGGGGGAAAAAATATAAAACACGAAGCGTTGGGCTGTCGTGTCGGAAAAAAGTCCGCTGTTATGTTTATATGTCGTCCTGTTGTTTTGATAATTTGTCTGTCAGTTTAATGGTTGTTGTATCGGTCTTTACGCTTATAACGTTTTGCGGTTCGTTGTTCTTTGTTTCGAGTTGTCATTTAAGATTTTCTCCCAATTTCTCAATTTTGTCTAATTCTACTTTCCTAAATTGATTTTTACTTGTAATATCTATCTATATCAGCCTGCCGTTGTCTGTGTCTTATCCGAATGTGCTCTAAACAAAGGTCAACCTCTTTTTGTGTAGCGAATGCCTTGGCTATAACCAACAGCCTGGCATCCCGGACACTTAGCAGGGGCATTTCATCCTGATTTTCAAGCTTTAATGTTAATATGTAAAGGCTGGCCATCATCACTAAT
>JANONW010000292.1:0-3292 GCA_031421065.1 Prolixibacteraceae bacterium
CTCAAATTCCTCTCCTTTTTTATACTCGGAGTCCTGCTTTTCTGGTGGGTTTACAAGGATCAGGATATCAACCGGATCAAAAGTATTTTAAGCAATGAGGTCAATTATTTCTGGATCATCGTTTCCGCTTTTTTAGGATTAATTAGCCACATCAGCCGAACCATACGGTGGAACCTAATGATTGAACCACTTGGACACAAACCCAGGACACTCAATACTTTTCTGGCAGTAATGATTGGCTACCTGATGAACCTTGCCCTGCCGCGAATGGGCGAGATTTCGAGGTGCGGAGTGCTTGCGCGCTACGAAAAAATTCCATTTACAAAACTGGTCGGAACTGTTGTTCTCGAACGGTTGATTGATGTCCTGATGTTACTTTTGCTTTTGGTTCTTGTAATATTTACCCAGTTTGGGCAGGTGCTTGAGTTTTTAAAAAACAATCCGGAAGTGGAGGATAAAATAGGGAAGGCCATACATTCACCGATAGTGCCAGTTGCATTGGTGATCTCTCTGTTGGTCCTATGGTTTGCCCGGCATAAAATCAAGGCCAGCGGCGCGGCAAAGAAAATTATTGTTCTTTTTAACCAGTTCATCGAAGGATTTCACAGTATCCGGAACATTAAAAACAAAGGCGCTTTCATTTTTCACTCGGTTTTTATCTGGTTTTTATATTTCCTGATGATTTACTGCGTTTTCTTTTCGTTTGAATTTACTTCGCATTTAACACCATGGGCCGGACTGACCGTTTTTATACTGGGCAGTTTCGGGATGGTTGCGCCCGTGCAGGGAGGTATTGGAGCTTGGCATTTTATGGTAATCGAAGGACTTGCATTGTATGGTATCGATAAAGCCGACGGTCAAATATTTGCGTTGGTGGCCCATGGAAGTACCACGCTAATGCTGATTGTTTTTGGACTGATTTCGCTGCTGGTGTTGCCTTTTGTGAATGAACGCGGCGAAGATAAAATAACACATTGAACGCAAACCTATATATAGCCCGAAGGATTTTTTCAGCGAAGGAAAACCGCGATAACCTGTCGCACCGGATCGTGAATATTGCCCTTTTTGGTATTGTTCTGGGACTGGTAGTGCTCATTTTGTCGATTGCCATCGTAACCGGTTACAAATCGGAAGTGGGCCGAAAAGTGATAGGTTTCGGTTCACATTTGCAGATTGTCAACCTCGACTCCAATCAATCTTTCGAAACCAGTCCGATTAATCAGCAACAGCCTTTTCTGGAAGAACTTAAAGCGATTGACGGCATTCGCCATGTGCAGGTATTTGCGACCAAACCGGGCATCATCCGGACCGATGATGAAATTCACGGTGTAGTTTTGAAAGGCATCGGCCCAGATTTCGACTGGTCATTTTTTCAGGGGAACAAGGTTGCAGGCGAGCCATTTCAGGTTCAGGATACTGTCCGCAGCAACAAAGTATGGGTTTCGAAACAAATGGCCGACCTGCTGAACCTCAAAACAGGCGATGGTCTTACCATGTTTTTTATCAACCAGATGGAAGCTGTTCCGCGCCAGCGTATATTTGAACTGGCCGGTATTTATAAAACCAGTCTTGAAGAGTTCGACCGAATGTTTGTGCTGGTTGACATCAATCATATCCGCCGGCTAAATAACTGGGAGAACGATGATGTGAGCGGTTTTGAGATTCTGGTCGATGACTTCAATGATCTTTCGGAACAGGAAAAGGCGGTTCACAATCTCTTGTTAAGAAATACCATTCCCGACAGCCCAGTTTTGCAGGTAATCAGCATCAAAGAAAAATACCGGTATATTTTCGACTGGCTGGGGCTGCTCGACATGAATGTCTGGGTAATTCTGATCCTCATGATTTTAGTGGCAGGATTCAATATGGTTTCGAGTTTGCTGGTCATCATTCTGGAAAGGGCACAAATGATCGGGATACTCAAAGCGATGGGAGCCAGAAACTGGAGCATCCGCAAGGTATTTCTATATTTTTCGGTGATGCTTATCCTGAAAGCGCTTTTTTGGGGCAACCTGCTCGGAATCGGTCTTTGCCTTATTCAGGAACACACCCGCGTGTTAAAACTCGACCCGACTTCGTACTATCTCGAATACGTTCCTGTAAACCTGACGATTCTGCACCTTGTTCTGCTAAATGTTGGGACCATCGTAATAACCATTTTGATGTTGCTGCTCCCCTCCTATTTCATTACCAAAGTTTCACCAGAAAAAACCATCCGTTTCGAGTAAGCCAAAGTTATGTATCCATCTATCCTGAAACATCTTGAAGAAGCTTTTAACAGCGAGTTGCCCGGAATTGAAGCCCATAGTAAAATGCTTCCGCCCGGACGTCGTTTGGCTTCCAGTGAAGATGAAATTGCGTTGGTAAAACAAAGTAGTATTTTACTGCTCCTTTTTCCTGAAGGCGAAAAGATTTTTACCTGTTTGACCAGACGGCCTCCAACCATGACCTTCCATCCGGGACAAATCAGCTTTCCGGGCGGAAAGGTAGAAAAAGAAGATCTTTCAGCCGAAATGACTGCCTTGCGCGAAGCCCGTGAAGAAATAGGCATCGACACTTCAACGATCAGAATTCTTGGCAAACTGTCTGATTTGTATTTGGAAGTAAGTGGATTTTCGATCCAGCCATTTTTGGCATGGGCCGATCAAAAACCCGATTTTTTGGTAAACTCAGGAGAAGTAGAAGAATTAATTTTGTTCCCTTTGAGCGATTTTGTTACAAATGAAACAATTTCTGAAACTGAGCTTGATACATTCACAGGTCCGCTTCGCATTAAATACTACCCCTTCAACGGCGAGATTATCTGGGGCGCCACTGCCATGATTTTATCTGAAATGATTGAAATTCTAAAAAGACATCAGTCGTAGAACGACCACGCAACACCAAATCTATATGTTCGGCGATAATAGGGATAATCCGGGGCAGCATAAAAATTGTCGCCAACTAATCCTGAAGCAGCGTTCATTAATTTAAAGAAAACCCGGGTGCGTTTCAACTTCAGGTTTACATGCAAGTCGATGTATGGATAATTTCCAATTTTTTGTTTGCCCTGAAGGTAAAACCTGGAAGTTCCGGGTTCGTACGCATCGGCATAAAAAGAGGTATTGTAGCGGGTATCGACCCCAAGTTGAGTATATAAAACTTTCGAAATAACCGTCCTGTAATTCATGCTAATATATCCTGAAACAGCAGGCAAATGGACATAACGGTCGTTGCTTCCTTTCTGAACCAGAAATTGGGTGCGCGCCAGCCAGTGTTTGCTGTCGAAATCCTTGTTTAAATAAGCCGAAAG
>JANONW010000293.1:0-8882 GCA_031421065.1 Prolixibacteraceae bacterium
GTAAAAGTTTCCATTCGAGAACCCCGAAATTATGTAACCTGTGCTAAAAAATAATGCGGAAAAAATTGTAAGAGTTCGAGCACCAAGCCTTTTTTCAAACTTACCCGCAAATACCATCGTGGCAGGAAAAACTGCAATAAGCACTCCAAATACAAGTTGAGATTGTGCTGACGAAAACCCGAAATTGTTCATCAACTCCGATGCAATGATACTCCAGGCATAGACACCCCCCAAACAGAGCATTATAAAAAAAGAAGAGACAACAGTTAAATATTTTTGCATAAATAATATTTCTTTATGTTTTAAGGATTATGGATTACACAGATCACAATATTGAGGGTCTTCCTTCATTTTATTAAAAGGATATAGCAATTCTTTTTGAAAATTGCATTTCTGGCACTTGTAAATATGTTTTAGTACGGAGCGTGTAGGGAAGTTGCAAATATCGCATGGCAAACCTTTTTGGGCATCAACCACACCAAAACCTGGCGTACCACATTCGGGGCAAAGTGATTTGATTTTAGCCATCAATTTTTTTGTAGCATCCTCTATAACACCCATTCTGGTTGGGTTGTACATTGCCCGCATATCGGTTTCGGCATATGCTATTCCATCGTGAGATTTCATTTGGTGATAACCTTCTAAAAGTTTTTCTTCTGTAGTTATTCCTTTCAAAATAATTGAAAAATCGTTTTTGTTTTTTTTTAGGATAATTCCGTGTGTTGGGAATTTTACCTTACCAGCAAATTGTAGAAGTTCTTTTTCTGAACAAATTTCACTACCATCGAAATTGGTCTCCAAACTTAATTCTCGCCCTACTATTTCTATACTGTTCGCCTTGTCAAAAAGCATAACAAATTCATCATCGGCTCGTGCAAAAAAGATGGTTGGATGCGAACCGAACGAACCCTCATTGCCAATAGCTAAATCGCAACCGGTTATATCTAATGCCAATTTGCATTTATTTCTCAGAGTAGTAATGGGGTCGTCAACCCTTTGAATCTCACCCGAAAATGTTCCCAATACATCGGTATCTAAACCTGCTGGAACAATGCATTTTATCTCCAATTCTTTTTCGAATATTGGTGAAATTACCTTTTCTTTGTGATGTTTGGTGGCTATAACAGCTGTTCTGCCCTTGAAAAAATCTGTCATTCTAAATTATTTTGTTGATGTTGTTTGACTTTTCAATTACCTGTTCTCGAATCAACGATTTGTAGTCAATGATTTTTTTCCTAACCTCACCATTAGCGACAGAAATTATTTGAGCAGCCAATATTCCTGCGTTTTTAGCTCCATTAAGGGCAACGGTAGCAACGGGTACACCTCCGGGCATTTGCAGGATTGATAGTACAGAGTCCCACCCATCAATGGAGTTGGACGATTTTATAGGAACACCAATTACGGTGAGCGGAGAGATTGCAGCAACCATGCCAGGTAAATGGGCCGCTCCGCCAGCTCCGGCTATTATTACTTCAATGCCTCTTAAATGAGCTTTTGATGCAAATTCAAATAGTTTATCAGGAGTGCGATGAGCCGACACAATGTCAATTTCATATCCAATACCAAAATACTCAAGCATTTCTGCTGCTTGTTTCATTATTGGCATATCAGAGTCGGAACCCATAACTATACTTACGAATTTTTGTTCCATGATTTTACCTTTATTAAGTTTTTTACTTTTTCAGCCTTTTCAACGGCATCCTCTAAAGTTGTTGAAACAACCGTTACATGACCCATTTTACGGTAAGGCTTCGTAATTTTTTTTCCATATAGATGAATTTTTACCCCTTCAATGGCCATACTCTCAGTTAACCCCTCATACATAACTGGGCCTTCGTGCCCTTTTTCGCCCAAAAGGTTCAGCATGACTGCCGGAAATTTAAGGTGTGTACTGCCAAGCGGTAGATTTAGTATTGCCCTTAGGTGTTGTTCAAATTGTGAAGTAATAACACTTTCAATAGTATGATGCCCACTATTGTGTGGGCGTGGAGCTACTTCGTTTACCAAAACTTCTCCATTTACATCGACAAAGAATTCCACTGCCAGCAAACCCGCCATTCCTAATCGTTCAATAATTTTGATAGCAATATTAATTGCTTTTTCTGATTGTTCACAACTTATTTTTGATGGACAGACCAACTTTTCCACCAAATTGGCATTATTGTCAAAAACCATTTCGACTACAGGAAAGCATCGTATCTCGCCTTTTTCATTTCGGGCTGCAATTACTGCAATTTCGTTTGATATTTCAACTTTTTCTTCAACTACCGATGCCCCTTCAAGAAGTTTTACCATATCTTGTTCATTTCTTATTATGGCAACGCCCCGTCCATCGTAACCGCCTTTTCGAAGTTTTTGAACAAATGGGTAACATAACTGATTTGAACAAATGGCATTAATGATTTCGTCTTTACAGCGAAATAACTGATAACCAGAAGTTGGAATGTCATTTTTAAGATAAAAATCTTTCTGCAAACCCTTGTCCTGTATTAGTTTTAAAATCTCAGGGTCTGGAACAATTTTTAACCCTTCCGATTTGAGCTTAAACAAGGCTTCAATATTAATGTTTTCCATTTCATAGGTTAGCATATCTACTTTCTTTCCAAATTGATAAACAGAATTAAAGTCGAGATGATTACCTTTCACAAACACCGATGCAATACTTCCAGCCGGGCATTCGTCTTCTTCGTCAAGCACATAGGTGGCAATGTCCCATTTGCTGGCTTCCTGAATTAACATCTTCCCAAGTTGACCTCCGGCAATTATTCCTAATTTCAAATTTAATGTTCCTAATTTTTCCATTTTTTTCTATTTTTTGTCCATTCGTCACTTTAGTTTAAAGTCGCTCATGGGTCGTCTTTTAGGGTTGCAAATAACGGTAGCTTTTGCCTGCGAATATACGTAAATGGCCATAAATTATTAACAAAAAAAGGTAATCATGGAGAAATTTAATTCACAATCGGTTGAAGCTCTAGGGCTTCTTAAATTGACAATGGTTGCCTCTGTAAATTCGAGGCAGGGCATTACCGCTTACATCCGAGAGATACGTTACCTCTGCGCGTATTATCCCGACCTGTAGCCCAACCATATAAAAGCAAAAAAACCAGGTAACGCATTGCATTATCTGGTTTTTTATATGATTTGACTTAATTTTTTACTTCATCTGTTCATTCCATCCCGACCGGTCGGGTGGAGTAGGGGCATTTACCTTTTTTACTGGGTTTTCCTGAAGCTGTTTCAGCAGCACTTCCACCGCTTTTTCAATGCAAGGGTCAATTCCTTTGGCCAGTTGCTCGGGGCGGTCGACCACTTCGATGTCAGGATAGACACCAATGCCTTCAATGATCCACTCTTCGTTTTCGTTGTATATTCCGAAACGTGGAACAGCAATGTAACCGCCATCAACCAAGCCTGCATTACCCGACATGCCAACCAATCCGCCCCAGGTGCGGGTCCCGATAAGTTGTCCAAGTCCTTTTTTGCGGAAGTAATAAGGAAAAGCATCGCCGCCCGATGATGAATAGCCGTTCATCAGCATTACTTTAGGACCGTTGTGCGCTACGCCGGGAGTTTTCATGGCCGATAAGCCGTTGCGCTGCCAGTAGCTTAGGGTTTTTCGCTCAAGCAGGTTGGTCATCACATCAGGAATAAAACCTCCGCCATTGTACCGGTCGTCGATGATCAGCGCTTCTTTTTCGTGGTAAGCATACATTCCGCGGTACAATTCGCGGTTCCCATCGGTACTTGTGTTTGGTACGTAAATGTAGCCGATTTTTCCTCCTGAAAGTTTGTCGGCCATTGCGCGGCGCTCGATTACCCAATTCAGGTTGAGCAATTCCAATTCACTGGCAATTGGTTTGATGGTATAAGTTTTGGCCCCGATTGTTTCCGGTTTCGAATTAATGGTGATTTCAACCGTTTTGCCAAGCGTATTTTCGAGCAGTTCGTAAGGATTCATGCCCAGGTTTAATTCCGTTCCGTTAATGGCAATCAGGTAATCGCCTTCTTTTACATTCACTCCCTGTTCTGTAAGCGGCGAGCGGCGTGCTTCGTTCCAGTTTTCGCCGGAATAGATTTTTGTGATCTGGTATTTTCCCGCAGCCTGATCAGCTTTCAGCTCAGCGCCAAGCAAACCGGTATCAATACGTTTCACTTTTTCAAAATCGCCCCAGTCAACATACGAGTGTCCGGTATTGGTTTCCGAAATAATTTCACCCAAAATATAATCCAGATCGGCACGGTGACTAACATGCCGAACCAGCGGTGTATAGCGTGATTTGATTTCTTTCCAGTTGATTCCATGCAGGTTGCTCACGTAGAAATAGTCCCTGAAAATACGCCATCCATCAATATAAATCTGCTCCCATTCTTTCTTCGGATCAATCTTCATCACCATGTCGTCAAGGTTCAGTTTACCAGCCCCCGATTTTTGTCCGGTCGTAAGTTTAGTAATTCCGAAGTCGTTTCCTGAACGGTAAATCATCATTTTTCCGTCGGCACTCAGCACTGCATGACCAACCTTGTCCATTACTTCTTCATCTTTTTCATCTTCAATGCTGAATTTGCGCAACGAACCTTCGCTGATGTACAAAATACCACCATCGATGGCAATCAAATTGCGGTATTCACCTGATTTTGCAGGAAAGGCGGTAATTCTAGAATCAATTCCTTCTAAATCAACCTGAACTTTTACCGATTCTTTAACAACAGGTTTTTCTTCGGGTTTTGCATTTTTATCTTTTTTCGGTTCTTCTTTTGGTTTTTCGGCTTCTTTAACCGGTTCAACATCGTTTTTATCTTTGAACAGTTTCGGGCCGTCAGCTTTCAGCGCCATGGCATAAATCCTGGTTGATTTGTTATAAACGTAGTTGAATTCGAAACTGGAGAAAGCGAGGTTGAAATCGCGGTCGGAAACGAAATAAATGTATTTTCCGTCAGGAGAAAAAACTGGAGAACCATCGTTAAAGGAATCGTTGGTAAGCTGATGGTTTTTAGCTGTTTCAAGGTTATAAACCCAAACAGCGCCCAGCCCGTTTTCGCCTTCTTTATCGTAAGTAATCCATTTCGAATCGGGAGAAAATGAATAAGAGCGTATTTCGTTGCGGTCAGCCATGGTCACCACAGTTGTTTTTCCGGTTTCCACATCAACCATTTTCAGTTGAAGGGTACGGTCGAAATAAAGCATGAATTTGCTGTTTGGCGACCATTCCGTATCGTATTTCCATGCTGATGAGCCGCTGGCAAGTTGCTTCGGAGCAGCTCCTTTTTTGTTTTCGAGCAGGTAAATTTCATATTCTCCCGAAGCATCCGAATAGTATGAAATGTATTTTCCATCGGGTGACCAGCGCGGATAAATTTCGCGGATACCCTGCGTGTTGGTCAGGTTATAAGTCGGGCCATTTTCGGCAGGAACCGAGAAAATATCTCCCCGTGCCGAAATCAGCGCACGTTTGGCAGTTGGCGAAACTTCGTAAGCCTGCACAAAGTCCTTTACATTTTTATAGTAAGGAACAATATTTGGGTTGTCGAAATGAATGCTGATATTCACTTTTTCTTCCTTGCCGGTCAACAGGTTCAGCTTATAAAGGAAACCACCGTTTTCATAAACCATCTGTCCGTTTTCTCCTGAAGGCCACATACAATCGAAATCGGAGTGCGTGGTCATTTGTTCCAGGACTTTTGTTTTTATATTATATTGGTAAATATTCAGTTTCAGGTCGCGGTCGGATGCAAAATAAATATTTTCGCCAAACCATGTTGGAAGCTGGTCGGTTCCTGTAAAATCGGTAATCTGTTCCGAAGTATTCTTTTCCAGATCGTAAATCCACAAATCGGAAGCACGTCCACCTTTGTATCGTTTCCATGTGCGGAATTCGCGGTCGATCGGGGTAAAACAAATCATTTTATCGTCGGGAGACAAAGCTGCAAAACCACCATTTACAATTGACAGTGGTTTTTCCAGGCCTCCATCAAGGCTAACCATGTAATATTTACCGTTGCGGTCGCCAAAAGGAGTGCGGTTGGCGCGGATCAGAATGTTTTTGCTGTCCGAAGTCCAGTCGAGTGCCACATTATCGAAACCTCCGCGTGGAGGCATCAAACCCACTGAATTGTAGAATGTCATTTGTCGCGGTGTTCCTCCGTTTGAAGGCATCACAAAAATCTGGCGGCTTCCGGAGTATTCGCCCGAAAAAGCAATCCATTTTCCATCAGGGGAAATCTTCGGAAAAAGTTCCAATCCGGAGTGGGAAGTCAGTCGGCGGGCTTCGCCACCTTTGGCGTCAACCGACCAGATATCGCCGGCATACACGAAGGCAATCAGGTTTTTATTAATGTCGGGGTAACGCATTAACCGGGCTTCGTCCTGTGCGATTGCACTCACCGTAAGCGTCAACCCCAAAATGGTTAAAGCCATTAAATTAATGGCGAATCTTCTCATTTTATTATGTTTTAATTGGGGCGTTTTCTTAAAAACTTAAACTATAGCCAATTCCGATAATGTTAATGCTTTCCTTTTTATCCAAAATATTACCGGTTGGTTCTATGTAATCCTGAAGTCTGTATAACAGTCCGATTTCATTGTTTTTGTTGATCGGATAAGCCAATCCGGTGGTATATCTCATTTTGTCAAGATCATTTTCAATCAGGTCGTGAAAAACTTCCAAAGAAACAAAAGGAATAATCTTGCTGCCTTTAATATCGTAGTCAATCTTTGCCCGGTATCTGAAATAAGACGTTTTACTATCTGGGTTTTGATCGAAATCTGATCCGTTGGTATAACGCACCCGAAATTTTACATCGAAACGTTTGATATCAAATCCTGATTTGGCATCAAACGCAAACCGGTTTGAAGGAACCCATTCATAAATTTGTAGTTCATTTCTGTAGTTATATTCATTCTCATAACGGTAATAGCCTGCCAGCATGAGATATTTGTGCAATTTATAGGACAATCCGCCTTCGAGAATGTAGGTATCCATTTCGAATCCTCCGTGAAGTCTCAATTCAGGGTTAAATTCAACTTTCAGGTTATTTACAATCTTTTTGCTGAATGCAAGTTCTAACCAGGTGGCTGGTCCGTCTTGTGCATAGCTTGAGCCTGCAAATAGGACCAAAAGTGTAAACAGGGGTATTCTGACCTTTTGCATCATTATATTTTTTTTGTACCAGTTATGTCATAAAAAATGTAGATGATTGCGATGTCGCGAAGAAAATCAATGCGTTCTACTTCAATGTGTTTGATGTTTATTCCGGTGCGGGCTTTCAGATCTGCCATCAATTCGTCTTTTCTATCGGCATGCATGTTTTCAATTTTCTCATAGACAATCCGCTGCGAAATCTCCTGGCTTAGGTTTAAAATCTTTTCAAGAATATATAAACCACCCATGATTATCAGGTTGGTAGTAACCAATTCAGCGTAACTGATTTTTTTGTTGGCGAGCGCGTTGATTACCGAAACTGCAATTACAACAAACAAATAGGTCATTTCTTTAATAGGAATGGCATCGGTCCTATACCTTATAATGCCAAAAATAGCGAACAATCCGAGCGCGAAACCAAGTTCAATTTTTACACTTTCCAGAAGGAAGCACAACAGAAATATAGCGATGCTTATGGCTATATACGTGAAATAGAAGTCTTTACGTTTACTGGTTTTTGCATACAAGCCAACAACAATAAAGACAGTAACCAATAAATTAAGGCCAAACCTGACAAGAAGTTCGACATAGTCATCAGGATTAATAAGCTGAATTCCTAAAAATTGAAGTTCATCAAGTGCTTGAGCGGCTTGTAACAGAATAAATGAAAGTTGCATGTTTCTTAGTTTAATTAAAGTACTCTTTTCTAAGTCTGATTAATAGAGGTTTGAATTTATTCTTTTTAATGTTTTCTTCAAGAAGCGAACGGCCAATACAATATTTGCTGAAGCCTTGCCTTCTCACCTTATTTTTTCGTAAAACATGGTTGATCAATGCTGTTTTGTTGTTTTTGCTTTGTTTTATTTCGATGATAACCAGGTCCTTAATGATGATTTCCTTTTCCTGATTTTTAAATCTGGGGAGGGTGTCGATGGTTACCCGTACAGTAAATTGATTGTCAACCAGAGTGATGCGATTAAAAAAGCTCAATATTTTTGGTTGAAGATCTGAACCGGGATAAGGTGACGAATTTTGCAGGAAATTGAGTTCATTGTCTTTAAATTCAGGGTTAAAGTCCGGCCTTCTAATACGTTCTTTGATGGTTCTCCCTTTGTTATTTTTAAATTTTATTTCCAGAAAGTTATCTTTCGAAACAACATATTGGCGAACCCTGATTTTATAACGGTTGCGTTTCCCATTCTGATGGTTAATGTACATTCGATCATCGGCAGTATCGAAATAGGTTGTGTCGTAAGGGAAAATTGATTCGCCATTAATTTCGAGAATTGAATAATCATGTTTCAAAGCTTCCAGAATATCAGGCAATTGGCTGCGGTGGAGACAAAATTTACTATCGGTTCGATCCATCAGTTTTACTTGATCTAAATCAGCTAATGTCACTCTTTTAAAGGATTGTAATGTATTTTGAATTAGGTTCATTGATTTTTAAATAGTATGTGCAAAACTAATCTTTTTTTTCACTATTTGTGAGTCCACTCCGACAACTCGTTTCTGTTGTATTTTGACTTTAAATTCCCACTGAATATCAGTAGATTACAAAGTCAAAATTGAGTAGGATTGACTTTTCGGAGTGGACTCATTAATTAAATCCTTTAGTGAGGTTTCTTTTTTCCTTTATTAATTTCAGGTTGTTTTCGATTTCGGTAAAAGGCATAGCAATATCTGTGCCAATTGGATAAAAATGTGTTAAAGCGTTGTTTATTAAATTGTTGTATATAA
>JANONW010000294.1:0-11830 GCA_031421065.1 Prolixibacteraceae bacterium
GGTGCGCTTCGCTTACCCTGCCCCTCTTCTACTCGTAGAGAGGGGAAAAGCCCTGCTTGCAGGGCTTGGGGCGAGTGAGGAAAACGTAAATAATTTTAATGGACAACCTATTCCGATACTCAAATATCAAGCAGGTTTAAAAGGGAAAATTGTCGTACACCCACCTTACTGCTGTTTCGACAGTTTCATGGCTTCAGTTGTGGTGTAATATTTGGTAATCATGTTTGGCACTTCCCATTCGGGTAATTTGCCATCTTTCAGATACTGCAGGTATTTTCCGGTAACTTCGCCGAAATGTGATTCGTGCCCCAGTTTGTATTGCTCCGGAATTTCAACTGTCCAAAGTTTGTCGCTCAATTTGATCAGTTTCAAACCGGGATATTTGGCGGCAATGTCCTGTTCAACGGCTTTTTTCAAGCCACCTTCAAAAGCGGCCAGGCCATCGGTGTTGTTGGCTTCGATGAAAACAGTTGGTTTGAAGCCTTCTTCCTTGCCTTGTTTAATGGTCACATTGCAAAGATTTCCGCGCATGATGCTGTAATGGGTGTCGCCTGCACCTTTGGGAGCTTCAAAGTTCCAGATAACAGATACTTTGGCCACTTTGCCTTTCAGCTTGTAAACGATCTCGCCGTTCGAATAAACTTTCAATTTATTGCCGGACACATCTTTTGTCAGGAAATCCGGGAATTCTTTTAGCGAAGTCACATTTTCGAACTGGGCAGGAGTAAGGTCGGTTGTCCAGCGTCTTGCTGAAATCATCTCAACATCTGTTTTGTTCAGGATAAATTCCGGAAAAGCGCCCCACTGAACAAGGTCGACCAGGTGAGTTGTTACGTCAACAATTCCTTCTCCCTGCTGGGCGGTATCAAAAAACCAGGCCGAACGTTTCAATGGACTTCCTGCAACAATTTTTGCGAAATGGTGAACACTTTCTTTTACTATGGCTGGTCCTTCAGTGGTACCATCAACCAAACCGCCAAATACCTCCGGAATCTTGGCCAGTTCGCGCTGAACAATGGTCGTAATTTCGTGACGCTCGGTCATGATGTCGTACAATAAAACTCCTTTTTCTTCAGCAGTTTTGAAAGCCTGTTCCAGAACCGGGAAAGCTTCAGGAGTAATTACCATAGGCTTATCAGCAAAGACATTCAGTCCGGCCTCAATGGCTTTTTGAATGTATTCGGTTTTCTTGGCATTGTTTCCGGCAACCATCATTACGTTTCCGGGTTTTTCGGCCAGCATTTTTTCAAGGTAATCATCACCTGTAAATACTTTTTCGACCCATGAAGTTGGGCTTTCAGCACGCGTGTTGAATCCTTCGATGCGGGTCAGATATTGGGTTAAATCGTCTCCTTCAGGAGCATACACGTAAACAGTCGGATCGATCTGTCCGTACATTGTTTTTTGGATGAGAGCGGCGTGGAAATGGCCGGGATCAAGGGTCATCAGTTTAACTTCGCCGGCAGCACCGGTAAATTTAGGGAGCGATTTTTCCTTATCGGCAGTTTTCTGCCCACCACCGGCACAGGCCGATAACATTGTAGCAACTGCAATCACGGGTATCAAATGTTTGTTCATGGATTGGAAATTATGGTTATCTGAATTATCATTGGCAAAATTAAAACTTTCTTCGGATGAAAACAGCGGATGTGAGAATAAACCCCCACCCTGAAAATCGATACTATGATAGTCCTGCAATCAATTCCTTCAATATCAGTGTCATGTTTGGTTCTGCTTTTCTGGCCACTTCCTGAACTTCTTCATGCGAGATTTCAACGATCTGTCCTGGAACACCACTGTCAGTCACTATTGAAATTCCGAAAACAGTCATTTCTCCGTGACGTGCAACAATCACTTCAGGGACGGTTGACATACCAACGATATCGGCACCCAAATAGCGGAACATCAGGTATTCGGCGGGTGTTTCAAAAGTTGGGCCCGAAACTCCGACATAAACTCCTTCTTTTATATTGATGCCGTTTTTCAGGGCAATCGCTTTGGCTTTGTTGCGCAGGTGCTGATCGTATGATTTGCTCATATCAGGGAAGCGGGTCCCGAGCTCATTGATGTTTTTTCCCCGAAGCGGATGTTCCGGGAAGAAATTAATATGGTCGGAAATAATTACCACATCACCGACTTTATAATCAGGATCCAATCCGCCTGAAGCATTGGAGACAAAAAGGGTTTTGATGCCAATTTGTTTCATGACCCGCACAGGGAAAGTCACTTCTTGCATCGAATAACCTTCGTAATAATGGAAACGTCCCTGCATGGCCATTACGGTTTTTCCGCCAAGCTTTCCTATGATCAGTTTTCCTGAATGTCCTTCAACAGTAGAAACCGGAAAATTTGGAATTTCGCTGTAAGGAATTGTCAGTTCTACTTCAATTTCGTTTACCAGTCCGCCAAGGCCAGAACCTAATATGATCCCGGCATCAATTTGCCTTTTTGCTTTTTCGTTTATGAAGGTCGCGGTTGCATTTATTTTCTCTAACATAGGTTACTATTTTTTCGTCAAATTTTTTTCCTTCACTGTGAAGGAACTTGATTTTCAATGGCATATAAAATAAATTTGCTTTCAGTGATGGCGATAGATCCATGTCTTTCAATCGCATGGAATCTTTTTCAGTGGTAACAATGATTTTATTTTCGGCTTCAATTCCGGCAAATTTTTGTTCTATTTGCTGGATGTTGGAAGCGTTAAAATTATGGTGATCGGCGAATTTCAGGTTGGTAATATTTCCAGAAAAATTACTCAGGTATTTGTGTAAATGCTCAGGGTTGGCTATTCCGGCAATTAGTAATACACTAACTTTATCAGAGGCAAGTTTGGGAGTTGGTATGGCCTCTTCTAGAAAAACCGGGGTTAGTGGCCCATACACCATGGTAGTAAAAAACAGGTTTTGATAGGGACGCAGGTTTACGTCGTTCGTGATTATCCTGCGTGTGATAGCCGTAATCTCCTGCGGGCATTTGGTATATATAATTACATTGGCTCGCCTCATTTCCCATTTAGCTTCGCGTAACCTACCAACCGGCATGAGCATGTCTTTGTCGATCGGACGGTTGAAATCGATCAGCAGAATATTGATTCCGGCACTCACGCTGCGGTGCTGAAAGGCATCGTCGAGCAAAATAATATCGGGTAACTTTGCGGCCTCCTGTTTCTGAATTTTTTCGATGGCATGAACCCTGCTTTCGTCAACGATGACCTGAATATCGCTGAATTTTGTTTTAATCTGAAGTGGTTCGTCGCCAACGTTCATCGCCAATGAACCAACTTCAACTTCCTGATAGCCTTTGGTTTTTCGCTTGTAACCACGACTGACGGTAGTAACCTGGAATTGTTTTCGTAAAAGATCAACCAAATATTCAGTATGAGGGGTTTTTCCGGTTCCGCCCACAGTAATGTTTCCGATTGAAATAACAGGAATTTCAAATTCGGTTGATTTAAATAATTTGTAATCGTACATGAAATTCCGCATCGAAACAATCAGTCCGTAAACAGTAGAAAGAGGATATAATAGTAATTTGAACATCTTCGGTTTTTCAGAATAAATTCTGCTACGAAAATAGGAAAATTTAAGGAGCGAATAGAATTATCTTCTCATTATGGTGGTAAATTATGCTTTCCCGATAGAAATTTTTTCCGGTTATGCCTTGTTATTTAAGAGGCTGATTACATCAGGTTCAGCATATTCTTCACGTAGGCATTTGTCAGCAGATAGCTCTTTTTTTTGTTCTTCAGGCGGTATCTTATCCCGACAATTGCCAATTTTTCTCATTAATTTTCTTGCTCATCTGCAACCTCCAATGTCAGAACCTTTGATTGAAAATGATTTATTTGATTTACTATGATTTTTAGTTCTTCTGATTATACTTTGAATTAATCAACCGACGATACTCTAAACTTTTTGCTCCGAAATTTATAAGCATGCCAATTTCTAAATTATATGCTTCCAAATAATTAATTGCCTGAGCTAAATGGACATCTTCTAATTTCGTTAGTGCTTTTATTTCAACTGATATAACTCCTTCAACTAAAAAATCTACCCTTCTCGTTCCAATTTGTTCTTCTTTATAAAAAATGGGCATTTCAAATTTACGGGCAAATGACAAACCTTGCAAATTCATTTCTTTTGCCAACGCTCTCTGATAAATTACTTCCTGAAATCAATTTCCTAAAATTTTATGAACTTCCATTGAACTACCAATAATTTTAGCTGTAATTTCGGAATATTGAGTCCACTCCGAATTACCAACGCATCGGAAACCAGCTATGAAGCCTCCCTGATTGATCAGGTCGGCATCTTAGGTGAAATAGGACAGGGGCGTGATTTGCTGGATATTCCGGTATTCTCCCGCGAAATCGATTGGGCGGCAAGTCAAAATTATAATCCGGATCAACATTTATTTTGCTGTTCCCCAATTATGAACCACGGCTTTTTTACTGATAAAGGGGTTATCATTAAGCAGGCCGTATATGATTATTAACAATTTGAATACCTATGATTTAGTGATCGGATGACTCGAGTCGTCCGATCACTCTGTTTGTAGCTCAATCCCGCAATCTGTTCTTCGAGAACTTTGATTTTGGCTTCGGCATCGGCTTGTTTGGCGCGTTCGATGGCCACCACAGCTTCAGGAGCGCTGCCTACAAAACGTTCATTGCTAAGTTTTTTCATTACCGAATTCAGGAAGCCTTTGGCGTAATCCAATTCAACCTGAAGCTTTTTCAGTTCTTCTTCCACATCGATGGTTCCACACATCGGAACAAAGAAAGTGGTGGATTTAACAAGAAATGAAGAAGCTGCTTTAACTTCTTCGGAAACCAAATTAAGAGCTGAAAGGTTGCCCATTTTTACCAGAACGCTGTTAAACTCCGGAGAAAATCCTTTATCGCCCACCATTACTGCCAGTTCGAGTTGATCTTTGTTCGGAATACTATTCTTGGTGCGAATAGTCCGTAATCCGGAGATGGCTTCTTTCACATCTTCAAACTGGGCGATCATGGTTTCGTCGTAGCCGGTTGATTTTGGCCATGCACTTATCATGATGCTTTCGCCCTTCTGGCGCTCTTTCAGCAACTGCCAGATTTCTTCGCTCACAAACGGCATAAACGGATGCAGGAAGCGCAATACTTCGTCAAAAATATCAATCAGTTCCTGATAGGTTTTCCCGTCAATCGGTTGTTGATAAGCGGGTTTAACCATTTCGAGCAGCCATCCGGAGAACTCGTCGCGGACGGTAGTGTAAACACTCATCAGAGCATCCGAAATACGGAATTTATCGAAATGATCGTCAGTTTGCCCTACAATCTGGCTGAATTTTTCGTGGAACCAGTTGATTGCCAATTTAGAATGTTCGGGCTGCGGAATTTTGTAATCCACTTCCCATACATTCACCAAACGGAAAGAGTTCCAAATTTTGGTTACAAAACCTGCTCCCTGTTGTGGCAAAACTTCATCGAACAGTAAATCGCCGCCCGCAGGAGAACAAAGCAACATGCCTACACGAACACCATCGGCACCATAAGTTGCAATCAGGTCGAGCGGATCGGGCGAATTGCCCAGCGATTTCGACATTTTCCGGCGTTGTTTGTCGCGCACCATTCCGGTAAAATACACGTTTTTGAATGGGAACTGGTCACGATATTCGTATCCTGTAATAATCATTCGGGCCACCCAGAAGAAAATAATATCCGGAGCAGTTACTAAATCGTTGGTTGGGTAATAGTAGTTGATTTCCTTGTTGTCGGGATTGCAAACACCATCGAAAACCGAGATTGGCCACAGCCAGCTTGAGAACCATGTATCGAGCACATCTTCATCCTGATGCAAATCAAAGCCTCCCCCAGCCCCTCCAAGGGAGGGGTGCTTGGCAATTGCAAGTTCCCTGGCCTTTTCCTCATTCTCCGCAACCACAAATCCGTAGTTGTTTTCTCCCTCCCCTGCGGGGAGGGCTGGGGAGGGGCTTTTTATATACCACACCGGAATACGGTGCCCCCACCACAACTGACGGCTGATACACCAGTCTTTGATGTTTTCCATCCAGTGGCGATAGGTATTTTTGAATTTCGGAGGATAAAACTGAATGGTATCGTTTTCTACATTTTCGAGCGCCGGTTTTACCAGATCTTCCATTTTCAGGAACCATTGAGCCGATAATTTGGGTTCAATTGGCACGTGTGTGCGCTCCGAGTATCCAACTTTATTGTTGTAATCCTCCACTTTGGCCACATTTCCGGCAGCTTCCAGATCGACCATGATTTTTTCACGAACGTCAAAACGATCTTCACCGACAAACATTCCGGCAGCTTCGCTCATGGTGCCGTCTTCGTTGAAAATATCGATACTTGGCAAGTTGAAACGCAGGCCTATTTCGTAATCGTTCACATCGTGGGCAGGAGTAATTTTCAGACAACCGGTACCGAATTCCATATCGACATATTCATCTTCGATAATCGGGATTGAACGGTTGATCAGCGGGACCAAAACACGTTTCCCTTTCAGGTGAGTGAAACGTGGATCGTTAGGATTAACACAAACTGCAGTATCGCCCAAAATTGTTTCCGGACGGGTAGTTGCGATGGTCACAAAAGCCCCCTCAACTCCCCCGGAGGGGGAGCTTTCTATTTGGTATTTCAAATAATACAGTTTCGACTGTACTTCTTTGAAAATCACTTCTTCATCAGACAAAGCTGTTTTTGCAGCCGGATCCCAGTTTACCATGCGAACCCCACGATAGATCAAGCCTTTGTCGTACAGATCAACAAATGTTTTGATGACCGATTCGCTGCGGACTTTGTCCATCGTAAACGAGGTACGTTCCCAGTCGCATGAGGCACCCAATTTTTTTAGTTGTTCTAGGATGATTCCGCCATGTTTATGTGTCCATTCCCACGCATGTTCAAGAAATTCGTCGCGGCTCAGGTCGAACTTTGAAATTCCTTCATTTTTAAGTTTGTTCACCACCCTTGCTTCAGTTGCAATTGATGCATGATCGGTTCCGGGCACCCAACAGGCATTTTTGCCCAACATTCGGGCACGGCGGGTCAGAATATCCTGAATGGTATTGTTGAGCATGTGCCCCATGTGCAGCACACCGGTGACGTTTGGCGGGGGGATAACTATGGTGTAAGGTTCACGTTCATCGGGTTCGGAGTGGAAAAAACCATTTTCCATCCAATACTGGTACCATTTGTCTTCAACTTCTGCGGGATTGTACTTACTGGGAATATCCATGATTTTTATTTATGCTTTTAAACGAAGGTGCAAAAATAGAAAAAATACTTCGTTGACAGAATAATTGGGTTGGGTTAAATGAAAAACTAATGTCGGAGAAAAAGGGGGAAGAGCTTTTGTATTCCACTTTAGTTAAATTCAAACTCGAAAAGCCGTAGCCATAAGGTTTTGTTCACTTCGTGGAATGCCAATTTCTGTTGCTAATTTTTGCCAGCTGGAAACTGATGAACGTACTTCATCAATAATTCTGTTCATCTCGTTTTCGTTTAATCTGAAATAAACACCAACACTTTTTGCCAATTTCAGATCGAGCGCATTGTTGTCCATATCAATGTTCAGGGCTAATCCGTTTTTATCGGTTGAAGGATTAATGTCAAAAACAGGGGACAAACGCCAGCCTCCGGAAGTAAGGATAAACCCGTGGTTTCGCAAATGATCGTCGGTATTGGAGATCAAAATATTAAAAACGATTCTTCGCCAAAGCTGCTCTAAATCGGAGTCAACCTGACTTCCTGAAAACTGGATAAACTCAGCAATTTCAAGATACGATGGCATATTATCCCGGATCAATTCTTCATTTTTCCCAGTCATGGTCATCGCCGAAGCGAAATGTATGCGCTCCTGTTTTTCTCTGTCGAAACGCTTGGTGAAAAAAGTCCGGTATTTTCCGGCAACATTTTCCAGTTTGCATTCGGCCATCTCAATACCGGCATCTTTGGCCAGCCTATAAGCCAGATATTCCCAGGCCCCTTTATCGATCGTATCGTTTTTAGACGGAAATTTGGCAATCCAAAGCTGATTGTTCTCGTCAAGGATATTTGATTTGGGGCGTGCACCTCCCAATGAAGAGCCCGGCGCCATCAGCATAGCCAGCCACTTTCGTACTTCATCGGTATCTGCATTCGATTCAATCAATTCTGCTGCGTATTGTAATTCGCGTATGGTTGCCCAGGGAGGGGTCGGAGAAACAGGATCATTGTCCAGAAAAGGACCTTCCGGATTCAACTTAAACCGCAACGCCCCCATCCTGCTCATATCGTGAACACCCAACAGAAAATCAATATCATACAATACCGGTACTGGTTGCCCCAATTCTTTAGCTCTAAGGATTGCTCTGCGTTTCATTAATGTCCGGCCCCAGTTATCAGGCATGGAATCAAGAAAAATACCAAAATTTTCCTTTCTGTTCGGATATTGTGGCCCACCAAACCAAACGATATCCGGATCTAACAACAACTGTTCAGAAGATGTAATCCAGTCTTTATCATACGAAAAACTAAACACCTTTCGACCTTTTGCCTGTTGTACTGAAAGAATCCCGATACACAGTGGTTCCAACATTCCTTTCCAATGTGCATATACCCATATAGCTGTTTTGTCTGCCATCACCTATGATTTTCCGATTAACTTCAGGTCCTGAAGTTTTCTTCCAAACTCATCATCTGCGGCCAATTTCAGGAAATCGTCATGAAGTCCAAGAACTCTGAGCACATTGAAGTATGATCCTATTGAAACGCTGGGGTTTCCTTTTTCGATCTGGTACAATGTGGTCCGATCAATTCCAGCCCGTTCGGCTACCTGAATGGTTGTTAGCTTACGCCTTTTTCGTGCCAGTTTAATATTTTCGCCCAACTGATCCAGCGTTTTCTGAAACTGGGGAAACAGGATTTGTTTTTTTGTTCTCATTTTAAATGTTGTATATTATCCGCAAATATATCAATATTGTTGAGAATAAACAACATTTGGCCGTGTTTTATTTCTATCCAAGCCTCAAAAAAAAAGGCCGGAATTGATCGTTCCGGCCTTTCTATAAATATAAAATAACAATTTCTATAACACAGTCTGAACGTCCTGGTATGGAAGACCAAAAGCATCGGCAACTCCCTGGTAAACGACTTTCCCATTGACTACATTCAGCCCTTTTCTCAAAGCGTCATTTTCATTGCAAGCTTTTTTCCAGCCTTTATTCGCTATTTGTATGGCATAAGGAAGCGTAGCATTGGTTAATGCCAGTGTTGATGTACGTGGCACAGCTCCGGGCATATTGGCTACACAATAGTGGATCACATGATCGATTACAAAAGTCGGATGATCGTGCGTTGTTGGCACAGTTGTTTCGAAACAACCACCCTGATCAACGGCCACATCAACCAATACTGTTCCGGGCTTCATGGTTGGAATCATATCGCGGGTAATCAGTTTCGGGGCAACTGCTCCCGGAATAAGCACTGCACCAATGATCACATCAGAATTACGAACCATTTCACGGATGTTGTATTCGTTGCTCATCATGGTTTTTACGTTGGCTGGCATGATATCATCAAGATAGCGAAGGCGTTTCAGGCTCACATCAATGATGGTAACATCAGCGCCCAGGCCACCGGCCATTTTTGCGGCTTCGGTACCCACAATTCCACCGCCGATAATCAGCACTTTTGCTGGTGGCACTCCGGGAACGCCGCCAAGCAAAACACCATATCCGCCAAAAGTTTTTTCAAGGTATTTGGCACCTTCCTGAACGGACATACGCCCAGCAACTTCAGACATCGGAATAAGCAATGGCAAAGAACGGTCGGCCATTTCAACAGTTTCGTAAGCCAGACAAATTGATCCGTTTTCGATCATGGCCATGGTTAATGGCTCACCTGATGCAAAATGAAAATAGGTAAATAAAATCTGTCCTGCTTTGATCAGTTTGTATTCCGACTCGATTGGCTCTTTCACTTTGATGATCATTTCTGCAATAGCATATATTTCATCGATATTTGGAAGAATGGTTGCACCTGCATGGATATAATCTTCATCTGTAAATCCGCTTCCCATACCAGCAGTTGACTGTACAAAAACAGTATGACCATTTTTAACCATTTCGGCTGCACCGGCAGGTGTTAAAGCAACCCGGTTTTCATTGTTTTTAATTTCTTTTGGAACTCCTATAATCATCGTCGTATTTTTTTATTGTTTTCGAAGGCCTCAAAATTAGGCGATCCGGATATCGGAAAACATGATAAAAGACAATGAATTTAGGCACTCTTAACGATCTGTCATACAGATTATATACATTTCTCTTATTTTACTTCCTGAAACTATTAAAATGAAAGTTATTGTGCTGTTAATATTTCACATTAAACCAAAATCTAAAATTTTTATTTGTAATTGATAATCGTATATTTGCCGCCTCATTGATAATATTTTATACAACATGCCAAATACATCGGAACGCGGTAATTTGATGCCGGATTCGCCTATCCGGAAGTTGGTTCCTTTGGCTGACAAAGCAAAGGAAAAGGGAAGGAAAGTGTTTCACCTTAACATCGGGCAACCGGATTTACCGGCACCTCAAAATGCGATTGACGCCATCCGGAACATCGACCGGAAAATTCTTGAGTATTCTCCAAGTGAAGGAATCAAATCATTCCGTGAAAAGCTCGCGGCATACTATCATACTTTTAAAATTGATGTTTCTGCCGACGATATTATCATTACCGCCGGAGGTTCGGAAGCGGTTACCTTTGCATTTCTGGCATGTTTGGATCCGGGCGATGAAATTATTGTTCCTGAACCAGCCTATGCCAACTATACAGCGTTTGCGATTTTAGCCGGAGCGGTCATCAAATCTATTCCATCGAAAATCGAAGAAGGTTTTGCTTTGCCACCGATGAAAGAATTTGAAAAGCTGATTACTCCGCGCACAAAGGGTATTTTAATCTGCAACCCGAATAACCCGACCGGATATTTGTACAACCGTACCGAAATGAGCCAGATTCGCGACATGGTTAAAAAATACGATTTGTATTTGTTCTCCGACGAAGTTTACCGCGAATTCTGTTATACAGGTGCACCTTATATTTCAGCTTTTCACCTCGAAGGTATTGAGCAAAATGTGGTGTTGATAGACTCTGTTTCGAAACGTTACAGTGAATGTGGTTTGCGAATTGGCGCGCTGATAACCAAGAACAAAGCACTGAAGAAAAATGTGATGAAGTTTTGTCAGGCACGTTTGAGCCCTCCACTTATCGGACAAATTGCCGCAGAAGCATCGCTTGAAAACAATAAGGAATACATGCACGATACATACAATGAATATGTAGAGCGGCGTAAATTCCTGATCGATGGGCTGAACCGTATCAATGGCGTTTATTCACCAATACCGATGGGTGCATTTTACACGGTGGCCCGACTTCCGGTTGACGATGCAGATGTATTTTGTGCCTGGTTACTGAGCGATTTCGAATACGAAAACCAAACTATCTTTATGGCACCTGCTTCAGGTTTTTATACCACGCCCGGATACGGAAAAGATGAAGTAAGGATTGCCTACGTACTTAAAAAGGAAGATTTGGCCATTTCATTAAAAATTCTGGAAGAAGCCCTTAAAGTTTACCCCGGAAGTAAGGTACGGCAGATGGCAGCAATTGCACAAGAATAATGAGGAAAGCTGAAGAATCAGACTTCCAAGACCTATACCTGATTATCAACACATAACAGGACAATTGCCGTAAAGTAATAATCCTTACCTTAGCGGTCATGGGACAACTATTACTACCAATATTTCCAAGCGATACCCGAATGATCACTCTGACACT
>JANONW010000295.1:0-23097 GCA_031421065.1 Prolixibacteraceae bacterium
AGGCCATCATCAAAGTTTCGGATGTGTTTTTTGAAGACGACGAAATCAACAAAATTTCGCTGATCGCCAGAAATGCAAAGCTAAACATCATCCGCGACTATGAAGTGGTGGAGAAGCGTGTGGTTGAAGTTCCGGACAAAGTAATTGGAATCGTGAAATGTTTTAATCCGAAGTGTATTACCAACAACGAAGAAATTACCACCTATTTCAATGTTATCTCGAAAAATCCACTCGACCTGAAGTGTAAATATTGTGAGAAAATTACCCACGAACACCAGATGGTGATAAAATAAAATTCGAATGACAGCAACAAATTTTACTGAAGTCTTTCAAAAAATAACCGTGTTGGTTAAAATCGATCCTGAAGATTTGTTACTCCGGATTTGCGAACTTCTGAAACAGGAAGTTTACCATTACGATTGGGCAGGTTTCTATATTCTTGATCAGGAAAATAATGAGCTTGTATTAGGGCCTTTTGTGGGGAAACCTACACAACATACCCATATCGCAGTTGGAAAGGGCATTTGCGGACAGGTAGCCGAAAGTGGCCAGGCCATGGTAGTTCAGGATGTGACCCAGGTTGAAAACTATATTTCGTGTGGCCTCGATGTGCAGTCGGAAATTGTTGTTCCCGTTTTAAAAAACGGAAATTTTGTGGCCGAGCTCGATATTGACAGCCACTCTCCTGCCCCGTTTACTTCGGATGACAGCGAGTTTTTGGCCAGAGTGTGCAGTTTATTGACTGATCGTTTTTAGAAACTTAATATTATTGGTCAAATATATTTAGTCTCAATTAGAGAAAATTATTCTTTTGGTTTGTTTAAAAAGTGTAATTTGCGGCAATCTGTAGTTCCGCGAATTACACTATTTGTTTTTTAGTACTTGTGCATTGAAAAAGTATCGGGCCAAATATTTTTCCGTTCATAAGAACCTACATTCCATTTCTGGGATTAATCATTGTAACACTTATCCCTTTCTTCTACACGGCCTTAAAAATGTTTCTGAGAAAAAAGAAAGCCTGACAAAAAGGGCAATCACATGGCAATAACTATTTATTCGTCAAAAAAACTATTTTTGGAACTTCTTTTAAAATAGTTTTTATGTCGAAATTATTTGCAACAAAACCAATTTCACAATTACTAACCGAGTCAAAATCTGATCAGGGACTACGAAGGACATTGAGCGCCACCAACCTAACCACTCTTGGCATTGGGGCTGTTATTGGTGCCGGAATATTTGTTCTTACCGGACAAGCCGCCGCTCAATATGCAGGTCCTGCAATTGTCATTTCATTTCTTATTTCAGGATTTGCCTGCCTATTGGCAGGTTTGTGTTATGCAGAGTTTGCTTCGATGATACCAATTTCAGGAAGTGCATATACTTACGCCTACGCAACCATGGGCGAATTTATTGCATGGATTATTGGCTGGGACTTAATACTGGAATACCTTTTTGCAGCCTCCACCGTTGCTGT
Organism: Prolixibacteraceae bacterium; assembly: GCA_031421065.1. Taxonomy (GTDB): domain Bacteria; phylum Bacteroidota; class Bacteroidia; order Bacteroidales; family Prolixibacteraceae; genus Aquipluma. Next base: position 1,475 of record JANONW010000295.1, read on the forward strand.
CGGATGGTCGGGTTATGTAGTGAGTTTTCTGAAAGATTTCGGCATCGTTATCCCAGCGCAGTTCACTGCGGCAATGGGAACTGTTTTGGTTGATATTCCACAGATTGGGTGGAAAACCCTAACTCCCGAACTGACAAAAAATCTGGCCGGTTCAGGAATTTTCACCGACAACCTTCCTCACTTACCGGCTATTTTAAATTTGCCCGCCATGTTTATTATAGCTGCGGTAACCATATTCCTGCTGATTGGGATCCGCGAATCAACCAGGTTCAATAACCTGATGGTCATCATCAAAGTGTCTATCATTCTCTTATTCATTGCCATAGGTGCATTTTTCGTAACCAAGGCCAACTGGCAACCTTTCATTCCTGAAAACACAGGCGAATGGGGCCATTTCGGTTGGAGCGGTATTTTCCGCGGCGCAGCAGTAATTTTCTTTGCATACATCGGTTTCGATGCAGTTTCAACGGCTGCACAGGAATCAAAGAACCCACAAAGAGATTTGCCGATCGGAATTTTGGGGTCACTCGGTATTTCAACTGTTTTATACATACTAATGGCCATTGTTTTAACAGGCATTGTAAGTTACTCATTTTTGAATGTTTCAGACCCTATTGCCGTAGGAGTTGATGCCATGGGCAATGGGTTGTTCTGGTTACGGCCAATTATTAAAATTGCCGCTATTGCAGGTTTAAGTTCCGTTATTCTGGTTTTATTGCTGGGACAGCCTCGTATTTTCTATGCAATGTCGAAAGACGGATTGTTGCCACCCATTTTCTCGAAGATCCATCCACGGTATAAAACTCCATATGCAAGCACGCTCATTACAGGTTCAATTGCGCTGGTTTTAGCCGGGATACTGCCAATCAATATTCTGGGAGAACTGGTTTCTATCGGCACACTTCTGGCATTTGCAATCGTATGTGTTGGCATTGTTATTCTAAGAGCCAAAAGACCAGATATCAAAAGAACATTCAAAACTCCTTTTTCACCGTTTGTGCCGCTTTTGGGCGCTGGCATTTGTGTTTTGCAAATGCTTTCACTTCCTTTTGATACATGGCTGCGGTTAATTGTATGGATGACTTTTGGAATTGTCATTTATTTCGCCTACGGTATCAGAAAAAGCAAACTACGCCAATAAATTTGAAGTTATGAACCGAGGTGCGGTTATCAGGATAAAACTACCTGGCTTTAAATGGCGCCTTCCCTATTATTTATTCACCATCCTGTTTGTTGTTCTAAAATAAGCGCACAAAAAAAAGGAATGAATTTCTTCACCCCTTTTCTCACAAAACCAAACTTATTTTTCTATGAAAAAAAATGTACCCTTTACTCCTATTGCATGACTCAAAGGTAGTGCAGAAATAAGTTAACGCATCTAAACCAACGTTAAAGAATCTTAATTCTAAACTTTTACTGAGCCGGGTGATTCAAGGTTGCCTGCTTAATAAAATGAATATCAGTAAAAAAATGCAAAAAAAAGGATGGCCCCAACCATCCTTTTCTACCTAACCAAACCTATTTCTATGAAAAAAAACTAATGCTCTAAATGTGTCTCTTTAACTATGGTGCAAATATAATTCGGCATTCAGTTAACTTCTATGAACGTTCGTTAAGTATTGTTAAGATTTTCATTAATTAAAGTTTGTAAAGTTTATTTGCTTCATCAACGAATGTATATATATTTGCATCCGTCTGCTTTATAAAACAATTTGAAAATTTAATCATTTGCGAATGTGGTTCAACAAAACCACAAAAAAATATGGCAAGAATACTTCAGAAAACAGGACTATTTTTGAATTACTAAATTGCAATGGACACTCTATATATCAATAATCTATAAATTAAATTTCTTATGACAAAGTACGTTTACACGTTTGGAAATGGTGCAGCTGAAGGAAAAGCTGATATGAAAAATTTGCTTGGGGGAAAAGGTGCAAACCTTGCTGAAATGAACCTGATTGGTGTTCCTGTGCCCCCAGGGTTCACTATCACTACTGAAGTTTGTGCCATTTACAATAAACTTGGTCGCGAAAAAGTGATCGAACTTCTTAAGGCTGATGTTGAAGCAGCCATCGCTCAGGTGGAAAATCAAACCGGTGGAAAATTCGGTGACGCTTCAAATCCGCTTTTAGTTTCGGTGCGTTCGGGTGCCAGAGCTTCAATGCCAGGAATGATGGATACCATTCTAAACCTTGGCTTGAACGACACCGTTGTTGAAGGAATGGCTAAAAAAACCGGGAACCCACGTTTTGTATGGGATAGCTACCGCCGTTTTATCCAGATGTACGGCGATGTTGTACTCGACTTGAAACCAACTTCAAAAACCGACATCGATCCGTTCGAAGAAATTCTGGAAGAATTAAAACACGAAAAAGGCGTTATTAACGACAATGAACTATCAGTTGACGCACTCAAAGAATTGGTTACCAAATTCAAGGTTGCTGTTAAATCTAAAACCGGCCACGATTTTCCTGAAGACTCATACGAACAGCTTTGGGGCGCCGTTAGTGCTGTATTCAACAGTTGGATGAACGACCGTGCCATTTATTACCGCCAGTTAAACCAGATTCCAGAAGAATGGGGAACTGCGGTTAACGTTCAGGCGATGGTATTCGGGAATATGGGACTTTCATCAGGAACAGGTGTTTGCTTTAGCCGCGATGCCGGAACCGGAGAAAATATATTCAACGGAGAATACCTGATCAATGCCCAGGGCGAAGACGTTGTGGCAGGTATCCGCACGCCTCAGCAGATCACACTGGAAGGTTCAAAGCGTTGGGCTGTATTGGCCGAAGTTTCTGAAGAAGACCGTGCCGCCAATTATCCGTCCCTCGAAGAAGCAATGCCTCAGATGTACAATGAGTTGTTCACAATTCAGAAAAAACTTGATACCTACTTCAAGGACATGCAGGATATGGAGTTCACCATTCAGGAAGGCAAAATGTGGATGTTGCAAACCCGTAATGGAAAACGTACCGGTGCCGCCATGGTGCAAATTGCCATCGACATGCTGAAAGAAGGTTTAATTGACGAAAAAACCGCGTTGCTCCGCGTTGAACCAAATAAATTAGACGAGTTACTGCACCCTGTTTTTGATAAAAAAGCGATTAAAGAAGCCAAAGTTTTGGCCAAAGGTTTACCAGCATCCCCTGGCGCGGCTACCGGCCAGATTGTGTTCTTTGCCGACGAGGCCGAAGAATGGGTAACGGAAGGGAAAAACGTAATTTTGGTCCGTATCGAAACTTCTCCTGAAGACCTTCGTGGCATGAACGTGGCCAAAGGTATTCTGACTGCCCGTGGCGGTATGACCTCGCACGCTGCTGTTGTTGCCCGTGGCATGGGCAAATGCTGCGTTTCGGGAGCAGGCGCACTGAAGATCAACTACAAACTACGCACCATGATCGTTAACGGAAAAACATTCCATGAAGGCGATTTCATCTCGCTCAACGGAACCACTGGCGAAGTATATGAAGGTAAAATTGCCACCATCGATCCTGAAATGAGCGGCTACTTTGGTGAATTAATGACCATTGCCGATAAATACAAACGGATGTCGGTTCGTACCAATGCCGATACGCCAAAAGATGCACAGATTGCCCGCAATTTCGGTGCACAAGGTATTGGTTTGACCCGTACCGAACACATGTTCTTCGAAGGCGACCGCATCAAAGCCATGCGCGAAATGATTTTGGCAGACGATGTTGCCGGACGTGAGAAAGCGCTCGAAAAACTTTTGCCGATGCAGCGTAGCGACTTTGAAGGTATTTTCGAAGCGATGGCCGGTTATGGAGTCACCATTCGGTTGCTCGATCCGCCATTGCACGAATTTGTTCCCCACGAAGAAGCCAACCAGCTTGAAATGGCCAACGAAATGGGCATTTCGGCCGAACAGGTAAAATACAAAGTGGAATCGCTGCACGAGTTTAACCCGATGTTGGGTCACCGCGGTTGCCGTTTGGGTATTACTTATCCTGAAATTACCGCCATGCAGGCCCGCGCCATCATCGAAGCTGCAATGAACCTGAAAGCCAAAGGTGTTGATGCCCGCCCTGAAATTATGGTTCCGCTGGTTGGTACGGTAGCTGAGTTAGTAAACCAGACCACCATCATCCGTGCCACAGCCGAAAAAGTGTTTGCCGAAAAAGGCGACCGTATCGATTATCAGGTTGGTACCATGATCGAAATTCCACGTGCAGCATTAACTGCCGACCACATTGCTGCTGAAGCTGATTTCTTCTCGTTCGGAACCAATGACTTGACCCAAATGACTTTGGGTTACTCGCGTGACGATGCCGGTAAATTTCTACCCGACTATTTGGCAAAAAACATCCTCAAACAAGATCCGTTCCAGGTGATAGACCAAAACGGTGTTGGGCTTTTAATGGAAATTGGTGTAACCCGTGGCCGAATGACAAAACCCGATCTGAAAATTGGTATTTGTGGCGAACATGGTGGCGAACCAAGTTCGATTGAATTTTGCGACAAATTAGGAATGACCTATGTAAGCTGTTCTCCATACCGCGTGCCGATTGCCAGATTGGCCGCTGCACAGGCGAATATCAGACACAGCAAATAGAACGGAAGTCCGAAGTTGGAAGTCCGGAGTTAAAAGAATAGCCGTTAAACGAATAAAAAGGGAATGATCTGAAAGGATTGTTCCCTTTTGTTTTGAGGCGCTACAGCCGAAAATGGTTCCGTGTATCAAATAAAAAAGCAGTTACGTTTTTTAAGACTGTAACTGCTTGATTTTATGTGACCCCGGCAAGAGTCGAACCTGCAACCTTCTGATCCGTAGTCAGATGCTCTATCCATTAAGCTACGGGGCCATTCTAAAAGCGATGCAAAGATAAAACTTATCAGAACAAAAACAACCTGTCGCAAACAGTTTTTTTGCTTATTCGTACTTGTTCATCTTGTCTTCAATAAGAACATCCTGATTATAACGAGTTTCTATTTTTGCAGATCTTGGTAAAACCTGAATAGCAACATTTATCATTTTATCTAACATAACTTAATGCTTATTGTTTTCGGTTTATAAAATGTTTGATCTCATCAACACTCATTCTTTTAACATTGGTAATAATAATGTCCTGACGAACAAAATCTCCAAACTGATTGCATTCATTTATTACATTGATGAATAAGCCCTGCAAGTCAGACTTAACAGGAAGAAGCATCACTGCAACAGCAAGATTGCCTTCAAATTTCATTTCTTCGAGCTCACCGTCATTTTTGGTAACGGCAAATTCAAGTTCATTCTTTAGCAGTTTACGTTGGATAGGTAAATATCCAACATCATTTTCACGACCGATCAGTACCACAAAATACCTTAATTTCTGACCCTTTCCGCCTAAACCGGTCGATATATATACCTGTTGTTCGTCCATCAGCGAACTTTGTATTACCATACGACTTTCCTGAAGCGCCAATATGCCCCATGCCCGCAATTCAGGATCCGGATTTTTAGTATATTTTTCGATTGTCCTGAAAGCTTTCACTTTTTCCTGTGAGGCAAGCAAAACCAATAAATTCTTTTTTTCATCCAAAGGAACATCCGGATCAAACAAATCGGCCTGATGTTGAAGTATTGTTCCGGACGGAAAATTTGTTTTCAGGTCACGCCCATAATTAAAATACTCCATCTGAAGCTCAATATCAATCTGTTCTTCCAATACGCTAAAATTTTCGGGCAAAGAAGAAATTGCTTCCTGTATTCTCTTATAAATGCTATCGTCTTCCATAAAATTGTTTTCAGGTACAGCAAATGTAATTTAATCAAATTTGATTTATCAACAAAACTCTTTTTTTTAAACATTTTGTAAAAACTTGGATATATTTACAGCGTTATTCTTATTTGGTTTAAATTAGCATAGTATCTGAAACGGTTATTGTGAGACTTTCTGAAGTAAAAAATAAAGAGACTGTAATTATTACAAAAGTTCTGGGGCATGGTTCTTTCCGAAAAAGGATCACCGAAATGGGATTTGTAAAAGGGAAAGAAGTGACCGTAATAAAAAATGCCCCTTTTAACGGACCTATTGAATATAAGATACTTGACTACAACATTACCCTTCGCCGCACAGAAGCAAATTTGATTGAAGTGGTAAGTCAGACAGAAGCGCCCACACAATTTACACAAAACTATGAAGGGGTAATTGACCTTGAAAACCTTAAAGTATCGGTAAAAGAAAAAGAAAGAACAATTAATATCGCGCTGGTCGGCAATCCAAATTGCGGCAAAACTACCTTGTTTAATTTTCTTTCCGGATCGAAAGAGCATGTTGGAAACTACAGTGGTGTAACTGTTGATGCAAAAAAAGCCACTTTCACACAAAACGGGTACAACTTTAATATTTTCGATTTACCGGGCACCTACTCGCTCACAGCTTATTCGCCCGAAGAAATTTATGTCAGGAATTTCATCATGAACGAAACTCCTGATATTGTGATCAATATGATCGATTCGTCCAACCTGGAGCGAAATCTATTCCTTACAACTCAATTGATCGACATGGATATCAAAGTAATTATTGCTTTGAATATGTACGATGAGTTATTGAAAAACAAGGTAAAGTTTGATTATCAGAGTCTTGGCAAATTGATGGGAATACCGATTATTCCTACTGTAAGCTCCAAAGGAACAGGAATTACTGAACTTTTGCATAAAATCGTTGAAGTGTATGAAGACCTCGATCCGATCATGCGCCACATTCATATCAATTATGGCGATGAACTCGAAGAGTCAATTCTGGCACTGAGAACAAAAATAAAGCTCGAAAAACCAATTACAGATAATATTTCTTCCAGATTTTTAGCCATTAAACTTCTTGAACGCGATAAACAAACAGATCTATCATTGGCTTCCTATCCCAATTATATCGATATTGAGAAAACGGTCCAGAATGAAATCAGACGGATTGAACGATTATACAATGAAGACAGCGAGACTGTTATTACGGATGCCAAATACGGTTTTATTTCCGGGGCATTGAAAGAAACATACAAGCAAAGAGAAAAGCGCAGCATCAACCCTTCTGAAAAAATTGATAATATACTGACACATACCTATTTTGGGTTTCCGATATTCATACTTCTAATTTCCATTGCTTTCTATTCAACATTCAAACTAGGTGCATATCCAATGGGTTGGATTGAAAATCTGGTAGCTTTGGTAAGCAATGTGGTATCAAATATGCTTCCCGACGGAATGCTCCGGGATCTGTTAATCAATGGAATTATTGACGGGACCGGTAGTGTGCTTGTTTTTCTGCCGAACATCCTGATCCTGTTCCTTTTTATTTCATTTATGGAAGACTCTGGCTACATGGCCAGGGCTGCTTTCATCATGGATAAAATTATGCACCGGTTTGGACTTCATGGCCGTTCGTTTATACCTATGGTAATGGGTTTTGGATGCAATGTACCTGCAATTATGGCAACCCGTACTTTGCGAAGTCCCGGCGATCGTTTGCTCACCATGCTTATCATTCCTTTCATGTCGTGCAGTGCAAGGCTTCCGGTTTATGTCCTTTTTATCACCGCCTTTTTTCCGCAACATCCGGCTTTGGTATTGGGCAGTATTTATTTCGCCGGAATATTGATCGCATTTCTGACCGCACAATTGTTAAACAAAACCATTTTCAGGAATAAAGAAACGCCTTTTGTTCTGGAACTCCCACCTTATCGTCTTCCAACGGTGAAAAACATTATTGTGCACATGTGGGACAAAACACAGCAATACCTTCAAAAAATTGGTGGAGTAATACTTATTGGAGTAGTTATTATATGGGCATTGGGCTATTTTCCGAGAGAGCGCACAGCAGAAATTCCATCAGGGATTCAAACAGATTCGCTGAATATTCAGTCAGGCATTGACCAAAGCCACCGGTTACAAAATAGCTATCTTGGTCAAATTGGTCATTTCATACAGCCGGTAATGGATCCTTTGGGTTTCGATTGGAAAATGAGCATCGGCCTGTTGGCCGGACTTCCTGCAAAAGAAATAATTGTAAGCACAATGGGTGTTTTGTATCAGGTTGATGAAAACAATGAAAAAGTTGGGTTGGGCAGCAAACTGCAACAGGAAAGGTTTATTTCAGGAGAAAGAAAGGGCGAATTGGTTTTTTCGACTCCGGTGGCGTTGTCATTTCTGGCCTTTGTATTGATCTATTTCCCCTGTATCGGTGTTATAGCAACAATTAAGAATGAATCAGGAAAGTTAAAATGGGCAATATTCACAGTTGTATATACTACAGCGGTGGCGTGGATTATTTCTTTTCTGGTTTTTAATATTGCAACTTTATTGGTATAGAAGCTGATTTTCAGCCAAATATTTAAATGAATAATTATGGTTCAGGATATTATCGCATATATAATTATTGCAGCTGCATTTGGAGTTCTGATTTTCCGAATTCTCCAGTTTTTCAATTTGACGAAGAAAAAAGTCACAAAATGTGGCGGATGTACAAGTGGTTGTTCATTAAAAGAACTGCACGTGGCGAACAAAGCGAAGTTTAACAAAAATGACCAGTACAGTTTTTATTCATAGTCTTTTAAGCGCAGCAATCGTTTCAATCGGATTTTCCGAGCCAAAAACAAAACTTCCGGTTACCAAAACATCAGCCCCTGCATTGTAAAGTTTCTCTCCCACCTCGAAATTAACCCCGCCATCAATTTCAATCATTGCTTTTGAATTTCGTTGAATAATGAGGTCTTTTAACTGTGCAATTTTTAGGTAAGTATTTTCAATGAATTTCTGCCCGCCAAATCCCGGGTTAACTGACATGAGCAGTACCATGTCCAAATCTTCGATTATATCGCTGAGCAATGCCACCGGAGAATGTGGATTAAGACAAACACTGGCCTGAATGCCAAGATTTTTTATTTGCTGAACTGTGCGGTGCAGATGGGTACAAGCTTCGTAATGCACTGTTATAATGGCTGCCCCGGCTTTATAAAATGCTTCAACATAGCGGTCTGGATTAACAATCATCAGATGCACATCCAATGGTTTCTGTGAAATTCGATGAATATGTTCAACTATTGGTAATCCATAGGAAATATTTGGAACAAAAACACCATCCATAATATCACAATGAACCAAATCAGCTTCACTGTTATTTATCATCTCAATTTCATTACCAAGATGGTTGAAATTAGCGGCCAGAATTGAAGGTGCAACAAGTTTCATGGAGGGTATATTTTGTTTCAAAAGTAAGATTTTATCCGTTCGATAAAAAAAACAGGACAAAAAAAGCTGCACGAGGCAGCTTTACCTAAATTACAAATATGATTTGAGCAATCTGTTCCGGTAATGGTTTCTCATTTTTTCAATGGTCTTCTCCTTTATCTGACGCACCCGTTCCCTGGTCAGTCCGAATTCATCGCTAATTTCTTCAAGTGTGTGCTGACGATGTCCGCATAAACCAAAGAAATAACGGATTACATCGGCTTCACGCTCTCCCAGAGTCGATAATGTACGGTCAATTTCATTACTAAGTGAGGTTTTCATCAATCCACAATCAGGACTAGGAGAATCTTCGTTTAAAATAACATCATACATACTGTTTCCTTCGTCATCATAAATCGGGGCATCCATTGAAACGTGATGCGAAGAAATTTTCAATGCATCCTCAACAACTTCGCTGGAAGTTTCAAGTAAGAAAGCTATTTCGTCAGAAGTTGGTTCACGCTGAAATTCCTGTTCAAGCCTGCTGAAAGTCTTATTGATTCTGGTGATCGAGCCAATCTTATTTAATGGCAACCGCACAATTCGAGCCTGTTCGGCCAATGCCTGAAGGATTGCTTGGCGAATCCACCAAACACCGTAAGAAATAAATTTAAACCCTCGGGTTTCATCATAACGCTGGGCAGCTTTGATTAAACCCAGATTTCCTTCATTAATTAAATCGGGCAAACTAAGACCCTGATTTTGGTATTGCTTTGCAACCGAAACAACAAATCTTAAATTTGCGGTAATCATTTTTTCCAGGGCATCTTTATCACCTTTTTTGATTCGCTTTGCTAATTCGACTTCTTCCTCAGCACTAATCAAATCCATGCGTCCAATTTCGTGCAGGTATTTATCAAGCGACAATGCTTCCCTGTTCGTAACCTGTTTGGCAATTTTAAGCTGTCTCATTTTAAAAATCCTTTATTGTTGTAAAACATCATAGACACAAACAAAGTTTAAATGCAATTATAATAATCGAAACCATTTTTTTGGTTAAAAAAAATGACATTTCTCAGTGCCGAAAGTAATAACAAATGATCTATTGGAATAATTTTATAAATGAAATTTCATGAACTGTGCGAATTTCCATGCGAATGGTTCGTTTTGACTGTCGAATGGTAAATTTAATTGTTGGATGAAACTAAAAACTGAACCATAACCTGAATTATCTGATGAATATTGGGCTCCGTTAATTGAATAAATCACCATTTGCTTGTCAAGTTATAAGGATTTGACTATACTTGCAAAAAATTTCGAACAAGTACTGATTATCCAAATTATCAATTCCAAAACTTTTTTTTTAATTACTTGACCTTTTAGATATTAACAAATCAATTAAAAATTATGTATGATATTATTGAATTAAGCAGAAAACTCCTACCTGACTTAAAAGATATTGCAAAAGAGCTTGATATAAAAAAAGTTGAATTGTACAAAAAACAAGATCTCATCTATACGATACTTGACACTCAAGCTATTAAAGCTTCAGAGAAAAAACCTGAAGGAAGGAAATTTATATCACCCCGCGATTTAAATCAACCCAAACGTGAAGAAACTTCGGTTCTTAATAAATTATTTGGGTTCAGAAAAGAAGAAAAGCGTACTGAAGCCACAGAGGTAAAATCTGAAGAAAAGGTTGAAACAAAATCACCCGCAATTACTTCTTCCAACGAACAGAAAAAAGAAGGTAAAAGAGAATTTCAGATTAAAAAAAGGCCACGTACAGAGCACATTAAAGCCGGGTCATCCAATCAGGGTCAAAATCCAGGTCAACAAAAACACAAACCCAACCCTAATCAAAACAAAAATCAAAATCAACCGCAAAAAGTAAGACAGGAAATTCTTCTTCCGGACGATGTAATTGAAAATGAACCTGAAATTTCTATTTCTGAACCAATTGAAGAACAAAAAGTTATCGTTGTTCAAAAACAGGAAAACAGGTCGGAAGTTGTGATCACTGATGAAGTAGCGCAAGATAATCAGGATGATAAAAAAGTTGAACCACAGAATAAGAAAAAGAACTTTGAAAATAACCCGAAATGGGAGAACCGTGAGAATCAAGATCCGAAACAGCCAAAACACCAACAGAATCAGGAAAAACCATACGAATTTGATGGAATCATCAGCAATACTGGTGTCTTGGAAATTATGGTCGATGGTTACGGATTCCTGCGTTCCTCAGATTTTAATTACCTGAACTCGCCCGATGACATTTATGTTTCTCAATCGCAAATTAAACTTTTCGGACTAAAGACCGGTGATACAGTTACCGGAACAATCCGTCCTCCAAAAGAGGGGGAAAAATATTTCCCATTAATTAAAGTAATCGAGATCAACGGAAGAACACCGGATTACATCCGCGACCGTGTACCTTTCGAGCATTTGACTCCATTATTTCCAAACGAAAAATTCAATATAACAGGTAACGGTCACGATAACATTTCTACCCGGATTATTGATTTGTTCACCCCAATCGGCAAAGGACAGCGCGGATTAATTGTTGCGCAGCCAAAAACCGGTAAAACAATGTTGCTCAAAGAAATAGCCAATGCAATTGCAGCCAATCATCCTGAAGTTTACATGATGGTACTGCTGATTGATGAACGCCCTGAAGAGGTTACTGACATGGCCCGCCACGTAAACGCGGAAGTCATCTCCTCAACTTTTGACGAACCGGCTGAACGTCACGTACGTGTGGCCAACATGGTTCTCGAAAAAGCAAAACGCCTGGTCGAATGCGGACATGATGTGGTGATACTGCTCGATTCAATTACCCGCCTGGCCCGTGCTTACAATACAGTATCACCGGCTTCCGGCAAAATACTTTCGGGTGGTGTCGATGCAAATGCGCTGCATAAACCAAAACGTTTCTTCGGAGCGGCCCGTAACATCGAAGAAGGTGGTTCGCTTACAATTCTTTCAACCGCTTTAACTGAAACTGGTTCTAAAATGGATGAAGTGATTTTCGAAGAATTTAAAGGTACAGGTAACATGGAATTGCAACTTGACCGAAAATTGTCGAACAAACGTATTTTCCCTGCTGTCGATATCAATGCATCGAGCACCCGCCGCGAAGATTTATTGTTGACGAAAAGCGTGCTCGATAAAATTTATATCCTACGCAATTTCCTTGGCGACATGAACTCAAATGAAGCAATGGAATTCCTTAAAACCAGGATCATGAGAACCGATTCGATTGAAGAATTCCTGATTTCGATGAACGACGGATAATCCGATTGAAAAAACAAAATATAGAAAGAGAGTCCAACAGCTCTCTTTTTTATTTCAGTCCCAGCTTGAAGTTGAAACTTGTTGAAGGTTGAACTGATTCGGAATTGATGTATTTCTTCAGAATACGCTTTGCCACATTTGTTGTAATTATTTCTCCTGAATAATCAATTAAAAACCTGTTGAAGCCACTTTTCTCCAACTTATTGCGGTAATGAAACAAAGCAACCGGAATGGTCGGATAAACTATGGTTATTCCATCCTTTACTTGAAATACTGTGGCATTCGGATCAAAATTTTCCCAATCGTATTTTTTATACGAAAGAATTACTGCATCGTAATCTTCGAATCGCTAATATCACCACCCAAAAAGTAGGAGGTTTTTTCGCGCCCTGTATCCAATTCAAGCATTTCGGCTGCCTCCTGCATTTTTGCTGTATTGTCCAAAGCCATCCGATAGGCTTTGCAAACCTGAAACACATAATCGGCAGATTTCATACGGCCTTCAATTTTTAATGAATGAATTCCAAGTTCGCAAATCTGTTCCAAATTACTGAGTTGCTGATTGTCCTTCAGGCTGAAAAGCGCATGTTGCTCCTCTCCTTCCTGATACAAACGGCGGCAACTTTGTTTGCACAATCCCCGGTTAGCACCCTGCCCACCGGCATAACTGCTGAAAAGGCACATTCCGGAGAAAGAATAACACAAGGCACCATGTACAAACAGTTCGAGTTCGGCCTTACTTTCCTTTGCAATCTTTTCCAGTTCGGGCATGGTTAATTCGCGGGCAAGAACGGTACGCACGATTCCCTTTGATACCGCAAAATTAACGCCTACAGAATTGTGATCGCCCATTTGGGTACTGGCATGAAGAACCAGCTTTGGGAAAAACTGTCGCGCAATAAAATAAACGCCCCAATCCTGAATGATAATTGCATCCACTTTTAGCGAATTCAGAAATGACAAAACATCGATCAGTTGATCAATTTTCTTGTTCTTTATCAGCGTATTGAGGGTAATAATAATTCGGGTGTTTTATGTGTCATGGAACATTTTTAACCCCACAAAAGTATAAAATTTACCTTTTCTTTATCATCCATATATCCTGAGGCAACCATCCTTCGCCCTTTGCTGGTTTGGTTTTAATATGTTCCAAAATATCAACATTACAGAAAAGCTTTTTCATAAAATCAGTTGGATGAAATGCAGAATAGGTTCGGTGCCCTTCTTTTACTTTGCCCCGAATTATCAGTTCACCTTTATTAAAGCGTACAAGTTCCGAATCTGCTAATTTAACCTTGAAATTGTCGCCTTGTGTTGTCAGAAACATAATTCCACCAGGTTTTAGGATCCGCAGCAACTCATTGTACCAGTCGTGGTGTAATTGTTCCGATAAGTGGGTAAAAATAGAGATGCCCATAAATCATATCAAAAAAATCTTCTGGATAGGGCACAGCCGTTAGCGAATTCTTATTAAAACTGATGTCTGGAAGGTTTTCTGAACACCAATCTATTGATTTTGCATTGTAATCGGCACCAAAATATTCGCAGCCATTTCCAATAACAGCAGGAAGGTGGCGGATTATCCGTCCAGGGCCACATCCCCAATCCAGTATCTTTTTGTTTTTTAGTTCGGTGTGTTTCCTGAAATGATCGGCAACCCATTTTGCAGTATCAATACTTTCGGTATAATATTTCTGATAATTTATTTGAAATGATTCATATATCAGGTAATCGGGTGGAAGTTTGACATGAGGATTGTTCTTTACGAATGCCCTGTTTACTTTGCGGTTTTTGAAACGCTCCAAATAATATCGAATCCAATCAGTCAAATAAATTAATCCAAGCTGACGTAAGATATTTGAAATCTTTCCCCTTTTCATTCTATCGTAATTTTTGAGTTAACCATTGATGTGCAATAAACATTGTATGATAATTTCTGCCGAATGTAGAGATTTAGCTATAAACAAGCAAATTTGCAAATTACAACGAATCGTTATTTTTAATAATTCTAAATTGCACATTTTAACTTATTTTGTCATCTCTGGATAGCAATTAATAATTCTGGAACATTACTTTTGTAGCATTAAGTTCTGAAAATGCAAAATCTGGTCAACATTCACAATATTCTTCAGGAACAATCCCATATGTCTATTCGGAGAGAACTTCTTGATGAAATCAACTGGGATCACCGTGTCATCGGGATCAAAGGATTTCGGGGAGTGGGCAAAACTACTTTTCTGATCGATATTGTAAAAGAAAAATTTCTGAACGACAAAACTTGCCTGTATGCAAACCTTAACAATTTTTACTTTACCAAAAGAAAAATCATTTCATTTGCTGACGAATTTTACAAAACAGGTGGGAAAACACTGATTCTCGATCAGATACATAAATATCCGGATTGGGCTTCAGAATTAAAAACCTGCTACGATAATTTTCCTGACTTACAAATTATTTTTTCGGCCTCGCCCGTTCTTAGGGTTCTTGAAGGAAACAACGAATTGCAGGACATTGCAAAAATATACCATCTCGAAGGACTTTCGTTTCGCGAATACCTGAATCACCAGTCGAACCTGAATTTCAGGAGATACACATTACAGGAGATACTTACAGATCATGTAAGCATTGCACAGGAAATTATCCGGCAAATTAAGCCCCTTGCATTCTTCAACGAATATCTGAAAAATGGCTTTTATCCGTATTTCATCGAAAACAAAGGGTTCTACAACGAAACATTGTTAAAACACATTAATCTGGCTCTCGAAATTGATGTAACTTACCTCAACCAGATTGATTTGCAATATCTGCCGAAACTTAGAAAATTATTGCAGATTATTGCCAGTCATGTACCTTTTTCACCCAATGTGAGTAAAATCAGCGCCGATGTACAAGCATCGCGGGCAACCATTATGAATTATCTGCGCTACCTGAAAAATGCCCGGATTATCAATCTGTTGTTTTCGAATGACAATGATGATGAGATAAAAAAACCTGATCAGGTTTACCTGCACAACACCAACCTGATGTATGCTATCGACCCTTCCAATATCAGCAACCAATCACTTAGGCAAACATTTTTCTGCAACCAGGTAGGTTATCAGCATCAGGTAAAAAGTTCAGGTAAAGCTGATTTCAAGGTGAACGAACAGTTTCATTTTTCTGTAGGAAACAAATATACAGTTCCGTTGGCCGACGATGCGTATGCTGCTGCCGACATGATTGAACTCGGCGCCGACAGGACTATCCCACTTTGGTTGTTCGGATTTTTATATTAGCAGTTTAAAGTTCAAAGTTTAAAGTCTAAAACATTAACAAACAAGGACAAAGCAATAAAGAAACAATTCAAAAAAACAACAGATAAAAAAAATACAAATTAAACATTACAAAAATGGCAAAAGAAAAAGAGTTCATTACATGTGACGGAAACTATGCCGCAGCGCATATTAGTTACATGTTCAGTGAGGTAGCTTGTATTTACCCAATCACGCCATCATCGACCATGGCCGAATATGTGGATGAATGGGCCGCCGATGGAAAAACCAACATGTTTGGCCGTCCGGTGCGACTGGCCGAAATGCAAAGCGAAGGTGGCGCTGCCGGTGCTGTTCACGGAGCATTGCAGTCGGGGGCATTGACAACAACTTACACTGCTTCACAGGGTCTGTTGCTGATGATTCCAAACATGTACAAAATTGCGGGTGAATTACTGCCTTGCGTATTTCATATCAGTGCACGTGCACTAGCAGGTCACGCATTGTCAATTTTCGGCGATCACAGCGACGTTTATTCAGCCCGCCAAACTGGTTTCGCCATGCTGGCTGCCGGATCGGTTCAGGAAGAAATGGATCTTGCAGGTGTTGCACACTTAGCAACCTTAAAATCGCGAATTCCATTTATGGCATTCTTCGACGGGTTCCGTACTTCACACGAGGTTCAGAAAATTGAAGTAATCAGCATAAAAGACATGCTCCCACTGGTTGATATGAAACTGATTCAGGAATTCAGAGATAAAGCTATTAATCCTGAACATCCGGTAACACGCGGGACTGCTCAGAATCCTGACATTTTCTTTCAGGCAAAAGAAGCTTCCAACCGTTTTTACGATGCAGTTCCTGATATTGTAGAAGGTTACATGCAGGAAATCACCAAAATTACCGGTCGCGAATACCATCCGTTTACTTATTACGGAGCCGAAGATGCTGAAAATATTATCATTGCAATGGGTTCGGTAACCGAGACCATCCGCGAAACCATCGATTTTTTGGCAACTCAGGGCAAAAAAGCTGGACTTTTGGCTGTTCACCTTTATCGCCCTTTCTCAGCAAAATATTTCATGAACGTATTGCCAAAAACGGTAAAACGCATATCAGTTCTTGACCGCAGCAAAGAGCCGGGGGCAAATGGCGAACCTATGTACCTGGATATTTGCGAACTTTTTAACGGAAAAGAAAATGCACCGTTAATTGTTGGCGGTCGTTTTGGATTGGGTTCAAAAGACACTACTCCTGCCCAGATTCTTTCGGTGTACGAAAACCTTGAATTGAACGAGCCAAAAAATCAATTTACCATTGGTATTGTTGATGATGTGACCTTTAAGTCGCTTCCGTTAAAACCTGAAGTAAATGCAGCGCCTGCAGGAACTTACGAAGCTAAATTTTATGGTTTGGGTTCTGATGGAACAGTTGGGGCCAATAAAAATTCGATCAAAATAATTGGTGAAGCTACTGATAAATATTGTCAGGCTTATTTTGCCTACGACTCTAAAAAGTCAGGTGGGTTTACTTCTTCGCACCTGCGCTTTGGCGATGTGCCCATTCGGTCAACTTATCTGATCCATTCTCCTGACTTTGTTGCCTGCCATGTTCCGGCATACCTTCATTTATACGATGTATTAAAAGGTTTGAAAAAAGGCGGTTCTTTCCTGCTCAATTCCATTTGGGACGAAGAAGAAACAAAGAAAAGACTGCCCGGTACCATGAAGAAATACATGGCCGATAATGATATCAAATTCTACACTATCAACGGCACGATGCTTGGCGAAGAAATTGGCCTCGGAAACCGCACCAACACGATTATGCAATCGGCATTCTTCAAAATTACCGAAGTAATTCCTTTTGGCATAGCTGTTTCAGAAATGAAAAAAGCAATCGTGAAATCGTATGGCAAAATGGGCGAAATGGTTGTCAACATGAACTTTGCCGCTGTTGAGGCAGGTGCAAATAATGTAGTAAAAATTGAAGTGCCTGATGAATGGAAAAACATCGTTATCAGCACTGAAAAAGAAGATACCAACCGTCCGGTCTACATTACCAAAATTGTTGATGTTATCAATGCGCAAAAAGGCGACGACCTTCCTGTAAGTACATTCCTGGGCGCTGAAGACGGAACTTTTATGTCGGGAACTGCCGCTTACGAAAAACGTGGCATTGCGGTAAATGTTCCTGAATGGCAGGCCGAAAACTGTATTCAGTGTAACCAGTGTGCTTATGTCTGCCCACACGCTGCAATACGCCCTTTCCTGATCAATGAAGACGAACTGGCTAAATTGCCAGATGGAACAAAATCACTTCAGGCAGTTCCAAATAAACAATTTCCGAACCTTAATTTCCGCATTCAGGTAAGCGTACTCGACTGTACCGGTTGCGGTAACTGTGCCGATGTTTGTCCTTCGAAAACAAAAGCGCTGGAAATGAAACCTCTTGGAACGCAGGAAGCCGAAATCAGCCGATGGGATCATTTCGATTCAAAAGTATCGTACAAAGAAAAAGTGGTTGATAAGTCCAAATCGGTTAAAAATTCGCAGTTTGCACAGCCATTGTTCGAGTTTTCAGGCGCATGTGCAGGTTGCGGTGAAACTCCTTATATCAAGCTTATTTCACAGCTTTACGGCGAACGCATGATGGTTGCCAATGCAACAGGTTGTTCTTCTATTTATGGTGGATCAGCTCCATCGACTCCATATTGCAAACACAAAGAGAGCGAAAAAGGTATTGCCTGGGCCAACTCATTGTTCGAAGACAATGCCGAATATGGTTTTGGTATGTCTGAAGGTGTTTCTGCACAACGCGACAGAATCGAATCGATCATGACCGATGCCATGGCAAACGGTGCTTCTGAAGCTGAAAAAGCAGCATTTGATGACTGGATTGAAAATAAAATCAATGCAGAAAAAACTCAGGAAGTATCGGATAAAGTGCTTGAAGTTCTGGCCGGAAGTAATGCCGGCTATGCGAAAGAAATCGTTGGATTGAAACAATATCTCGTTAAAAAATCAATCTGGATTTTTGGTGGAGACGGTTGGGCTTACGATATTGGCTATGGAGGTTTGGATCACGTAATGGCTTCCGGTAAAGATGTAAATATTTTGGTAATGGATACCGAAGTGTATTCAAACACTGGTGGTCAGGCCTCCAAATCGACACCTGTTGGCGCCGTGGCTAAATTCGCATCTTCAGGAAAACGCATCCGCAAAAAAGATCTTGGAGCAATGGCCATGACTTATGGTTATGTATATGTAGCACAGGTTGCAATGGGCGCCAACCAGGCACAATACCTAAAAGCGATCCGCGAAGCCGAAGCTTATCCGGGACCATCTTTGATCATTGCTTATTCGCCATGTATCAGCCACGGATTGAAACAATCAATGGGCCGCACACAGAACGAAGAAAAAATTGCGGTGGAATGTGGATACTGGAGCTTGTTCCGTCACAACCCGTTATTGGAAGCAGAAGGCAAGAATCCGTTTGTAATGGATTCAAATGCTCCTGACTGGACAAAATTTCAATCATTCCTGAATGGTGAAGCACGTTATACCTCACTCCGAAAAGCATTCCCTGAAGTTGCTGACGAACTTTTCACAGCTTCTGAAGAAAATGCAAAATGGAGGTACAACAGCTACAAACGATTTGCTGCCCAGGATTATACTAAAGTTGAATAAAAACCAATCCCAATAAAGTCAAGGCAAAAGAAGAAAGCTTTGCAATCCTTTTGTGACTTGATCATTTAACAAGCAACAATTGAAAACTCCGGAGTTTTTTTACTTCGGAGTTTTTTTTTTAATTATCTTTATTCCCTTGTTCATTTCCTGAAAAATGGTTAATTTCGACAAACTAAATCAAAATCGACCATGCAACGACGAAACTTCTTAAAAGGCACAGCTGCTATTGCCGCAGTTTCAGTAACAGGCAGCTCATTGGCTGCAAATAATCTACCTGCACAAGGCAATGAATTCTATGAATTCAGGGTTTATCAGCTTACCGGTGGCGGCGCGAAAAACACTTTAAAATCTTATTTGACAAAAGCCTTAATGCCATTATTCAAAAGATTGGGGATCAAACTCGGGGCATTTGAAGAACTCGACAAGGAAGATCCGCCAAAGGTTTATACCCTGTTTGTTTATCCATCGGCTGAGGTGTATTTTAAGCTTCAGAAAGAACTTGTAACCGACAAAGATTACATGGCAGCGGCCAAATCTTATTTCGAATTGCCTGCCACGAAACCGGTTTTCGATCGATACGAAACCTATTTGATGGAAGCTTTTGACGGAATTCCGAAGTTGAAATTTCCGGATAAAAACAGGGGATTATTGGAACTCCGCACTTACGAAAGTTACAATGAAGATGCCGCGCGACGAAAAGTGGCCATGTTCGACGATGAGGAATTGCCTTTGTTTGAAAAAGTAGGACTTCATCCGGTATTTTTCGGCAAAATACTGGCAGGTAAATTTATGCCGGCATTGATGTATATGCTTTGGTTTACCGATATGGAACAAATGGAAGCTAACTGGAAAAAATTCGTGGAAAGCAGTGAATGGAAAACAATGTCGGGTAAACCGATTTATGCCGATACAGTGAGCAAAGTCCGCAAAAAATTCCTTGTACCAACCGACTATTCACAAATTTAATGTTTCCTAAGAAAACAATATTACTGGTGTTGACAGCCATCATTTTATTTGGTGGCTGCACCAACACCCGTTATATGACCGATATAGTTTGGAAGGAAGTCCCTGAAAGCAATTTAGCCGGTTAAGTCTTTTGCGAGCGGATATATGTTTCGACCATTAAATTATATTTAGCCATCAGTTTTTCAACAAAGAAGTTATTCGTTTGAAACGTGCTCGTACCGATACAATTCACAGGTAAAACATTTGGCGAAGTGCCGGTTAAAAAAACAGCATCGTACGCACTTATTTCTAAAGAGAAAACTGCCTCTTCAATGATTGGAAATGCCAATTCGGAGAGACATTCCAAAACTTTTTGGCGCGTAACGCCAACCAGCACCTGATAAACCGGAGCAGTATAAAACCGGTTTCCCTTCACAAAAAATACATTAGATCGGCTTCCTTCGGTTATCAATCCATCGCTATTTACCAGTAAAACTTCGTACAATTCCTTTTCTTTAATCATTTGGTTTGCCTTTTCACGAATATTTTGCTGAATAATTTTTGCATTGGGGCTCTCTCTTTCGGCCCAAAACAAATCAGTTTTCACACCTTTCAAAAAATCTTCAAAACTTGGATAACTATGTGGAATAAAGCCATAGAAATACGCTGGAATCTCATCCTTTACTGTATATGCAAATTTGATATTACCATCCATCACCTGATTTCGTGTAGAAAGCGCTATCATAGATGGTATTGTTAGTGTTAAATAATGAGGAGTTCAGATCAGTTTCACTTATCCGACCCTGAAGTTATTCAAACCTGGATTATTTTTTTGTGGTGGCAATTACTCCTCTGAAATATCCAATTGATTCGGCAATTCCCATAAACGGATCGGTCATGTCCTTTTCATGTTCCAAACTGCAAACTCCGGTATAGCCAACTTTTCTCAACATTTTTACAAATGCAGGAAAGTCAATAACACCGCGACCAATTTCGAGCGAGTACCCAAGCTTGGTGGTTCCGGTAACATCTTTAATATGAATGTCGAAAACGCGTGATTTGTATTTTTTCAGGTCAGCAACCGGATCTTTGCCATTTCTGGTATCGTGACCAATGTCCAGACACATTCCGATACGTGGATCAAGATCTTTCACATGATTCCATACATCTTCGGCATCCGGGTAAAGTTTGATATCCGGCCCGTGAAGGTGAATGGCATAATTGTAGCCATATTCTTTTACTTTTTTATCCACATAAGGAAGAAGTTCAACATTT